>NZ_CP094494.1:636193-954290 GCF_022810765.1 Winogradskyella sp. MH6 | reverse complement strand
AGAGCCAGAAGTTGGTTTAGCGGATTTAGTATCTTACAACTTTGCAGGAAGTTTAGAAGGTTGGACTGTTGCTGAAGAATTTGGTGGAGATGATGTTTGGACTTCTCAATCGGGTTACGTTCAAGGTAATAGTTTCTTTGGTGGCCAAGTTGCAAATACAGAATGGTTGGTGTCTCCAACAATCGATTTAACAGGCGAAAGTGACCTTAAATTTCAAATTACTCAAGAGTTAGACTATGCTGGTGATGCATCTTTATTAAAGATATTTGTATCTACAGATTATTCAGGTGATGTTTTAGCTGCTACTTGGGACGAAATTATATTAGCAAATCCTGCTACAGGAGATATGGCATCTTCAGAAGATTACGATTTTTCTGCTTACGATGGTCAAGTTATCAATGTTGCTTTTAGATATGAATCTTCAGATACTGACGCTGCAAGATGGAGAATTGAAAGCTTAAAAATTAAGACATTAGGTGCTACAGGTGATACAAACTCAAAAGGTGAGTACTTTATGTATTCAGGAGGTGCTTGGGAAGCTGTTGAAGGAGTTTATTACTTGAGTTCAGATGATTTTGACTCTATGGGTGAAGGATCTGGTCAACCAGGACAATATAACAATTTCGGAAGTTCAATACCACCAGACAACTATTTACCAACATTCTTAGAGTTAACATTCCCTTATGCTCAAGAAGAGGATGAATTGTTAGTAATTTATGATTATTACTCAAGTTCAAGTGGAGCTCAAATAAGAGGTAATTCTTATACATATATGAATGGAGTATGGTCAGGTCATGAGAGTGTAATTTCTACAACGTTACAATTTGGATTCGAAGACGGTGTTTGGGTACCAGATAACACTATTAGATACACGATGGGTCCTGATGATTATGCGGCTATAGTTGCTGCATTAAGTTCTGATTATCCTGAAGCTACAACGAGTATGGATAATTATGGAAATATGGATAGAAGATCCGGGAATCCAGCAGAATGGACGAATCCTATGGTTCTTGAAGCTATAAATATTGTTTTAGATGCTTTAGATCCTTCAGCAGAAGAAGAGCAAAAATATATTGTTACTATAGATATCTATAATGGTAGTAATGGTACTGAAGATTTTGCTGTAATAAAGATGGGCGGTGAATGGGTTTACCAAGAGTAACTAATCACTTCACAGTAATAAAAAAAGCAGCCAATCGGCTGCTTTTTTTATTACTAAACTTTAGATTAATTTTCTTTCCACTTTATAGATTCCATTAAGCGTTTAATATCTTTCTTAAGATATTCTGAAGCTGGATAAATAGAATCATAATTTGGTTTTGCATAGAAATACAAAGAACCACTCAAAAAGTGCTTTGTGCTATCTGTAACATAGAATTGAGATTGAGAAGCAGCATCACCACCTACTTCATATAACATACCATAAACTTTGTCTTTAGGGTTTTCAAAAGGTTTGTAAGTTATCTCATCTGCTTTAATAGTATGCTTTTGCGTAAGGTTTTGTGCATCGCGCAGAAGACTGTCTAAATTATCATTATCTACTTCTTTATAGCTTAGATAGATGGTTGCCTTTAAGGAAGGGTATTTTACGTTTAATCCTTTTGTTTCACCAGAAGATTTTACTTTAGATGTAGATGCTAGCAATTCATTTTCTTCGAAAGTAAAAGGTAGTGATGAAGCCACTTTTTTATATTCAGCCTCAGGATATTCTAAGCGTAAATAACCTTTAGGTTTTGGTAATGGGTCGTTGCCACAACCTAACATAAAAAGACTTATTATTGGTAATACGATACGTTTCATTTATTGGTGTTAAGCAAGGTGAGTTTAATTTGTTTTATACGTTTACGCTCCAAGGCTTCAATAGTAAAAACGTAATTTTTGAAATTTATTTTACTTCCAACTCTAGGAAAACCTCCAGAAATTTCTAAAACAAAACCAGCAAGTGTTTCGGCTTCACCTTTTCTGCTTTCATAATCTTCAGCTTCATTATCTTCAAAATCAAGGATTTTATATACGTCCTTTAAAGGAGTTTTACCTTCAAAACTATAGTTATTGTCGTCTAGTTTTGTATAAACCAAATCTTCATCATCATATTCATCACTAATATCTCCTACAATTTCTTCAATAATATCTTCTAAAGACACCAAACCAGAAGTGCCTCCGTATTCATCTACAACTACTGCTAAGTGCACTTTCTTTGTTTGAAACTCGACCATTAGATCATCTAGTTTTTTGTTTTCAGGAACAAAAAACGGTTCTCTAAGTAAGGTTGTCCATTTAAATTGCTTCTTGTTGAGATGAGGCAAAAGATCCTTAACATACAAAACACCTTTAACATCATCTATACTTTCTTCGTAAACAGGAATCCTAGAATAGCCGTTATCTACAATTTCTTGTATAATGGTTTCAAAAGGTGTATCAATATTAAGTGCAAACAAGTCCATTCGTGGGCGCATTACTTGTTTGGTATCTGTATTTCCAAAAGATACAATACCTTGTAATAACTTTTGTTCTTCTTGTGTTGTGTCTTCATCGTTAGTGAGCTCTAATGCTTGAGACAGCTGGTCTACACTTAGATTAGAACGTTGCTTGCCAAAGCGTTCCTGAATTTTAAGTGTAGTGTAACGCATAGGAAGGCTTATTGGAGAAAATATGACATCCAAAACCTTTAAAGGTCTTGCCATAAAAGAAGCAAATTTCACGCTATTTCTACTTGCGTATATCTTCGGAATAATTTCGCCAAATAATAAAATGAGGAAAGTAGCAGAAACAACTTCTAGTAAAAATCTAATAATAGGGTTTATAATGTCCTTAAAAAGTGTTTCTCCTATAAATGCAAATAGCAAAACAATAGCAATATTTATAAAGTTATTAGCAACAAGGATGGTTGCTAAAAGCTTTTTTGGTCGCTCTAGTAATGATGCAATAATTTGCATTGCTGAGGAGTTCTCCTCAATACCTTTATCAATATTAGATTTGGTTAATGAAAACAGTGCCACTTCTGCACCCGAAATAAGGGCAGAACATACTAATAGTATAAGAAGTAAAATGATACTAGTTATAAAAGACGTATTGGTAACTAATAAATTTGAAAGTAAAACCGAGGGTTCTGGGTCCAAAATAAAACTAATTTAATTAAAATGGTAAATCGTCATCCTCTTCAGGTACTACACTGTTTTGAGTAGATTGCTGAGGTTGAGTTGATTGTTGTGCGGCTGGCGATTGTACTTGCTGTTCATTTTTGTTGGTTAAAAAAGTAAAATCGGTACATTGTATCTCTGTAGAATAACGTTCCATTCCTTTGTCATCAGTCCATTTTCTGGTTTTAATGCGTCCTTCTATATAAACTTTATCACCTTTAGTGAGGTATTTTTCACAAATCTCTGCTGCTTTGTTTCGTACCACAATATTATGCCACTCGGTGTTTGTTACACGCTCATTGGTGGTTTTGTTAGTGTAAGTTTCGTTAGTGGCCAAAGGAAAACGACCAACACAATTTTTGTCATCAAAATAATGCATTTTTACCTCATCTCCTAAATGCCCAATTAGCATTACTTTATTCAATGTTCCTGACATATTAAAATGGTTTTAGCTTGCAAAGTTACTTAATTTGTAATCGCACATTTAAAATTAAGAAAAAAATGTGATTCTTATAAATCTTTGAATTTAAATGCTTCAATAAAGTCGCTGATTAACACTGGAACAGGAAATGTTTTTATGTCTTTAATTGATGTAGCATTTTTTGGTAGCTCATCTGTTTCGATAATCCAGAATTTGGTATGAAGATGTTGGTGCGATAGTTTGTGAATTTTATCTTCTATATTATATAAGGAGTGGTCAAACTCTAGATTGCTTAATAAAGTATCTTTTAAATTGAGTAAATGAAACTCATCAGAAGACAGGCTCTTATCAGATTCAATTAATGGAAATTGATACAAATTCTGCCAAATACCTTTTGAGGTTCTTTTTTCTAGAATGGTTTTATTGTTGTTGTCTATGCAAACCAAAAAGTTGAAGAACTTAGTTTTTACTTTAGTTTTCTTCAATTTTACAGGTAAAACATCAATTAAATTCTTTTTAAGAGCAATACAGCTTTCATTTAAAGGACAAACATTGCAGTCAGGGTTTTTTGGTTTGCATTGTGTAGCGCCAAACTCCATAATAGCTTGGTTAAACAATGCTGGTTGCTCTCTATCAATAATTGAAGAAGCTAGTTTTTTAAATTCCTTAATGCCACTAGTAGAGTTTATAGGAGTTTTAATCCCAAAGTAACGAGACAGAACTCTATATACATTACCATCTACTACAGCAGCAACTTCGTTAAAAGCTATTGAAGCTATAGCACTTGCTGTGTAATCGCCAACACCTTTAAGTTTTAATAAGTCTTTATAATTATCAGGAAATTTACCATTAAGTTCAAAAGCGACATATTTGGCTGTAGTATGAAGGTTCCTTGCTCTTGAGTAGTAACCAAGACCTTGCCATAATTTTAAAACTTCTTCTTCTGAGGCATTTGCAAGATCAAAAACAGTGGGATATTGCTTAATAAAAGCATCATAATAAGGTAATCCTTGCTTAACTTGTGTTTGTTGTAAAATTATTTCTGAGAGCCAAATATGGTATGGATTTTTGGTATTTCGCCAAGGCAAATCTCTTTTGTTAATTGAATACCAGTAAGTTAGTTTTTTTTTGAAATCCATTGAAATTTTAAATACTAAAGCAAAATTAAATCTTTATTACGTTAAATTTTAATTAATTACGCTTGAAATATTGAAATTAAATTACCTATATTTGCATCCCTTAAGATTTTAATAGTAACCCTAAAACTAATAACAATGACAAAAGCCGATTTAGTAGCTAAGATATCTGATAAGTTAGGTATGGAGAAAGGTGACGTACAAGCTACGGTAGAAACTTTTATGGAAGAAGTAAAATCATCTCTAGAGAGTGGTGATAATGTATATTTAAGAGGTTTCGGAAGTTTCATAATCAAAACAAGAGCTGAGAAAACAGGTCGTAACATTTCAAAAAATACTACGATTAAGATTCCTGCTCACAACATACCAGCTTTTAAACCAGCTAAAGTATTTTTAGAAGGTGTAAAATCTAATGTTGAAGTTAACTAAAGACATTAAAAAAAAATATTAATTTAAAAAGCATTATTCATTATGCCAAGTGGTAAAAAAAGAAAAAGACACAAGGTAGCGACGCATAAGCGTAAAAAACGTAGACGCGCTAATCGTCACAAAAAGAAATAAGCTGGAAAAAAGTAGTTTTTAGACTACTTTTTTCAGTTTTAACAAGCGTTCTTTGATATAAAATTAGATGTATGTAATAGAGTACATCTTAATTTGTTTGGATTATCCGATAATTTATCGGAATCCTGTGTCAAATAATTTAGTAAAATCCATTCCGACGTTTACTGTCGGAATATAAATTAACATTATGAACAAAGAATTAATCGTAAGATCGAGTTCAGATATTGTTGATTTTGCCTTATTAAAGGATGGAAAACTTATTGAATTACACAAAGATGAAGAGGATAACAACTTTGCAGTAGGCGATATTTTTATCGCCAAAATCCGTAAAGTAATTCCAGGATTAAATGCAGCTTTCGTTAACGTAGGCTACGAAAAAGATGGTTTTTTACACTATCATGATCTTGGACCAAAATTACCTTCACTTTTAAAATTCATTAAGCGTGTAAGCACAGGAAAATTAAGAGATTATAGTCTCAAAGACTTTCCGTTTGAAAAAGATTTAGACAAAAATGGCAGTATTGCCAATGCGCTTAAATCTAATCAATCAATTTTAGTACAAGTAGTAAAAGAACCAATTTCTACAAAAGGACCTCGCATTAGTTCAGAATTGTCTATTGCAGGTAGATACATTGTTTTGGTGCCTTTTTCTAATCGAATTTCAATTTCTCAAAAAATTGAATCACAAGAAGAAAAAGATCGCTTAAAACGATTGGTAAAAAGTATCACTCCAAAAGGATTTGGTGTTATTATCCGTACTGTAGCAGAAGGCAAAAAAGTTGCCGAGCTAGATAGTGATTTACAGAATTTGCTGGCAAGATGGACAGCAATGTGTAAAAAGTTGTACAAAGCACATCACCCAACAAAAGTTTTGGGAGAAATGAATAAAGCATCCTCTATTCTTAGAGATATCTTTAATGATTCATTCTCTGGTATTGTTGTAGATGACGAAGAATTGTACATACAAGTAAAAGATTACGTGCAAAAAATTGCACCAAAAAAAGAGTCTATTGTAAAGTACTATAAAAATGGTATTCCGGTTTTTGAAAAATATGGCATAGAACGCCAAATAAAAACATCGTTTGGAAAAACCGTTTCTATGGCTAAAGGAGCTTATCTTGTAATAGAACATACCGAAGCTATGCATGTTATAGATGTAAATAGTGGTAACCGTTCTAACAAAGAAAAAAGCCAAGAAGACACAGCCTTAGAGGTAAATTTAATTTCTGCAACCGAAATTGCCCGTCAATTACGCCTCCGCGATATGGGAGGAATCATTGTAGTTGATTTTATAGATATGGGCAGAGCAGAAAACCGAAAACAACTTTACAATCATCTCCGCGAAGAGATGAAAGATGACAAAGCAAAGCATAAAATATTGCCGCCGAGTAAGTTTGGTTTAGTGCAAATTACCAGACAGCGCGTTAGGCCAGAACGCAATATTAAAACAAAAGAAGAAAATCCTAATCTCATAGGTGGAGATGAAATAGAAGCACCAATTAAAGTTGTGCAACGTATTAAGCAAGACCTAGAAAGGATTATTAAAAAAGACTATAAAAAGATAACCTTAAATGCACATCCTTTTATAGCAGCCTTTTTAACCAAAGGCTATCCATCTGTACGTACAAAGTGGTTCTTTGAACACAAAAAATGGGTAAAAATTATACCCAGAGATGCTTACACATATCTTGAATATCATTTTTTTGATAAAGATGGTAACAAAATCAATTAATATCTATTAAAAGAGCCCTTCCAGAATTTGGAAGGGCTTTTTGTTTTTATATACTAAACTTATATTGAGATATTAAAAGTAAACTTAAAAGCAATATTATCTTCAAATTTAGGAAGATGATATGCACCATAACGGTAGGCAAAACTCAATCCAAAACCAAGTAGTAGTTTATTGATTTCGAAACCAGATTCAGAATAAAGATGATTAAGTGTATTAAAACTAACACCTTGGTGTCTGCTAATACTTTTCATATCTCCAAGCGCATACCTAGATATAAGGACTAATTGTGGCTTAAAACGTTCAGAAATCTTAAAAGGTCTAAAGAAATGCTTTAGCTGTAAGGTTGAGAATTTATCACTAAAAAACTCATTAAAATACATAGTCTCAAAACTATTAAGACCAGCCACAGAAAAGCGTTGCAATATGGTTTCTTTAGTAATATTGTTTGGGTAGGCGTGATATAATTGAGTAAGAGGTGTTTCACCACCAGCAATACCTGCTACTAAGATAATGTTTGTTTTAGAATCGTTACTATGAGTGAATTGTTGAATGGTTCTAAAGTCTAGTTTTGAAAAATTAAAATCACTACCTAAAACAGATTTAAACCCTTGTGTAAATTGAAGTGTAAACTTAGGAAAACCGTCTTTTGTAACCGCAATTTGATCGTCTTTTAGCTCAAACCTACTAAAAGGGCTCCATTGTAAACTTAATTTTACTGTGCTTAAATCAAACGTATTGTATGATGCGTTATCTAAGATAAAATTGTAGTTATACGTGGGATTGATTTTGCTTGTTGAGAATTGAGTTTCAGACAATAAGTGGTTAGATATTTTATGTTGTATTCCTATAGATTTTGTAATGTGTCTATGGAATAAGTTGATGTTTAAAAGTCTTGGCTCAAAAAAAGTAAAGAAACGTTTATCAGTTAAAAAATTAGAGCTTCCTGTTTCCTTAAGGTCATCTGTATAAGATAAGTTTACCCAAGTGTTTGAAGATTTGTTCACTCTAAAGCCACCACCTATACTATATTTATAGCGTTCGTCCTTAAAACCATAAACTGCATAGCCATTTATACGATAGCGATCAGAAAAACGCTCGTTTGTAATGCCTCCTAAACCTGTCCTAAAACCTTCATATTGATTAAACTTTATGAGGTATCTTAAGTCTAAATCAAAGAAGCCTATAGGTAAAAAGCCATTGCCAATATTCTTAAGGAATTCAGCTTTTTTTATAGAATCTCTAGCTATTTTAGTAGAATCAGTCTTTTTAGAAATAGGGTTTTGAGCCAGGCTAAATGTTGCAAGACAAATAAATAGAATAGCAAGAGATTGCTTTAGCATGTATATGGATTAATATTAAAAGCTAAATAAAAACACTTCGCTCCTAATCTAAAACTTGTTTCAGATTGTTTTTGTCTTAACTAAAAACACATTAAAAAGGAGAGAAGAAGTTTTATTAAACAGTCATTATCTCACCTTCTTTAACATCAAGGATTTTATCTATCTTCTTAACGTAAGAATCTGTAAGTTCTTGTATGTCTATTTCTGCATTTTTTTGTAAATCTTCAGAAACATCAGCTTTTTTAATATCGTTCATGGCATCTTTTCGTGCATTTCTAACACCTACCTTAGCATCTTCGGCTTCAGCTTTGGCTTGCTTTGCTAAATCCTTTCTTCGTTCCTCTGTTAATGGTGGAACGTTAATAATAATTGTTTCTCCATTATTCATTGGGTTAAAGCCTAAGTTAGCTAACATAATACCACGCTCAATTTCCTGAAGCATACTTTTTTCCCATGGTTGAACAGAGATTGTTCTACCGTCTGGAGTATTAACATTGGCAACTTGATTTAGTGGTGTTTGAGAGCCATAATAGTCTACCATAACACTTCCTAACATTGCAGGACTGGCCTTACCAGCTCTAATATTAACCAATTGTTTCTCTAAATGCTTTATAGCATTGTCCATTGCTTCTTTTGTAGAATCTATAATAAATTGAATGTCTTCGTTCATAATGTTAAAAAATTTTAATTGCGAGTTATCAAAAGTTGAGCCAAAAATTATAAGTTAACTTCTGTTCCTATGGTCTCACCAGAAACTACTTTTAATAAGTTTCCTTTTTTATTCATATCAAACACTATAATAGGCAATTTATTTTCCTGACTTAGTGTAAATGCTGTTGTATCCATAACCTTTAGTCCTTTTCTAAGAACATCATCAAAAGTAATATGGTCAAATTTAACTGCCGAGCTATCTTTTTCTGGATCTGCAGTATAAATACCGTCAACACGAGTTCCTTTTAAAATAACATCAGCTTCAATCTCAATAGCTCTTAAAACAGCAGCTGAGTCTGTTGTAAAATAAGGGTTACCAGTTCCTCCTCCAAAAATAACTACACGTCCTTTTTCTAAATGACGCATAGCTTTACGTCTTATAAATGGCTCAGCAACCTCGTTTATTTTAATAGCCGTTTGAAGTCTGGTTGGTATACCAGCATCTTCTAAAGCACTTTGCAATGCTAATCCGTTAATTACGGTTGCTAACATACCCATATGATCGCCTTGTACACGATCCATCCCATTACTAGCGCCAGCAACACCTCTAAAGATATTACCACCACCAATAACAATGGCTACTTCAACACCTAAGTCGGTAATTACTTTGATGTCATGTGCATATTCTGCTAAACGTTGAGGATCTATACCATATTGGCGATCTCCCATTAAGGCCTCACCAGATAATTTTAGTAAAATTCTTTTGTATTTCATGGTTATTTTGAAAGTTGAACAAAGCTACATAATTATTAGCATCTGTAAAAGAGAAAAAAATGTCAAAAAAAAGCCTTTCATTATTTGAAAGGCTTTTTAGTTTTTATAATAGTTTGAATATATAATTATCCAACTGAAGCACGTTTAAAACCAGTTACTTCAACGTCACCAAATGTTTTAACGTATTCAGCAACAGTTTGCTTATCATCTTTAATGAATTTCTGATCTAATAAACATTGCTCTTGGTCTAGAGTTGTGTTATCAGAAATGAAACGCTCCATTTTACCAGGTAAGATTCTGTCCCAGATTTGCTCAGGCTTACCTTCAGCTTTTAATTCCGCTTTAGCATCTTCTTCAGCTTGCGCTAAAACTTCAGGTGTTAATTGCGCCATAGAGATATATTTAGGTACATTCTTTAATGTTTTACCTAAACGTGCTAATTCTTCATTATCTTTTTCGATTACTGCAATACGAGCCTCAGTTTCTGAAGCTACATAAGCAGGATCAAAATCTTTGTAAGATAATGTAGTTGCTCCCATAGAAGCTACTTGCATTGCGATATCTTTAACTAAAGTATCAGCGTTATCTACTTTTGCAGATAAACCTACTAACGCAGCAATTTTGTTAATATGAACATACTGCCCTACAAAAGGTGCATCTAATTTTTCAAAAGCAGTGATATCTAATTTTTCACCAATAACACCAGTTTGCTCAACTAATTTTTCAGCAACAGTCATTCCACCAAAATCAGAAGCTAAAAAGTCTTCTTTAGAGTCAAAATTTAAAGCAGCATCAGCTAAATCATTAGCTAATTTTACGAAATTTTCGTTTTTACCTACGAAGTCAGTTTCGCAACCTAAAACGATAGCAACACCAGACGTGTTATCTGCATTTATTTTAGCAACAGCAGCACCTTCAGAAGAATCTCTGTCAGCTCTTTTTTCTGCAACTTTTTGTCCTTTTTTACGTAATACTTCAATGGCTTTATCAAAATCACCACCAGCTTCAACTAAAGCTTTTTTACAATCCATCATACCAGCACCAGTTGCCTGTCTTAGCTTGTTTACTTCTGCTGCTGTAATTTTTACAGTATTTTCCATAGTGTTTAATTTAAAAAAGTCGAATAATTAATGTTCTGCGAAGAAACGAATTAAACGACTTTTATATATTTTCTAAATGTTATTTTTATTCTTCTTCTTGGTCTGCTACTTTAGCTTTTGCAGCTTTTTTAGCTTTTCCGCTATCTTTATCAGCACGCTCAGCTTTTCTTTCGTTTAATCCGTCTTCAATTGCAGATGAAACAATAGATAAAACTTTGTTGATTGATTTTGAAGCATCATCGTTTGCAGGGATAACATAATCTACCTGACGTGGGTCAGAGTTAGTATCTACCATTGCAAAGATTGGAATGTTTAATTTTTGAGCTTCTTTGATTGCAATATGCTCTCTTAAAGTATCTACAACAAATAAAGCACCTGGTAAACGTGTCATGTCAGAAATAGAACCTAAGTTCTTTTCTAATTTTGCACGTTGACGATCTATTTGTAATTTTTCTCTTTTTGATAATGACTCAAAAGTACCGTCTTTTTTCATACGATCAATTGAAGACATTTTCTTAACAGCTTTACGGATTGTTACAAAGTTAGTAAGCATTCCACCTGGCCAACGCTCAGTAATGTAAGGTTGGTTTACAGCACCTGCTTTTTCAGCAACGATGTCTTTAGCTTGTTTTTTAGTTGCTACGAATAAGATTTTTTTACCTGATGCAGCAATTTTGCTTAATGCAGCACAAGTTTCGTCAATCTTTGCAGCTGTTTTGTAAAGGTTGATAATGTGAATACCATTACGCTCCATGTAGATATAAGGAGCCATGTTTGGATTCCACTTACGTGTTAGGTGACCGAAATGTACACCTGCGTCTAGTAGTTCTTTTACTTCTACTTTTTCCATTTTTGTGATAGTTTACGTTCTGTTGAATTAGCAATGACTAAGTGGTTTTTTAGCCTTAATCATTTAGATGCTAAACTAAATCCTGACCATTAGGTCATGGACAACAATAACTGGTTTATAATTTGCTGCACTATGCAGCGGGTTTCAATAAAATAAAATAATCCAGAACTTGATAAGTCAAGTTCTGAATTAAGTGTTGTTGGATATTAACGTTTAGAGAACTGGAATTTCTTACGCGCTTTCTTCTGACCGAATTTCTTACGCTCTACCATTCTTGGATCTCTTGTTAATAGACCTTCTGGCTTTAATATTGCTCTGTTTTCAGCATCAAGTTCGCACATTGCACGAGATAATGCTAAACGTATAGCTTCCGCCTGGCCAGTGATACCACCTCCATATACGTTTACAGTAATATCAAAGTTGCCATCATTGTTAGTCATAGCAATAGGTTGGTTTACTTTATACTGTAAAGTTCCAGTAGTAAAATAATCCGCCATGTCTTTTTTGTTCACCGTAATGTTACCTTTTCCTGGGGCAACGTATACACGGGCAACAGCCGTCTTTCTACGGCCAATTTTGTGAATTACTTCCATTAGTTAAATTCGTTTAAATTAATTGTTTTTGGCTTTTGAGCTTCGTGAGCATGCTCAGCACCAGCAACAACAGTTAAGTTTCTAAAAAGAGTAGCACCTAATTTGTTTTTAGGTAACATTCCTTTTACTGACTTTTCTACTAATCTGGTTGGGTCTTTCTCAAACATCTCAGTAGCAGTCAAGCTTCTTTGACCACCTGGATAACCTGTGTGACGGATATAACTTTTATCAGTCCATTTGTTACCAGTTAAGTTGATTTTTTCAGCGTTTACAACAATTACGTTGTCACCGCAATCAACGTGTGGCGTAAAGTTAGGTTTGTGCTTACCTCTTAAAAGTACTGCTACTTTTGAAGCTAAGCGACCTAAAGTTTGTCCTTCAGCATCAACTAAAACCCACTCCTTATTAACGGTAGCTTTGTTAGCAGAAACTGTTTTGTAGCTTAATGTATCCACACTAATTTGATTTATTATTGTACCCAAGGGCACAAAAGATTAAACATTCCTCTTCCGAAAAAGAGTTTGCAAATTTACGACAAACAATTGGATTGGCAAACTCTAATCAAATGTTTTTTTATGTTGAAAATCAGGTGATTTAAAATGATTGAAGTTAGATTTACTTTGTCGCTCTTGTAAGTCTATCATTAATAGATTTACCTAAGCCATAATCAGGAAGTCGTTCTGCAATGATAAGGTCTAAGTCTTGTTGGTCTAATTGATGTAAAGCATCATACAATTTTGAAGCGGCTTCTTCTAGATTTTTACCTTCTGATAGCACAATTTTAAAATGAATAGCATCATCGTTCCAAATATCATTATAGGTTAAAAGTCCTATACGCAGATTTTTGTTTTCCTCAACAGCTTCTTTAAGATGACTGGTAAGAATGGTTTTGGTTTTTGGCGCATAATGGCGTTCTAACATTCCTGGCGCATCAGGTGCAACTTCTTTTTTGTTTTTAATTTCAATAGCTCCAACTACAGCTTCAATAGCTTCTATAGAAGTAGAGCCTAGTCTATAAATTATAGGTTCACCATTTTCAAAACCAATAATTGTAGACTCAATGCCACTTTTACAAGCTCCTCCATCTAAAACCATTTTTATTTTATCCTTAAAATAGTTTTCTACATGCTCAGCTTTTGTTGGGCTTATTCGGTTAAATGGATTTGCACTTGGTGCAGCAAGTGGAAAATTTAATTGATTTAAAAGTTCCAAAGTAGTTGGGTGATTAGGAATTCTAACAGCAACTGTATCTTTTCCACCAGTAATTAAATCTGGGATTATAGATTTCTTTTTTAAAACTAAAGTTATTGGTCCAGGCCAAAAAGCCTCAGCCAAGAGTTTTGCCTTTTCAGGAACTTCTTCAACAATAGTTTCTAGATAATCTATATTAGGAATATGAACAATCAACGGATTAAAAAACGGACGCTCTTTAGTTTCAAAAATAGCCTTAACCGCTTTTTCTGAAAAGATATTACCAGCCAAACCATAAACCGTTTCGGTTGGTATAGCAACAAGCTCTTCATTATTAAGAAGTTTTACGGCTTTTGATAGGTCTGTTGAAATGATGCTCATAACAGGTTTAAAATGCAATATTACTTCAAAAAAATCAAAGATTTATCTTTCGGCTTTTAGTAGTTTTGCGCCTTTAAAATTAAAGCTATGATTTCTGTAGATAATTTAGTTGTAGAATTTAGTGGTCACACCTTATTCAGTGATGTGTCTTTTACTATAAATGAGAATGATAAAATTGCCCTAATGGGTAAAAATGGTGCCGGAAAATCTACAATGATGAAAATTATTGCTGGTGTTCAGAACCCTACAAAAGGTAATGTTAGAGCACCAAAAGATGCCGTAATAGCTTATTTGCCGCAACATTTATTAACCGAAGATGATACGTCTGTTTTGGAAGAAGCATCAAAAGCATTTAGTCACGTTTTTGAAATGCGAGATGAAATGGATGCGCTAAATAAACAGCTTGAAACCCGAACCGATTACGAATCTGAAGACTATATGAAAATTATAGAGCGCGTATCAGATTTGGGTGAAAAATACTATGCTTTAGAAGAGGTGAATTATACAGCTGAAGTAGAAAAAGCACTTAAAGGTTTAGGTTTTAAACCTGAAGATTTTAATAAGCCAACAAGTGAATTTTCTGGTGGATGGCGTATGCGAATTGAATTGGCGAAAATTTTACTTCAAAAACCAGATTTAATTCTTCTAGATGAGCCAACCAATCATATTGATATAGAATCGGTAATTTGGTTAGAGGATTTTTTGGTGAATAAAGCCAAGGCTGTCATGGTTATTTCTCACGATAGAGCCTTTGTTGATAATATTACAAACCGAACCATAGAAGTAACTATGGGTCGTATTTACGACTACAAAGCCAACTATTCGCATTATTTACAGTTGCGTGAAGACAGAAGAGCGCATCAAATAAAAGCTTACCAAGAACAACAAAAATTTATAGCCGATAACCAAGCGTTCATCGAGCGTTTTAAAGGTACCTATTCTAAAACCAATCAGGTGGCATCGAGAGAACGTATGCTAGAAAAACTTGAAATTATTGAAATTGATGAAATTGACACATCGGCTTTAAAGTTACGTTTTCCAAAAACACAGCGTTCTGGTGATTATCCTGTAACGGTAAAGGATGTGTCTAAATCGTATGATGAGCATGTGGTGTTTAAAAATGCAAACATGTCTATTGCTCGTGGCGAAAAAGTGTGCTTTGTAGGTAGAAATGGTGAAGGAAAGTCTACTATGATTAAAGCTATCATGGGACAAATTGATGTGGAAGGTACATGTACACTAGGACATAACGTTCAAGTGGGTTATTTTGCACAAAACCAAGCCGCACTTTTAGATGAAGACTTAACTATTTTTCAAACCGTTGATGAAGTTGCTAAAGGAGATATTCGTACACAAATAAAAAATATTTTGGGTCGTTTTATGTTTAAGGGTGACGATATTGATAAAAAAGTAGGTGTGCTTTCTGGTGGTGAAAAAACCAGATTAGCCATGGTGAAATTATTATTAGAACCAGTAAATCTTTTGATTCTGGATGAGCCGACAAACCATCTCGATTTAAAATCTAAAGATGTTCTCAAGGACGCATTAAAAGAGTTCGATGGCACCTTAATTTTAGTGTCTCACGATCGTGATTTTCTTCAAGGACTGTCTAAAAAAGTCTTTGAGTTTAAAGACAAACGTGTCATAGAGCATTTTGAAACTATTGATGATTTCCTAGCAAGAAACCGAGTAGAAAACTTAAAAGCACTCGATTTGTAATCTTAAAACCGAACGTATTGAACATTTTATAGTAATTTGGATTTGTGTGGTTTAACAAATCTTCAACTGATTAAGTTGTATTTTCTAACTACCTTTGTGCCGTTATGCAAGAAGAATTAAGACTTTCTAGTTGGTTGCCTACCACAAATAAAGAGGTGAAAATCCGCGGATGGGAACACTTAGATGTTATCCTGTTTAGCGGAGATGCCTATGTAGATCACCCAACGTTTGGTCCTGCAGTAATTGGACGCTTGTTAGAAAGTATGGGTTTACGTGTTGCTATCGTACCACAACCTAATGTTAACGATAATCTTCAGGATTTTGTTAAGTTGGGTAAACCACGTCTGTTCTTCGGTGTTACAGGTGGTTGTATGGATCCTATGATTAGCAACTACAATGCTAATAAAAAACGTCGCGATAAAGATGCGTACACACCAAATGGCGAAATTGGTTTTAGACCAGATTATGCATCAACGGTTTATAGTAAGATTTTAAAAGAAAAATGGCCAGATACACCAGTTTTAATTGGAGGCATTGAAGGCTCATTACGTCGTGTAACACATTACGATTATTGGAGCGATCAATTAATGCCAACCATTCTAGAAACGTCTAAAGCAGACATGTTGGTGTACGGAATGGGAGAACAACCACTTCGTGAAATTGTGCGTTTGTTAGAACGAGGTGTTCCTTTTGAAAGTATTAATACGGTAAATCAAACAGCAATTCTTATTAATGATGAAAACGATATCCCAAAAAACAAAAATTGGGAAGATGTTGAAATCGCTTCTCACGAAACTTGTTTAAAAGATAAAAAGGCTTACGCATCTAACTTTAAGATTATAGAGCAAGAATCAAATAAGTTAGCTGCAAGACGAATTTTTCAAAAAGTAGGTGATAAGATGCTGATGATAAATCCGCCGTATCCTACAATGACAGAGGAAGAAATTGATGCCTCTTTCGATTTGCCTTACACACGTTTACCGCATCCTAAATACAATAAACGCGGACCAATTCCTGCATTTGAAATGATTAAATTTTCCATCAACATTCATCGTGGATGTTTTGGTGGTTGTAGTTTTTGTACCATTTCGGCGCATCAAGGAAAATTTATTGCATCACGTAGTAAAGAATCGATCTTAAAAGAAGTTGATACTGTGGCGAATATGCCAGATTTCAAAGGTTATTTATCTGATATTGGTGGGCCAAGTGCAAACATGTATCAAATGAAAGGTAAAGTGCAAGCCATTTGTGATAAATGTGTCGCGCCGAGTTGTATTTCGCCAGTAATTTGTAGCAATTTAGATACTTCTCACAAACCGTTAACCGAATTATATCAAGCGGTTGATAGTCATCCGAAGGTGAAAAAATCGTTTATCGGATCTGGAATCAGACACGATATGCTGGTACCAGAATTCAATAAAAATGCTGATCCAAAAGAGTTAGATGATTATACCGAAGAAGTGATGACCAAGCACGTTTCTGGTCGACTTAAAGTAGCGCCAGAACATACTAGCGATCCGGTATTAAAATTAATGCGAAAACCATCGTTTAGTTATTTTCATAAGTTTAAAGAGCGTTTTGATAAAATCAATATCAAGAATAAACTGAACTTACAGTTAATTCCGTATTTCATCTCAAATCATCCTGCTTGCGAAGTTGAAGATATGGCAAATCTTGCTGCTGAAACTAAAGATATGGGTTTTCAGCTAGAGCAAGTACAAGGCTTTACGCCAACACCAATGACGGTTGCAACGGTGATTTATTACAGTGGTTACCATCCGTACACGCTTAAAAAGGTAAATACACCAAAAACCAGAAAGGAAAAAGACGAACAACACCGTTTTTTCTTCTGGTATAAAGATGAAAACAAAGCTTGGATTAAAAACACGCTTAATAAATTAGGAAGACAAGATTTATTAAAAGTCTTACTTCCTGAAAAGACCGAAAAATGGCGTAAAAACAAACCAGGAAAAACCAAACATACTTTTAACGATGCTGTACCTTTTAATCAACGAAAGGACAAGGTGAAGTATAAGAAGAAAAAGCGAAAGTAATTTTTCTTCTTTTTATAAATCCCTTCTTCCATGCTTAGCAGCGATCACACTTATTGCTACAATTTGAAATGCATGAAACATCATAATTGGCAATAAAATAATGCCTAAAAATGAGGCGTTTTGAAATAGTATTTTAGAAAATACTGTACCGTGTACTAAAGACTTTTTGGTACCACAAAATTGTGCTGTGATTCGGTCTTCAATAGAAAAATGAAATCGTTTTGCGATGAAACCTATAAAGAAATATACTATCCAAAAGATTAAGATAGCAACAGCTAAAACTGCTAGTAATTTTAATGGGCTTAAATTTTCAAAAATGCGATCTAAAAAGGATTTAGAAAAGCTTTTGTAGATAATCAACAAAATAACACTTTTATCAAATAGCGTAATTTTTTTACTGTGTTTTAAAGCAAAAGCGCCTAAAAAGCGTCGTAATAATAAACCTAAAATAACTGGTGCTAAAATTTCTAATAATAACTTTTGATAGACTTCGATTAAGCTATAATCTGTTCCGGTAGACGTCATAAAAAGACCAATCCATAACGGTGTAAGAATCACACCAATTAATCCAGAAATACTCGCATTAAAAATAGCAGCAGGAATATTCCCTTTGGCTATAGATACCATAACTACAGATGATGACACTGTTGAAGGTAACGCTGCTAAAAACATAAAAGCCAACCAAAGTGCTTTGTTATCTTCAGTAATTAAAGGATAGATAGTCAATACGATTAAAGGAAAAACAATAAACGTTGTCGCCTGAATTAAGACGTGTAGTTTCCAGTTATTTAAGCCTATTTTTATTTGTTGCGGACTTAATTTTAATCCGTAGAAAAAGAAAATAAGCGATATACCAATACTACTCAAAGTATTTAAAACCTGCGCACTTTCACCTTTACCCAAATCAGGATAAATGTATGCCGCTATCACGGTAATTATAATAGCAATGACGAATTTGTCTATTTTCAAAATTCGATAGAGATTTTAAATTTAATGCGCTTCTAACCAGTTATCGCCAAGACCAATTTCAACATCTAATGGTACTGATAATGTAAATGCATTTTCCATTTCAGTTTTTATGAGTTTTGAAATCTCATCTAGTTCTGGTTTGTAAACATCAAAGACCAATTCATCATGAACTTGTAGTAGCATTTTGGTTTTGTAATTGCCAGCTTCTAATTTCTCGTAGATATTAATCATTGCTAGTTTGATGATGTCTGCAGCACTACCTTGAATTGGTGCATTAACTGCATTTCGTTCTGCTGCACCACGTACCACAGCATTTCTAGAGTTGATATCTTTTAAATATCTGCGTCTGCCTAAAACCGTTTGCACATAACCATGATCACGCGCAAAATCTACTTGTTTGCTGATGTAGTTTTTCAGTTTTGGATAGGTTTCATAGTACGTGTCAATTAACTCTTTGGCTTCACTACGTGATAAATCAGTTTGGTTACTTAATCCAAATGCCGACACACCATAAATTATCCCGAAGTTAACTGTTTTTGCATTACTACGTTGCTCTCTGGTAACGTTTTCAATAGCAACATTAAATACTTTTGAAGCAGTTGATGCGTGAATGTCTTCGCCATGTTTAAAGGCTTCAATCATCGTTTCTTCTTCACTTAACGCTGCGATAATACGTAATTCAATTTGAGAATAATCGGCAGCTAATAACGTAAAATCTTCGTTACGAGGTACGAATGCTTTTCGTACTTGTCGACCACGTTCGGTACGAATAGGGATGTTCTGTAAATTAGGATTATTACTACTTAAACGACCAGTTGCGGCAACGGTTTGCATATAATCTGTATGTACGCGACCTGTAGCTTCTTCAACTTGAAGCGGTAAGGCATCTACATACGTGCTTTTTAGCTTAGATAAACCTCTGAAATCAAGAATGTTTTGGATAATTTCATGATCTTTTGCCAAGTAACTCAACACGTCTTCTGCGGTAGAATATTGTCCAGTTTTGGTCTTTTTCGGCTTGTCTACCAACTTCATTTTTTCAAATAAAATAACACCTAATTGCTTTGGTGATGCAATGTTAAACTCTTCGCCAGCAGCTTCATAAATGCTCTTTTCTAAGTTGGCAATGTCACTGTTTAATTGCTCTGATAAGCTGTTTAAAAAGTCTTTGTCAAGGTTGATACCTTCCAATTCCATAGCAGCTAAAACACGTAGTAATGGGATTTCAATCTCATCAAACAATTTTTGTGTATTGGCTTCGTCTAATTCTTTTTCAAAATGTTCTTTAAGTTGAAGTGTAATATCGGCATCTTCTACAGCATACTCGGTTTGTTTGTCTAAAGGCACATCGCGCATTGATAACTGATTTTTACCTTTTTTGCCAATCAATGTTTCAATGGAAATAGGCGAGTAGTTTAGGTATGTTTCAGATAGCACATCCATGTTGTGACGCATGTCTGGATTAATCAAATAGTGCGCTAACATGGTATCGAATAAAGGTCCTTTGACTTCAATATTATATTTAGCTAAAACCTTGATGTCGTATTTTAAATTCTGACCAATTTTCTGAATATTTTCAGCTTCAAAAAAAGGACGTAATTCTTCAATTAAATCTTGTGCTTCATCTTTGTTTTCAGGAAACGGTAAGTAAAATCCTTTACCAGTTTCCCAAGAAAATGCGATCCCAACTAATTCTGCAGTTAACGGATTTAAGCCTGTAGTTTCCGTGTCAAAACACACCGATGTTTGGTTAAGTAGGTTTTTTACAAACAGTTTTGTTGCCATTCCGCTTGCAACACTTTGGTAAAAGTGGCTTGTGTTTTCGGCGGTATTTCTTGTGAAAGATGTATTTGTATCCGTTTGCGATTCATCATCGCCGCCACCAAATAATGAGAATTGTCCTGCACCAGCAGATGCTTTTTCTTTTGTTGTTTGAGACTTCTCGACTGCGCTCGAAGTGACATTTTGATTGGTCGTTGTAGTTGAATTATCGCTTTCTGAGGTAAACGTTTTAATGAAATTATCAGTAAGACGTCTAAACTCTAATTCTTGAAAAATTTCTTTTACTTTTTCTATATCTGGATGATCTAACTCGAAATCTTTAGCGTTGAATTCCACCGGAACATCAAGCATAATTCTCGCTAGTTCTTTTGAAAGTCGACCTAATTCGGCATTAGCTTCAACCTTTTCTTTCATCTTACCTTTTAGTTGATTTGTGTTGGCTAAAAGACCTTCCATGCTACCAAATTCTTTAATAAACTTTTTAGCAGTTTTTTCGCCAACGCCAGGTAAACCAGGAATGTTATCACTAGCATCACCCATCATTCCTAAAAAGTCAATGACTTGTTCTGGTCTTTCAACTTCAAACTTTTTCTGAACTTCAGGAATTCCCCAAGTTTCATAACCGCCACCAAATGATTTTGGACGATACATAAAAATATTTTCGGTAACTAATTGCGCAAAATCTTTATCTGGTGTGACCATAAAGGTTTTGTAACCTTCTTTTTCCGCTTGACGGGACAACGTACCAATAACATCATCTGCCTCAAAACCTTCTTTTACCATAATTGGAATATGCATGGCTTTGAGAATGTTGTGTATATGCGGAACTGCAGTGCGAATACCTTCTGGTGTCTCATCACGATTGGCTTTGTAAGCTTCGTACATTTCTACACGGTCTACACTTCCGCCTTTGTCAAAACATACCGCTAAATGGTCTGGTCTTTCGCGTTTGATGACATCTAAAAGCGAGTTCATAAAGCCCATAATGGCTGAAGTATCTTCACCTTTAGAGTTAATTCTTGGGTTTTTTATAAAAGCATAATACCCACGAAAAATAAGCGCGTAAGCATCGACTAAAAAGAGACGTTTTTGTTCTGACATTTTCTAGAATTTTGAAGTCTATAAAACTACAAAACTTAAACTTTGAAATAAAGTAAAGACCAACTAAAAATAAAAAAGAAAGCCGAAATGGGAATCGACTTTCTTTTAAGTTTTATGGATAAATATACAGTGATTTATTTTACGAACGTAATACCGTGTTCACCACATATTTCAGTTACTTTTTCAAAATCTGGTGGTCCAGGCGGTAAATCTGCTAATTTTCTAAACATAATTTCAATTCCTGCAGGAAAAGCAGTGGTGATCATGGTGGCTTTTTCTGTGCCTACCACTTTCCATGAATGCGGTAAATTTTTTGGAGCAAATGCTGTGTCACCAGCTTTTAAAATAGACGTTTTACCATCTACCATTATTTCAACCTGTCCTTTTATAACTCTAAAAATTTCATCTTCCTTAGTATGAATATGTGGAGGAATTCCGGTACCAGGTTCCACATTATCCTCCCATTCCACAATTTGATTGTCGGTTTCACTACCGACCAGCTTGTGCGTTTGTATATCACCAATTACATTTAAGACTTCACCTTCGTCTTTTCTGATAATTTTAGACTTTAGCTTATCAAGATAAGACATTGTGCTTGCATAGCTCGGTTGAGGTAAAAAAGTTAAAATACTTAATCCACCTATAGACTTCAAGAAATTTGCTCTTTTCATAATGTTAAGATTTAGTAATGTTTTAAAAAAAGAAAGCCGATCCCTACTTCGGCTTTCTTTGGAAAAAATATAATTGAAGACAATCCAATTATGTTTAAATGTTGTTACTGTATTTGTTCTACTTCGAAAGAGGTTACAATATGATTTGCTTCGACATCGATTGGTCCTGTTGGAAGAATAAAGATTTCTACAATATCTCCAGCATTTAAATCTAGTATTCTGTTGATAGATCTAAATATGTAGCCACTTCCTGAATTATTAAAATTTACGGCGCGTTCAATGTTGCTGTTAACCACAATAGCAATACCAAAAGCATTAGTTGAGGTAGAAGTTGCTGAGCTTCGCCAAGATGCATTGATACGATAGTATCCTGTTGTGCCCACTACAAATTGATTTGTTGTTGTGTTGAATTCTGAATTAAGATCAAAATCAATCGTATCGAAATCTAATTTTTGCCAAACACTTGTTGCTAAAGATTGGTTAGTCGACATTGTAATTCTAGCTAAGGATTTTGTTGGGTTAAGGCTAGATAAATCCACAGTTTGAGCAGCTTGGCCATCATCTTCAATTTCTAAGGTTAAGATATTTGTAGAGGAATTAAAACTGAAATTATCTATTTGCTGATTATCGGTATTGATAGAAGCCAAATCAACAGTCACAGGTGCAACTCCATCGTCTTCAAGGGAAATGCCTAATACAGTCCCGACTAAGCCAAGGTTATCTATTTGTTGGTCGTCTGTATTTGTTGTTGGGTTTTGGAAGGTTACATTACCAGCACCATCTGTGGTCATGACTTGGCCATTTGTACCATCGGAAGTAGGAAGTGAATATGCATCATTGATATTTACCTCTCCACTCTTATATATAGTTAAAGCATTGCTTCTTGCTGATGTTGAACTCCCGTTTCCTACCGAAAAAATCCTATCATTGATATTCCAAGTAAATGTATCAAAGGCTGTATAATTCGTACTATAAGTTCCTACAGTAAATTCTCCTAATGAATGGCTCGTGTTATCTACACCAATAGAAACTGATCCTGTTGCGTTAGCAGTACATTCTAGACCAAATGCGAATGAATCTAGACCAGAGGAAATACTGTTTGAACCACCAGAAAATGCTCTTGCACCTGACGCTACATTTGAAATCCCTATTGCTGTACTAGTATATCCGGAAGCAGTATTTCCAGACCCAAACGCTACAGAGAAGGTACCTGTATTAGATGCGTCCCAAGATGTACCACTACTCGTACCAGACCTAAACGATCCAGTGCGAGGGTTAAAAAACATTGTTGGGTTTACAATAGAACTAGAAATTGTAGCTCCAGAACCTAAAATCCCTGATACTAATATACCATCTGTACCATCAATTGTCACAGCGCCTGCATTAGCCGTTATTGTGTTTCCTGCACCAGAACCACCTTCATTATAGGCTTGATCTAGGGTGTTTTGGGTATCTCCATCACCAACAATATCTTGAAAAGTTACATTACCAGCACCATCTGTTGTCATTACTTGATCAGCAGTGCCATCTATTGTTGGCATGGTATATGCATCATTAATGGTCATTCGGCCATCTTTGTATATGGTTAATGCATTACTCCTCATGGTAGGCATTGAACCGTTTCCAACCACAAACAACCTATCATTATTGTTAAAACTTGTAGTAGAGTTTGGTGTGTAGTTGGTGCTATTAATTCCTATAACTGTTTCATAAGCAGATGGTGCAGTATTGCTATTTCCAAATACAGAAGAATATCTTCCTGAAGCGGTATTGTCATTTCCAAAAACAGTAGAATAGTTTCCAGAGGCTAATGTTGAATATCCAAAAGCAGTAGAATAATCTCCTGAAGCTGTTGTTGATGTTCCTGACGCTATGGCGGTTTGACCAGATGCTGTTGTGCCAGCTCCTGATGCCATTGAAAATTGACCTGAAGCAATTGTAAATGCTCCAAATGCAGATGAAACTTCGCCAGAAGCTGTAGTACCACTTCCAAAAGCAACAGAGTATGATCCAATATTCGTATTATCCCATTGATTTGTTGAAACATATCCTGCTCTGAAAGCAGCCTTATTTGGATTGAAAAACATACGTGTACCGACACCAGTAACTTCAGAATCTATAAAGTTGCCGCTTCCCAGAGTACCAGTAACCAAAAATCCGTCATCACCATTAATCCTTAGTGCACCTGAGTCTGCTGTGATATTTTTTCCTGCTCCAGCACCACCTTCGTCATAGGCTTGGTCTAATGTGTTTTGGGTATTTCCGTCACCAATAATATTTTGAAATGTGATATTACCTGTTCCGTCCGTAGTCATGACCTGACCTGCTGTACCATCTGAAGCTGGCATGAAATAACGATTAATACCATCGTTCCCAAAAGACACTCGACCTCTGAAGTAAGCAGCATACCCTGATGTGTTTCTTACGTCACTATATATGCCGTAGTGAGTTCCTCCAGCAGTACTACTTATATCTACAAAATATCCATATTTACTACCTGACCCTGAACCTGCTAGTTCAGTTTTTACACCATAGTGTTGACCATTTCCACCGGATCTTATATTGTTATTTATACCATAAATATTACCAGCAACAGTCCAAGCACCAGGCATACTATTATCTACACCAAAGATATCACTATTACCACCTTCAAACCTATTGTAAACTCCTTTTTTATTACCGTTAGGTGCGCTTAAATCAAATTCATTATATAAACCTACTTTTTCTCCTGTACCATTATTAATGAAAAAATTTTCAAAACCGTAATGGGTGTTATTATGAGTACCACTATTAACATTATGAAAGTTTGAAAAACGAACAGCATCTGTTATAGTAGATTGATTATAAATTCCATATCCTATTTGTCCTGTGTCACTTCCTGAATGTAAAAGCTGAAGACCTGAAAAGTTAGAAGTTAAATCACTTGTTACTTTGAGACTTGAGGTATTAGCAACATTAACACTTCCAATTTGAACTTGACCAAGAGTGTAAATATTATCAGTAATATTACTTGCAGGACCTCCTGTTCCAGTTCTCAGCCAGTCTGTATCTTCATTTCCTTGAATGCTTACCCAAGATGTTGTGCTGTTATCCCAATAATAAAAGCCTTTTCCAGATAATGATGTACCTGTATAAAATACCAACATACCATCTTGGTCTGCCGTTGGATTAACCGTTGGGAAATTATCTATTCTAGGTATAAGGATACCATCTTCGTTTGTTGGCGAAGTAGTGCTAGAAGCAGAAATATCTAAAGTGGATTTTGGGTCTGTATTGCCAACACCAACTTGAGAAAAGGCAAAACATGAAAAGAATAGGAATAGGGTAATTGTAATTGTCTTCATTTTGTAGGGTATTAATAATTCTTTGTTTTAGAGTTTAACCTCTACATTAAAAGTGCTTTTTACATCTTTTAGAACTTTGTTGACATAGTAAAGTAGTCCAAGAAAAATTTCACTTCCGCCAAGAATAAGTGGATTTACGTTTCCAAATAATTGAATGGAAACATGACCTGCCAAAAAGCTCGAATTGATAACTAAAAGCGACACAAGAAATGTAGAGGTCTTCATCTTACAATGAATTAATGATTAATAGCTCTCCAAAACTAGTTTCGATGTGTAAAAATGCTCTTGATTATTTTGTCAAACACAAGGAGTATTTTGTCAAAATGAAGAAAAACGACTAGTAGTATTTATTCAAAACACAAATAAAAATATGAAAATCAGTTAATTGCGAAATTCAGAAGGGCTTTGTTCAAATTCCTCTTTAAAAGTCTTACTAAACCAATTAGGGTCGTTAAATCCTATCGCATAAGCAATTTCTGAAATGGATAAATCTGTAGTTTTTAGTAATTCTTTTCCTTTTTCGAGACGTACTTTTCTTATGAAAATGGCCGTACTGGAATTGGAAATGGCTTTTAATTTTCTGTAGAGTTGTGAGTCGCTCATAACCATGGACTTTGCGAGTTCGGTTGGTCCAAAATTAGAATCTTCGATATGGTTATGAATAACATCTACTACCGACTTTAGAAAAGCGAGGTTTTTATCTGTAGGTTGAGATTCTTTTTTAGTGGTTGTAACAATAGTATTTACAGCATATTTTTCTTGTAACTGTTTGCGTTTGGCAATCAGCATTTTCATGCGGAGTAATAATTCCTCTTTATGAAAAGGCTTGGTCAAATAGGCATCTGCACCACTCGAAATCCCATCAATTTTATCCTCTTGCATCGCTTTAGAAGTAAGCATAATGATAGGAATATGATTGGTGTTGGTATTTTGCTGTAAATGTTGGGTAAGCTCGTAACCATCCATTTTTGGCATCATCACATCTGTAATTATAATGTCAGGAATTTGCTCTGATGCTAGTTCCAATCCTTCCTTACCATCGTTAGCAAAAGTGACCTTGTATTGCGGTTGTAAGCACGATGCTACATATCTTGCCATATCATGATTATCCTCAACAATTAGTACACTGTTAGAATCTTCATCCGAAATAATATCAGCTGGTTTTGGTACTACTGTACCTACTGACATTTCACGGTTATTGGTTGCAATAGTTGTGATTTCGGCAGTATTTGTAATTGGTAAAGAAATTTTGAAAGTGGTGCCTTCACCAAATTCAGAAGAAACTTTAATAGTTCCATCTAATAATTCCACAAGCTCTTTGGTTAACGCTAAACCAATACCTGTACCTTGAGAAATTTTATGAGCTTTGTCTTCAACTTGGTAAAAGCGATCAAAAATATTAGGAAGCTCTTCTTTGGGAATGCCATAGCCTTGGTCTGAAACTGTAATTTTGAGATTGTTATTTTGTTTTTTAAGGGTTATAGCTATTGTGGAATTTTCAGGCGAAAACTTAATGGCATTTGAAATAAGATTCGTTAAGATTTGACGCATTTTTTCAGCATCAAAATCCATCAGGATTTCATTTGGTGTCGCATCAAAATCGATAGTTATAGCTTTATCAGACGCAATACTGAGAAAGCTGTCAATAACGTTTGACGTAAATTTTACGATATCGTTTTGTACAAGGTTTAATTTTAGTTGGCCTTTTTCAAGCTTTGCTAAGTCTAGCATTTGGTTTACCAAATCCAAAAGGTTATTACTATTTTGTTCTATAGTCTCTAAAGAGGTTTCAAGCTCTTTTTTACCATTGACTTTGTCTTTTACATTGCCTAAATATCCAAGAATTATGGTGAGTGGTGTTCTAAATTCGTGCGTTATGTTTGTGATGAATCTCGATTTTAAAGCATCAAGTTCTTGTAAACGTTTAGACTCTTGTCCTGCGATTTGGCGTTGTAAACTTATTTTGTAGAACGCATATACGATTCCTAAAAATATGAGTAGATAAAGGAGATAGGCAAGGTTGCTTTTGTACCAAGGAGGTATAACTTTAATCTGTAGTTCTAAAGGTGCTTTTTGCCAAAGATTATTTCTGGATTTACCTTGAATTTTTAAGGTATGTTTTCCTTTTGTAAGGTCTAACAACGGAATTTCTCTTGAACCTGATAACTCATTCCAATCGTTGTTGTCTAAAGCATATACAAATTCATTATTTTTTGTTGGACGCAGATCTAAATCCGAGAAAGAAATATAACAAGGAAAATCCGTATAGTTAAGTGTAATTTTATCTGCGGTTGTAATACTCTGATTAATGATGTCGTTATGAGTTACAGGATTAATTTCTTCATTTTTCACCCTTAAAGACGTAAAGGTTAAGTCTCCTGGTAGATCGAGTTGAGGAACATGTCTGGGATTAAAAATGTTAACGCCATTAATACCTCCGACGTAGACTTCATTAGTATCTTTATTGTAATAATGCGCTCCAAGATTAAACTCTGAACTTTGCAAACCATCATTTACCGTATAGTTTGTAAAAACTTCAGTTTCTTTATTAAAGCGAAATATGCCACCATTGGTAGTTAACCATAAATTATGGTCTTGGTCTTCGGTGATACTATAAACAAACGTATTAGTTAAGCCTTCATCATTACCAAAGCGTTTAAAGGTGTTGCTTTCTGAATTGAACTTATTAAAGCCATCTTGTGTGGCAACCCATAAGGTTGCATCAGCATCGTGCCAAGTATGTAAGGTAGTGTTGCTACTCAGACTTGTGGAATCGTTTTCCTCACTAAAATAATTAGTGAATTTAGGATTTTGATAATTCTCATCCTCGAAATGAAGTTTGTTGAGGCCATCTTCAGAGGTTATCCAATAATCCAAATTCTTGTCCTGCGACAAATTGTAAGTGAAATTGGAACTTATAGAATTGGCATTTTCTTTAGTCTTGTAATGTTCAAAAGTTATGACGTTATTTTTTACATCGCCTGTAAATCGGTTGACACCTCCACCATAAGTCATAATCCAAACTGTACCTTTATGATCTACAAAAGCGCCTCGTGTTGCATCAGAACTCAAGGATTTAGGGTCATTTATATCATGAAAAAAGTTTATGATTTTAGGAGATTTAGGATCAAAATCATTCAAATCAATAACAGAAGCTCCTTTAATTGTACCAACCCACATATAGTTATTATGGTCTATGGCCATAGTTCTAATAACATTAAATGCTAAGGCATCATCAGTATTTTCTTTAGTAATGTAAGTGACATTGCCTTCTGAATCTATGCAGTTAATGCCTTTTCGAGTCCCGACAAAAAAGTAATCTTTGTTTTTGGCGAATGATAAAATAAAGGCATTGTTTAATGATATTTCTGAAGACGTATTTACATTTTTAAAGACAGGCTCCCCTAAGGTAACCACGTCTAGATTGTTGGTTCCAACCCAAAGTAAATTACCATCTGTATAAGTATCATAAACACGATTGGAAGTAATGGAATTGCTATGATTCTGTTCACCATAATATGTGGTTATGTGCTCAAAGTCTAGGTTTTGTTCATTAAAATCTTTTGCAATATAAAGACCGTCAAAAGTGCCTATATAAAAAGTATCATTATTTATATCAATAGATGAAATATGTAGCCCATTATTATTACTGTTTAAGGGTATTTTAGAAAGTTGTTTTGTGGAAGTGTTAAAAACACAAAGGCCATTCGTTGTACCAAGCCAAATGTTTTCATTAACAACAAAAATGGAATTAATATTTCCGATTGGTTGGTTGAATTTAATCTCTAAAAACTTTGCATCTTTAGTCTTAATATTCTCACAAACAAAAAGTCTTCCATCTTGTGTGCTTACATACACTATGTCGTTATCAACAAATGTTGAATTGAATTGCTGAGTTTCTCCATCAATTTTTGAGATTTTCTGGTAATTATCATCTCCTTTATTGAAAATAAAAATACCTTCATTTAATACCGTTGCGATTATTGTACCATCTGAAGTTTTGGATAAACTACTACAATTTCCAGTCTTAACTTTGGTACTTCTAAAACTATTGATTTTAGAATCGTATATAGAAATACCATTGTCGTTTGTGCCTATCCAAATATTACCCTCTTTATCTTCTAAAAGTGTATTAATAAAATTTCCAGAAATGCTTAGACTATCTTTTTTCCGGTTTTTGTAAACAGTGAAAGAAGTACCATCAAACCTGTTTAATCCTTCTTGGGTGCCTAGCCATAAAAATCCGTTAGAATCTTTTAGAATAGTTCTTATTGTTTCTTGAGACAATCCGTCTTTGGTGCCGTAATGATAAAATGTAAGGTTTTGCGCACCACAAAAGAAGCTAACTAAACATAGAATCAAAATAAGTTTAGTTCTGAAAGAATTACTACGAAAAACAGTAACAGGATTGGTCATAGAGGGTTAAAAGGTAAGTACAAAATAGTAAATCTTTATTTTATAATAAAATGCTTATGACTAAAGGAAAGAAACTTTACCATAACAAAAAAGCCGAAACAAACGTTTCGGCTTTTTCAATGGTTAATAGCATATTAATTAGCAAAGCTTAACAGTCTTAACTTTAATTTGAAGACTTTTTCTATAAGCTTTAATACTTATAATCTCGTTACTTTTCTTATGATTCATTCTTAAAACTTTAGCCTTAGCCTTAGCAGATATAGTAGCTTTTGCAACCTCTGGCTTTTCAGATTTAATAGTTTCAACCAATTCAGTCTCAACATTACTTACAACATCTTGCTGAGCAAATCCTGCTAGAGACATTGTTAAGAAAGCTAATATGACTAAACCTTTTTTCATTGTTATTAAACCGTTTTGTTTTAATTTCGATTCAAAGAAACATCGGTTTGTTCATATAGGGTGAAATTTTTGGACGAAACAAGGCGATAATTAGATAACTGACATTTGTTAGTCAAAAACATCGATGAAATACACAAAATGAGCTCGTAGCCCTTTAAAATCGGTATTTTTAAAGATGAAAATTATTGATTTTCAGACCAAAAGAGACGCTTTGCGGATATCATCGACGAACTGCATGGGTTTAATTATTTAAAATGGACATGAGTAGAAATAGTATAGATTTTAGCAAGAACCCTTATTATCAGTTGTTCTTAAAGCAACGGTCTCAACAGTTTAAAATTGGGAATATGCCCTACAGTCAAAGAATAAAGCAGTTAAAAAAACTTAAGACTGCGATTGAAGTAACATATAGGGACAGAATCATTGAAGCTTTACATAAAGATTTAAACAAGCCTAAAGTAGAAGCAGAGCTCACCGAGATTTATCCGATTATAAGCGAAATTAAATTTGCTAAATCTAATCTGCGCCAATGGATGCGCAAGCAAAAGGTAGATACACCTATGTCTATGCTTGGTTCAAGTTCTTACTATATTTATGAACCTAAAGGGGTTTGCTTAATTATATCTCCATGGAATTTTCCGTTTAATTTAACCTTTGGACCATTGGTATCTGCCATTGCAGCTGGTAATGCTGTAATTATAAAGCCTTCAGAGATGACACCAAATTCTTCAGCTTTGATGGCTGAAATTGTCGCAAATGTTTTCTCTGAAGATGAAGTTGCATTGTTAGAAGGAGAAGTAGAGGCTTCAACACAATTATTACAATTACCTTTTAATCATATCTTTTTTACGGGTTCACCAAGCGTTGGTAAAATTGTAATGTCTGCAGCTGCTAAACATTTAGCTTCGGTAACACTTGAGTTAGGTGGAAAATCACCAACAGTTATAGACAATACAGCTAATATTGATAAAGCAGCAAAGCGTATCGTTTGGGGAAAGTTTATGAATGCAGGTCAAATATGCGTGTCACCAGATTATATATTGATTGATGAAATCATTAAAGAGAAGTTTATTAAAGCTTGCAAAAAATGGATAGAACATTATTTTACAAATACGCCTAAGACATCAGATTCTTATGCAAGGATTGTGACCCAAAAGCATTTTGAACGTTTACAATCTCATATAGAAAATGCTAAAAGTTTAAATGCTAAAGTAGATGTTGGTGGCGAGTTAGAAGCCGATTCAAAATATATAGCTCCAACAATAGTTTCAGATATAAGTGAGGGGGCTTCATTACTAAATGAGGAGATTTTTGGACCAGTTTTGCCAATAGTTACTTATAAAACCTTAGGAGAAGCTATTACTTACATCAACTCCAAAGAGCGACCATTAGCGTTGTACATCTACAGTAATAGTAAAAAAAACACAAAGCAGATTATTAGAAATACCAGAGCAGGTGGCACATGTATTAATAATAGTGTGATTCATTATGCTAACCATAATTTACCTTTTGGAGGTGTTAATAATAGTGGCATTGGTAAGAGTCATGGATTTTATGGTTTTAAAGCTTTTAGTAATCAACGTGCAGTAGTAAAGCAACACACTTATGGAATAAATGAATTACTATTTCCGCCTTACACAAGCTTTAAAGAAAAATTAGCAAAACTGACCATAAAGTGGTTTTAATAAAAAGAAAAAGCCGCTCCCTACAGCGACTCTTTCAAAAAAACTAAAATTAAAAATTAACTAATAGTTAAAACTTCATGTAAAACTTAGAGGTTGTTTTTTGAGTTTTGAGCTCGAAAAAGCCGCTCCCTACTGCGGCTTTCTCGCCCAAAAACATAATTGCTCCTTTAAAACAATTATTTTTAAACCTTCAACTGATTAATTTTCAGCTACATTGTTTTCATCATTTCTTGATGTATTACTAGAGTAGCTGTTTTCTATAGCTAATATTCTTGCCTCTAAGGTTTCTAGTTTGCTAAGCTTTTCTTTGAGAATGTTGTTTTCTGTCTCTAATGCTTCAATTTTTTTGTTTAATTCTTGAATAGCTTTTACAGTTACCGGAATGACCTTATCATAATTAACCGACCATAGGGACTGGTTTTCATCTTCCGGCTTTTGTACAGCTTCAGGTAACACTTCATAAAGCTCTTGAGCAATAAAGCCCAAAGTTTGTTCGCCACTATCTGTTATATTAAGAATTCCATCTTCTATATTGCCATTGTGATGAAAATATGTTTTAGGTATCATTTTATTGATTAAAGCAAGACCGTTTTCTAGTTGTTGCTGGTTGCTCTTTATACGAGAATCGCTATATGTTGTCCAAGCATTGGCACGTCCTTGTCCAATTCCTATAGTTGCATTATTAGGTAGGTGTACGGCATAAGTTGGATTGTTTAAATTAACACCAAATTGTCCATTAAGCTCTACAGTATTATCACCGTAAATTTCCATTATATTGCCTGATCCGGAATAAAAAATATTTAAACGGCTATCCGCATTTGTATTGTCTGCTCTCCCATAAAGTAACCAGTTATTTGTCGTTTCAGCAGAATTAGAAAATCTTAAGCGACTACCGTCATTAGCGCCTGTCTCTATTAAATCTAGATGAGATATGGTGCCAGTACTATTTCTAGTGACTTGTACTTCTGCATTTGCACGTAGAATTTCATTATCCATTTCACCATAAATAAATGAACTAGTGCCATCGTTACTATTATCAATAATTAATTTATTACTGCCCGTAGTACTTCTTCCAGCTTGATAGCCTATAAAAATATTTGAAGAACCATTCATGTTTTCTCCCGCAACGTGACCTAAGACAGTATTATAACTACCAGTAACTAGATTTTCACCAGATTGTTCCCCAACAAATGTGTTTCCGTTACCATTTTGTAGATCCAACAAAGCCCCAAGTCCAACGGCTGTATTATCTATACCTGTAGATAAGGTAGAAAGCGATAAGCCTCCTATGGCAGTGTTATCATTTCCTGTAGTTATTGATGCCCCAGAAATTCTTCCTACAAAAGTGTTTCGGGTTCCTGATGTAACTGAATTTCCAGCATTTTCTCCAATCCATACAGATTCTAGTTGAGTCGTTTCAATTTGACCTTTTGCAGTAATGCGTACTTTTTCTACATTATTAGTTCTGAAAGCTAAATCTTGGTTGTCAGTTGTACCTATGAAATTTGTTGTTGGATTTGTTCCTGAATTTCCATTAATAGACCAATCATTTCCTGTATTATCCAATGCTGATAGATTTACGGTTTGAGCAGTACCATTCTCAATCCCAACAGTTAAAATATTTGTAGAGTTGTTAAATGATAGGTTTTGTATGTTTTGGTCATCAGTACCAGTTCCATCTTGTAGTGCAGCTAAGTTTACTGAAGTACCTGTGCCGTTTTCAATGGCTAGATTCAATGTGGTGCCTGTAAGCGTTGCAGAAGTTAGGTTTTGATTATCTTGATCAGTAGCAGAGATTAATGCACCAGAGGCATCAATACCAATAACATATTGTCCTGCTCCAACACTTTGATTACTGAGAGCAAAATCTGTCCCATCATAAGTTGTATTGGTGTCTGTAAAAAGTGCTGATGTATTCACAAAACTGATTTGCCCAGCACCATCAGTTGCTAAGACTTGATTAAGAGTTCCATCTGCTGTAGGAAAAGCATATCCTGTACCAGTTGGGATGCCAACTTGTAATTCGCCATTAATTCTTAAAATATCGTTATCAAATTCACCATAAACCAAAGGTGTATTAGAATTAGAGTTTTCTATGTAAAGCATGTCACTTCCAATAGGTGCATTGTAACCAGACCTATAACCCAAGAAAATATTTCTATCACCATCAGCATTATATCCAGAACCAAATCCTAAATACAAATTATGAAAGCCATCTGAAGCATTACCTGCGCTATAACCTAAAACTGTATTCTCTGTACCACTAACAAGATTTCTAAGTGCGTATGTTCCAATAGCAACATTACTATTGGAATTAAAATTTATGTTTTCCATAGCTCCTATACCTATTGCAGTATTTAGTGATCCATCAGTCATATACCTCATTGAGTAATGACCAATACTTACATTGTTTCCAGGCACAGAATTACCAATGTAATCAGTTAATGTGTTCTGCCCAATAGCTATATTTATACCATTGGTAGTAACAGAGCTTAAAGAACTATTACCAATTCCGTAATTCAAAGTACCTGTAGTATTAGAAGATCCTGCTGACTGTCCAATAAAAATATTTGTATTACTAGTATTATTTAAGCCGGCATTAATTCCAATTTTAATACCATTGTAAGGTTCAATACCTCCATCCTTTCTTAGACCTAGGCGTTGTAAACCATTTTCTACAAGAAAAATTCTATTGCTAAGAGGGTTATACATTAATCCAAAGTCTGTATCACCTTCAAAATAAAGACTAGGGTCGGTAAGACCACCATTATCGAATTCAATCTCATTTATTTTATTGTCACCATCTGGATTAATAACATAAGAAACATTGTCCCAATCAATAATTTGGTCACTTATGTATAAATCATTATTTGTGCTTGGAATATCACCAATGTAAACATTTCCACTTTGACGTTCAATATTGGCTCCATTGGCAGTCCAATCATCATCATTAATATTGCCAGCTACAATTTTAATCCAATCGCTGGCTGTATCATCCCAATAGTAAAAGCCTTTACCATCTTCACCAGTATTGTCATAAAACACCAACATACCATTTTGTGCAGCTGTCATAGAAGCATCCGCTGGTAAATTAGTAACACGAGGTATTAGTATACCATCTTGGTTTGTTGGTGAAGCAGTACTAGATGCACTAATATCTAATTGAGCTTGTGGGTTGGTGTTACCAATACCAACTTGTGCGTATAAGCCTAAGCTTAATAAGAAGAACAGGGTAGGGAGAAATCTTTTCATGACTTTAATAGATTAATAGCTTGGTGTAAAATTCTAAAATTATGCTAGGTTTCATTTCATCCTTTTGGGTGATTTTTGAAGTCAATAGGTTTGTTAACTTTGTGTTACTAATTATTTTACATGAAAATCAATTGTATTTTCCTAAGCCTATGCTTAGGTTTTAATCTTCTAAGTTTTTGCCAAGACGCGCCTGTAGATGCTTATCAAGATAGTTTACAGAGTATTATAGATAGCGATGTGTCTAAAAATGTTAAAAAAGAATCACTGTTTTTATTAGGTGAATATTTGGTTCAAAGAGATCCAGACAAAGCCGAATTAATTGCTGAAGATTTAAAGGCTAATTTTATTAAAAACGATAGTAACGAGATACGTCGTAACAATTACATTTTTGCCGCAAGTCATAGATGGCATGGTGATTACAGTACCGCATTGGAGTACTACAGAGGTATTAACTCTTATTCAAAACGAAATAACGATTCTTTAGATATTGCAATAAGCTCACATTTTATAGGAACAATTAGCATGTATCTTGGTAATAATGTAGAATCTCAAAAGCACTTATTGGAGGCTGCTGAAATCTATGATGTGGTTGGTACGGCTAAGCAAAAAGCGAGAATCAATAATACATTGGCAGGCTTTTATCTTAATGTAGATCAACTCGAAAAAGGGAAGCAACAATATTTAAAAGCATTAAAACAGTTTGAAGTCTTGAAGGATAGTACTGGTTTAGCAAGTGTTAATGCAAATTTAGGTATGGTTTATACCGACTTGGGTGAATATGAAAAGGCAGAATATCATCTTATGAAACAAAAGGAATACAATGTGGTATTCCCTACGTTGAGAGAAATGGGATTTCATCACGATTTTCTTGGACTTTTGAGACAAGAACAAAATCGACTAGATGAGGCCTATGAAGAACATTTAAAAGCTTTAAAAATCCGTGAAAACTTAAGTAGCACATATAATCTGTGCGAATCTAAAATTAACATGGGTGAGATTTTAATAAAGCTAAAAAGATATGATGAAGCTATAGATCAACTTAAGGATGTATTTTCTTTTGAAGAGCATGAATCTTTAAACCAAGAGCAACGCGCTTATGATTTGTTGGCTGAGGCTTATGAGAAAAAAGGCGATTATAAGTCGGCACTTGGCACATTTAAGGCCTATAAAGCCATGACGGACTCTATCTATTCTAAAGAGTCTATTGAAATTATTGCTGAAAAAGATGCGTTATATAATCAACAAAAAAAGGATGCAGAAATTGCATTATTGAGTAAGGAAAAGGAAATCTCTGAAACCAAATTATCGCGTTCGAGATCTATTATGATTATCTCATTAATTGGTCTTGGTTTGTTGGCTATTGCAGCTTTGGCATTATTGAAATTGAACAAGAAAATAAAAAGTAAAAATGAAACCATAACAAAAGCTTTGAAAGATAGAGAATTACTATTGCACGAAACACATCATCGCGTAAAGAACAATCTTCAGATGATTTCGAGTTTACTCAATTTACAATCCAAATATGTAAAAGATGATAATGTTTTAGAAGTACTTCAAAATGGTAGAAACAGAGTGCAGTCTATGGCAATTTTACATAAAAATCTATATGTTGGAGAAGACTTAAATATGGTGAATATTCAGCATTATTTTGAAGGTTTAGTAGATAGTATATTGAATTCTTATAATAAAACTGAAAATGATGTCGATTTGAAGATTGATGCAGATAAAGTTACTATGGATGTGGAATCTGTAATCCCTCTTGGCTTAATTGTAAATGAGTTGATAACTAACTCATTAAAGCATGCGTTTCCTAAGGATATTAAATCTAAGCCAGAGATAACTTTAAAAATGTCTGAAAGAGAAGATTTCTACACCTTAAGGGTTTCGGATAATGGTGTCGGTATACAGAACGATATTATAGAAAATGGTAAAAAGGAGTCTTTTGGACAGCGTTTAATAAGATCGCTTTCTAAAAAGTTAAAAGCTTCTATGAGTGTTACTAATGATAATGGGACATCAGTATCCTTTGTGCTTCCTAAATAGCAATTAGTGTAACAAAGAATGTATAAGAGCTACTGTTTCTGAGCGTGTGTGCGTATTCATTTTTTCGTAAATGTTCTTAATATGCGTTTTTACAGTATTTACACTTACAAATTGCGATTCCGCTAATTGACGATTAGTTTTACCTTCATACAAACCTTCAAGAATATCAAACTCTCTTTGCGTAAGTGGAGTATTGATTTTAGAATTTATCATTTCAATTTTTAAAGAAACGGGTAATACAAATTTCGAAAAATTATAAAGCGCTACTTCAATATTAGAATACAGTTCCTTTTCATTAAAAGGTTTTACAATATAACCCATTGGCATTGTAGGTTTGGCGCGTTCTATAATTTCTTTACCAGAGTATGATGTAAGATATAAAAATGGGACTCTTCGTGTTTTGTTGATGTGTGCAGCAACCTCAAACCCTTCGTAATTACCATCTAGATTAATATCTAGAAGAACTAGGTCTGGTTGTTCATCATTAATATAATCTATGGCTTCGGTTTTAGAATATGCTATGGCTACAACACTATAATCTACATTGGTGAGCATGTCGTGAATATCCTCTCCGATAATAGGGTCATCTTCAACAATAAGGACTCTTATGGTAGACATGTTGTAGGGAGCTTTTAAAAAGTTTATAGCAAGTTACTAAGCATACTCCGTGTTTCAAAAAAACACGATATAAATTCAAATTTAATAGATAAATAGAATGAATCACCTAGGTTTTATTAAAATAGTCTGATTGAATCTGCTCGTTTTTACCATCTTGAAACTTGGTCATACTAAACCATTGATGTATAGAGTAACTACCAGTTTCACCTTTTTTATTTACAGCAATATAACCTACTTGAAAATTTTTGTAATCGCTATTCGGTTTATTTACAATTCTACTGATAGCTTCTTCACAAGCTTCTTGAGGTGTTTTGCCTTGACGCATTAATTCTACCACCAAAAAGCTACCAACAGTTTTAACCACTTCTTCGCCTAAGCCTGTGGCAACACAGCCACCAATTTCATTATCAATAAATAGTCCTGAACCAATAATTGGAGAATCTCCAACACGTCCTTGCATTTTGTAAGCCAATCCACTTGTGGTACAAGCACCTGCAATGTCACCATTTTTATCAATGGCAAGCATACCTATGGTGTCGTGATTTTCAATATTAATAATAGGTTTGTACTCGCTTTTTACTTTCCAGTCTTCCCAAGCTTTTTTTGAACTTTCGGTAAGTAAATCTTCTTCTTTAAAGCCTTGAGAAATTGCAAATTGTTTAGCACCTTCACCAGCCAACATAACGTGTGGTGTATCTTCCATTACTTTTCGGGCAACAGAAACGGCATGTGTAATGTCTTTTAGGAACACAACCGACCCACAATTACCATCCTTATCCATAATGCAAGCATCCAAAGTAACTTTACCATCTCTGTCTGGCAAACCTCCTTTGCCTACAGAGCTATTTTTAATATCAGCTTCTTCTACCATACAACCTTGCTCAACAGCATCAAGCGCATTGCCCCCAGATTGCAGTACCTCCATAGCTTTTGCTGTAGCACTTTTAACGTGCCAAGTGGCAATCACTAAAGGTAATGATGCTGTTTGAGTTGTAGAAACAGAAGTTGTACTGTTCTCTTTTTTAGAATTGTCTTCACAACTCAATAGCGAATTTGTAACGGCTAATCCAGCACTTGTCAGCGCAGCATTTTTTATAAAATTTCTTCGTTTCATTTTTTCGAAATTAGTTGAGCTTGGTTAGTATTCAACACCTTGTTTGTCTAAAACGGTCTTAGTTCTAAACGCATAAAATAAAAGATAGGCAAAGCAAGCAACAGCCATCCAATACGACGATTGTATGGTGAATACATCGGCTAATTTACCTTGTACAGGTGGAATAATAGCTCCACCTAAAATCATCATGATTAAGAACGCAGAGCCTTGAGAAGTGTATTTACCTAAGCCAGCAATACTTAATGTAAAGATACAAGGCCACATAATAGAACAGAATAATCCACCAGAAAGAAATGCAAATAGTGCCACATTACCTGAAGCAAATAACCCAATCAACATAGCTATAATTCCGAATAAACTAAAGATTTTTAATGTTTGAACAGGTTTGTCTTTTGCTAAGAAAAAGCCTCCAATTTGAACGGCAATACAAACAGCGAAAAATAAAATTTCATCAGAACTGAAACTGTACTTTATAGAATTAACTAGAATGATAACACCAAATGCAATGTAAGGTACAATGATAAGCAAGGCTTTTTTAAGCCCTTTACTTGGATTAAAAACCGTGATAGCACCAACCCAACGACCAATCATTAATCCGCCCCAATATAATGAAATGTATGAGCCTAGTTGAGAGTCGTTTAAAACAGGTAGGCCTAAGGAATTAAGGCCAGAACTTTCAAACTCTTGTTTTAAAAGTTCACCAAGATTACTGCCAACAGTTACTTCAACACCAACGTAAGTGAAAATAGCAAGCATACCTAAAACCAATTGAGGGTATTTCATAGCTCCCCAACCTTCAGGCTTTTTTGTGGCGCTAGAATTAGCTATAAAAACAGTAGTAATAACGGCAAGTAGTGCAATAAATAAAACTAATAGTCTTGTATGTTCTAGGTCTTCTGTAGCTTCAGTATTGCCAGAATAGGTACTGAAAATATATCCAAAACACCCAACAATAATTAAGGTTAAAACAATGAGTAAGTTTCTAGCTTTATTAGCTGGTTCAAAAGCAGTTTCAGATTTTAAGGCTGGTAATTTTTTAGAGAAATAGAATAATGCAGCAGCAACTAAAAATAAAACACCAACTCCGAGATAAAGCTGTTGCACAGTCATTAGCGTAATTTCATTATTAGCAATCATAGATGCTAGTTCATCAGAGCTCCAACTTGCAGAACCAAAAATGACTAAACTCACAACAACAGGTCCTATTGTTGTTCCAAAGGAATTAATTCCACCAGCTAAATTCAAACGATGTGAACCAGTTTTTGGGTCGCCAAGTGCAATAGCAAATGGATTGGCAGCGGTTTGTTGTAGCGAGAAGCCTAAGGCAACAATAAAATACGCGATGAGCACTAGGTAAAATACACCAGTTTGACCTTGTTCGGCACCTGCAGTTACAGGATACATTACAAAAGCACCAACTGCAGAAAGTAACAAGCCGTAGATAATCCCATTTTTGTAGCCCCAATTATTCATAATGTCTTTTTTGATAGACCCAGACAGAATAAATAATAATAAAGCACCTATGTAATACGCTCCATAGAAAGCAAAATCTACTAGTTGCGATTGAAACTGGTCAATGTTGAAGTAGGTTTTACAAAAAGGAATAAATACACTGTTAGATGCAGCAATAAATCCCCAGAAAAAGAAAACGGTGACTAAGGTTGCTAAAGCCGATTTGTTGTTTTGATTGCTCATATGATTATTAGTTAGTTTTATTTATTTTATTGAAATCTCATCAGCAAAAATCCAGCTTCTGCCATCCATTGGATAACCTAAATGCCATTGTGGTAGTTCGCCTAGTTTCTTTGCGATGATTTTTACATATTTATATTCTGTTGTTGGAATTTTAAACTCAGTAGTTTTTATTTCAATTTCACTGTTTCTATCTTTCGTATTTATCTTTTGAGATGGTAAAGCTTTATAGTTTTTACCATCTTTTGAAACATAGCATTCTACTTCGGTTGGGTAAAAAATCCACGCACCTTGGTCTTGCAAAAAATTCACTGAAATAGTATTGATAGCTTTTTGCCTTCCTAGATCAACTGTTGCTACCAGATCTGTATTATGGTAACCTTGCCAACTGCCTGTCCTGTAGTTTTTGGTGCTACGAATACCGTCAATTAGCGCATCATTTCCGCCTGCTGAATACTGATTGGCAAATTCACTTTCTAAATGAATACTAAGATTAGGATCTATCTTATAAAATGGTGTAGTTAACTCAGGACTTTTCAGGCTGCCTTTTTCAGAATATAACTTCACTTTTGTGTCTTCTGTTATACTGAAAGGCGTTTCGTAAAGTTGAAATTCTTCGTCATTAATAGCATAAAATATCTTGGCATCTTTTTCAGAAGTATTTAAAACAACTTCCGTAGAACCTCTGAAAGTGATATCTCCTTTTTCAATAAATGGTGATGGTAAAATAATATGATCTGTAATTTCGGTTTTTGGCTCTTGACCGTCTTGACTTCCCCAAACCGCTGGATTGTCGGTCATATGAAATTCCAAATTACCACCATTCACAATGTCTTGATGAGTGATGTAGGTATTGTTCAGTTTTTCGTCATTTAAATACACATATTCTACATACTTATTGGTGTCACTAAGATTATGTGCTGTGATGTTGAATTGTTTTCCATTTTCTAGATTAATGGTGGCTTTGTCAAACAGCGGCGCGCCAATGATATATTGATTAGAACCTGGCGTTACAGAATAAAAGCCCATAGAACTCAACACGTACCACGCACTCATTTGTCCGCAATCTTCATTTCCCGAAACACCATCTGGGTCGTTTTTATAAAGTTCGGTTAAAATTTGATGAACTTTCTCTTGGGTTTTATGTGGCCTATTTACAAAATTATAAAGGTAAGCCATATGATGGCTCGGCTCGTTACCATGAGCATATTGGCCGATTAATCCTGTGATGTCAGCTTGGTGTCTTCCAGAAGTTTCAGCGTTTGCAGAGAATAACTCATCAAGTTGCGACTCTAAAGCGTCTTTTCCGCCGAGCAAATCCATAAAGCCAGAAATATCCTGAGGAACATAAAAACTATACTGCCATGAATTAGCTTCTGTATAATTGAAGTTAACTTCATAAGGGTCGAAAGGCGAAAACCAGGTGTTTCTAAAACGTCCACGCATAAACTTACTACTTGGGTCAAACACATTTTTGTAGTACTGCGCACGTTGAATGTAGGTTTTATAATCGTCGTCCTTATTCATCGCTTTTGCCATCTGGGCTATGGTCCAATCATCATAAGCATATTCCAAGGTTTTTGAAACCGATTCGCTTTCTTCATCAATAGGAATAAAACCATAGTTTTTATAAGATTCTAACCCGAATTTATCACGAGTAGCTGAATGTTTCATAGCCTCAAAAGCTTTTTTGGTATCATAATTTCTGATGCCTTTTAAATACGCATCGGCAACAACAGGAACGGCATGATAACCAATCATACAGTCAGTATAATTTCCTGATAAATCCCACATTGGCATTATGCCACCTTCATCATATTTTGCCAAAAATGTATTGATGAAATCGTTGGTTTTTTCTTGCTCTATAATGGTGTAAAGTGGGTGAGCAGCTCTGTACGTATCCCAAAGTGAAAATACGGTGTAATAGTCAAATTCATTGGTTTCGTGAATTTCTAGATCCATACCTCTATAACGACCATCAACATCTTGGTAGATATTTGGTGCAATCATAGTGTGGTAAAGTGCGGAGTAGAAATTGGTTTTTTTGTCTAAGTCATCACTTTCTATGACAATTTTTTCAAGTTGAGATTCCCAGGCTTGTTGTGCTTCTTGCTTTACGGTTTCAAAATCTTTGTTTAAAACTTCGGCTTTGAGGTTTTTATACGCACCAGCTTCATCAACTGCAGAAATTCCTGTTTTAATTAAGATTGGTTCGTTGTTTGGATTTTCAAATTGAATGATGGCTTTTTTACTTTCAAATTTATAGTTCTTACTTACAGCCACACCTTCGCTATCGTCATAAACAATTTCTTTTATTGGATGTGAAAACTTAATGTGATAGAACAAACGCTGATCTTTAGCCCAAGCTGAAGAATGTCTAAGTCCATTGATTTCAGTATCATTCAGCTGATTAATTTTATAGTCTAATAGTTTGTCTCTGTGCGCCAAATCCAAAACCACATACTGATTTTCAGCTGAAGGAAATTGATATTTATGAATACCACTTCGTTTAGAAACTGTTAATTCAACATCAATATCAGTTGAGTCTAAATGTACTTTATAGTAGCCAGGTTCAGCACTTTCATTCTCGTGTAAAAAGTGAGCTCGGTAACCCGATTTCCCATCTGAACCATTATTGAAATTAATAGTATTGGTAGGCATTAAAAGCACATCTCCATAGTCACTTATACCTGTGCCGCTTAAATGTGTATGCGAAAATCCATAGATATATTCATCAGTGTAATGATAGCCAGAGCAACCGTCCCAACCTTCTAAACGTGTGTCTGGACTTAATTGCATCATACCAAAAGGCATCGTTGCGCCAGGATAGGTGTGACCGTGGCCACCAGTGCCAATAAATGTGTTGACGTAATTAGTTAATGGTTTGTCTTTTTTTGCAGGTTTAATGGAATACGATTCTTTACAGCCAAAAAAAGAAATGAGAACAATTAAAACTAAGGTTGGTTTAATAGGCATCAAAAAAGATTAGTAATTTTAATGCATCTAATATACTAAAATGCACATCAAGAAATTAATTGCACTTTTCATTTTATCCCTTTCGCTTGTTAATTGTAAGGAGGAATCAGCTCAAGTAATTCAACCACAGATTATTCCGCTTCCAGATGCTGTAGAATTAATGGATTCATTTTTCAGTATTGATGAATCTACAGGAATAACTTACGATGACAATCTTAAAGTTAGTGCGCTATTTTTAAAAGATTTTATTGAAAACGGAAGTCCAATACATTTGAAAGAAGGAAATGATATTCAGTTTAAACTAGACGAAAGTTTAAAGCCTGAAGCCTATATTTTAATGGTTTCAAAAGAAGGAATAACAATTAAAGCTTCAACAGACCAAGGTGCATTTTATGCTGTGCAAACCTTAAGGCAATTAATGCCTGTTGGTCTGGAAAATGATACGTTCTCAGAAAATGAAATTGCTATTCAGGCATTGATAGTGAAGGATGAACCTCAATTTTCGTATCGTGGTATGCATCTCGATGTGGCAAGGCATATGTTTTCTATTGATTTTATCAAAAAGTACATTGATGCTTTAGCTTTGTTGAAGATGAACACTTTTCATTGGCATCTTACAGACGATCAAGGTTGGCGCATTGAAATTAAAAAATATCCCAAACTACAAGAGGTTTCAGCATATAGAGATGAAACTTTAGTTGGACATTATAGCGACCAACCGCATCAGTTTGATGGTAATCGTTATGGAGGTTATTACACGCAAGAGGAAGTTAAAGACGTTGTCCAGTATGCTAAAGCGCGTTTTGTTACTGTGATTCCAGAGATTGAAATGCCAGGTCATGCACAAGCTGCAATTGCTGCTTATCCAGAATTAGGCTGCACAGATGAACCTATTGAGGTTGCCAAAAAATGGGGAGTTTTTGAAGAAATTTATTGTCCAAACCAAAAAACCTTTGCGTTTTTAGAAGATGTTTTGGATGAGGTTTTAGAACTTTTCCCAAGCAAATACATTCATATTGGAGGAGACGAAGCACCAAAAACACGTTGGAAAAATTGTGTGCATTGCCAAGGCCTGATTAAGAAAGAAGGCTTAAAAGACGAACACCATCTGCAAAGCTATTTCATTACCAAAATGGAAGCCTATCTCAACTCAAAAGGGAGACAAATCATTGGTTGGGACGAAATTTTAGAAGGTGGTTTGGCTCCCAATGCAACGGTAATGTCTTGGCGAGGTACAAGTGGAGCAGTTGAAGCTGCAAAATCTGGGCATAATGTGGTAATGACACCAACATCACATTGTTATTTTGATTATTACCAATCTGAAAATGAGGATGAACCTTTGGCTATTGGAGGTTTTTTACCGTTGGAAAAAGTGTATGGTTTTAATCCAATTCCAGAAGAATTAACAACAGAAGAATCAAAATATGTTTTAGGTGCTCAAGGCAATATTTGGACAGAGTATATTCCGAATGAAAAACATCTTGAATATATGGCATTTCCGAGAATGTTGGCATTGAGCGAAGTGGTTTGGTCTCAACCTGAACAAAAAAACTACAAGAATTTTGTTTCGAGGTTAGAAAACTTTCATCAGCGTTTAGATGCTTTAGATATTAACTATGCCAATCATCTTTATGAAATTGAAGGCGATTTAATTTCAGATGAAGGCAAGTCGTATTATGAATTAAAAACTCTCACTGAAGGTAAGAACATTAACTATTCTTTAGATGGAAGCGAACCTACCATAAATTCAAAAGTTTACGAATCTAAAATTCCGATTACCGAAAGTACAACAATCAAAGCCGCTGTGTTTAATGAGGAGAAACAATTAGGTAAAACCTTTACACAACACATTAATTACCACAAAGCAGTTGGGGCAAAAATTACCATTAATAAACAACCACATAAAGCCTACTCTGGTAGTGGAGCAGAAGGTTTAATAAATGGTATTTCAGGAAGCGATTCGCGATATGGAGATAAAGAATGGTTAGGGTTTTGGGGAGAAGATATTGAGATTACTATTGATTTTAAAGAGCCAACAAAAATTAATTCAATAGAAACTAGATTTTATGATGGTAATGGGCAATGGATATATACACCAGAGCACATAGCAATTAGAATTATTTTTGATAATGATGAAGTTATAGCAAATAAATTTTTACCAGAAAGTTCGGGGAATCCAAACTTAAAAAAGGTGTTTTGGGAACAATCAATCTTATCCAATAGACCAATAAAAAGAGTAAAGTTACTTGTTCCAAACTACGGCATAATCCCAGAAGGTAAACAAGGTGCTGGCAACAAAGCTTGGACCTTTATTGATGAGATCATTGTAAATTAATATGAAACTAGAAATCTGCGCCAACTCATATCAATCCGCAAAAAATGCCCAAGAGGCAGGTGCACATCGTATAGAATTGTGTCAAGAACTTTCGGTTGGTGGCATAACTTCATCTTTCGGTTTGTTAAAAAAAGTGATTGAGGAATTAGATGTTCCGGTTTTTGTAATGATACGTCCTCGAAGTGGCAATTTTGTGTATTCTGATGATGAATTTCAAATCATGAAAACTGATATTCGGCTTTGCAAGGATTTAGGATGTAAAGGCATTGTTTCAGGTGTTTTAAAACCTGATAATACATTAGATGAAGAACGAACAAAAATTTTAATAGACCTTGCCAAACCTTTGTCATTTACATTCCATCGTGCTTTTGATGAGGTTAAAAACCCTAAAGAAGCCTTATTGCAACTTATAGAACTTAGTGCTAATCGTGTGTTGACTTCAGGCCAAAAAGCAACCGCAGAAGAAGGTTTAGAGCTTTTAAAAGAATTGAATGTTTTAGCCGAAAATAGGATCACAATTTTAGCAGGAGGAGGAATCACTTCAAAAAATGTAAACTTGTTTAAAGAAGCAGGCTTAACTGAAATTCACGCTTCGGCATCTTCAACAAAGAAAGAGGATGATGGTATGTTTTCTGTGCCAATAACTTTTTCAGACCCAATGAAAATAAAAGCCATTTTAGATGAGATATAGCCTACTGTTGTTAATAGTTGGCTGTTTTAGCTGTCAACCAAAGCACGATTTACCAACGACGATAAATCTCAATAAGAATTGGCAGTTCAAAAAAGTTTCGGATACTGTGTGGCATTCGGCTACGGTTCCAGGAAATGTGTTTTCTGATTTACTGCATAATCAGCTTATCGAAGATCCATTTATTGGTAATAATGAAGAAAAAGTACAATGGGTTTCAGAAGCCGATTGGGAGTACAAAACTACTTTTTCATTAAGTGAAGACTTGCTCGAAAAGAAACATTTTGAGCTCAATTTTGATGGCTTAGATACGTATGCTTCGGTCTATTTAAATGACAGCTTAATTTTAAAAGCCAACAACGCATTCAGAAAATGGGAGGTAGATGTAAAACCACTTATAAAACTAGAGAATGAATTGCGATTAGTTTTTGAAAGCACCTCTAAATACGAGGCACAAGCAAAGGAAAAATTATCGTATGAACTACCAGAAGGCGAGCGTGTTTTTACCAGAAAAGCACAATTTCAGTACGGTTGGGATTGGGGACCAAAATTGAATACAAGTGGCATTTGGAGACCGATAAAGTTAGTGGCTTGGAATGAAGTTTATCTAAAAAAGGAGAATACATATGTTGTTCAGAAGCAGCTCAATGATTCCTTAGCTGATTTAAATATTTCGCTTGAAGATTACCCTTCAACTGAGTATTCTTATGAAGTTTATGTGAACGGTAATCTTAATCAATCGTATGAAAGGTTGCCTTCAGATATGACAGGTCTTGTCTCATTTCAAATTAAAAACCCAAAACTCTGGTGGCCACATAATCTAGGTGAACCATACTTATACGATATCAAAGTTGTGGTAAAAGATGGTAGAAAAATCCTAGATAGTATTTCAGTAAAAAAAGGTTTGAGAACTGTTGAATTAATTACTGAAAAAGATAGCATTGGAGAATCCTTTTATTTTAAAGTCAATGGAGTTCCTGTTTATGCCAAAGGAGCTAATTATATTCCGCAGCATAGTTTTCAGAATGAAGTAAAACATGAAGATTATGAAAAACTCTTAAATGATGTTGTAGATGCCAATATGAATATGCTTAGAGTTTGGGGTGGTGGCATTTATGAGGACGATAAGTTCTATGATCTGTGCGATGAAAAAGGTATTTTGGTTTGGCAAGATTTTATGTTTGCCTGCGCAATGTATCCTGGAGATACTGAGTTTTTAGATAATGTTGCTAAAGAAGCTGAGCAGAATTTAAAAAGACTACGAAGTCATCCATCTATTGCGCTTTGGTGTGGTAATAATGAAAGCTCTGAAGGTTGGAATCGTTGGGGCTGGCAAGCTGATAGAAATGAAGAAGAGAAAGAAGAAATATGGAACAACTATTTAAAGGTTTTCGATTCCATATTGCCAAAAACGGTAAATAAATTTACAGATACACCATACTGGCAAACGTCGCCAAAATACGGAAGAGGCAATCCTTTATACAAGTCAGAAGGCGATGCACACGATTGGTGGATTTGGCACGATGGTTATCCTTTTGAGCATTTGGAAGAGAATGTACCACGTTTTATGAGTGAATTCGGTTTTCAATCGTTTCCGAGTTATGAGGTTATTCAATTTATAAATCAAAAGGATAGTATAGATATTACTTCCGAAGGTTTTAAAAATCATCAAAAACATTCCAAAGGATTTCAAATTATAGAAACTTATATGCAGTGCGATTTTCCTGAGCCTGATTCAGCAGAGGATTATGTGTATATGAGTCAGTTGTTACAAGCTTATGGCATCACTAAAGGTATTGAAGCACAAAGAAGAGCAAAACCCTATACTATGGGCTCGTTGTATTGGCAACTCAATGATTGCTGGCCTGCAGTTTCTTGGAGTAGTATCGATTATTTTGGGAATTGGAAAGCCTTACATTATAAGGCTAAAAGAAGTTTTGAGGATGTTTTAGTCTCTTCAAAAGTTGAAAATGATATTTTAAAAACATGGATTGTTAATGATAAATTAGATGAGATAACTGGTCAGTTGACTTTAAAGTTGATGAATTTTTCAGGGGAAATTATTTGGTCTAATGAAGAGCAAATATCGGTCGAGCCACTTTCAAGTGAAGTAAAATTTCAGTTAGATTTAAAAAAATTAGATTTCAATAAAGACGAGACTATTTTAGTTTCAACTTTCAATGATGAATCATCACTTTTCTACTTTGTAAAACCAAAAGATTTAAAATTACAACAAGCCGAAATTCAACAAAAAATCACTAAAACTAATGATGGTTTTGCTGTAGAACTCTTATCATCAACGTTACAAAAAGATGTGTTCTTGTCTTCAGGTTCTAAAGGTCATTTTTCTGATAATTTCTTCGATTTGCTGCCAAACCAAATAATAATCGTTCAATTTCATACTGAGGCTCAAACTTTTGATGACCTGCAAATCAAAACCTTTAACACTTTCATAAGATAACTAAAATGGCTTATGCTTAAATTTGCTTTATGACAAGATGGATTATTTTTATAATAGTATATGTTTTGCTTACAGCTTACGGTTTTCAAGCTATAAAGACCTTAACTAAGCAAAGCTGGATTCATTATCTTTTTTTGGGTATTGCAGTAATTGTAGTGGGTAATTTTATTATTCAGTTTACAGTAGCTGGTGAAGGACGTGTTTTAAGTCCTGCTAAGAGTTATGCTTTTGGTTTTCTTTTAACTTTTATGTCGGTTAATTTGGTTTTAGTGCCTATTCTTTTAGGTGAAGATATTATTAGAGGGTTTTATGGGCTTTACGATAGGTTTATAGCTAAAAATGATTTACACGTACCAAGTCGTCGTAAGTTTATCAGTCAGATAGCTTTAGGCTTGGCTGCTATTCCGTTTGCTTCACTTTTATACGGAATGTATAAAGGGAAGTACAATTTTAGAGTGTTGAATTATACTTTGCATTTTGAAGACTTACCAGATGCTTTTGATGGTTACCGAATAACGCAGATAAGCGATATACATTCTGGTAGTTTTGATAATAAAGAAAAGATAGAATACGCGGTTGATTTGGTAAATGAGCAGCAATCTGACGTAATATTATTTACTGGCGACATGGTTAATAATAAAGCTACCGAAATGCTACCATGGAAAGATACATTCAGTCGTCTTAATGCTAAAGACGGTAAGTTTTCTGTACTTGGAAATCATGATTATGGTGATTATGTAGATTGGAATTCTGCTTCAGAAAAAGTGCAGAACCTTGAAGATTTAAAGTCCATTCAGAAAGAAATAGGTTTTGATCTTTTGCTTAATGAACATCGTTATCTAGAAAAGAATGGAGAAAAAATAGCTATTGTTGGAGTAGAGAATTGGGGTAAAGGTTTTAAACAGAAAGGTGATTTAAAAAAGGCGTCCTCTCAAATAAATTCAGATGATTTTAAAATTTTAATGACACACGATCCTAGTCATTGGGACGCTGAGGTTGTTAATGACGATTATCACTACCATCTAACGTTAAGCGGCCATACACATGGTATGCAATTTGGTATTGAAATACCTGGATGGATAAAATGGAGTCCAGCAAAATGGCGATACAATCAATGGGCTGGTATTTATGAAACTTTAGGGCAATACATTAACGTTAACAGAGGTTTCGGCTTTTTGGCGTATCCTGGAAGAGTTGGTATATGGCCAGAGATTACTGTAATAGAACTCAAAAAAGGAGTAAAAGAAGCATAATTGCTAACAATTGCTTATTTTTATATGGTTCATTACGAACTTACTATGTGTTTTGAGTAAAATTTTTATGTAGGTTTGTATAACTCGTTTGACTAAAACCACAACATATGTCAAAATTTGGGGAATTAATAGATGTCGATATTCCGGTGCTATTAGACTTCTATACAGAATGGAATGACCAATCTGTTGCAATGCATCCTATTCTTAGAGATGTTGCGGCAGCTTTAGGTGATAAAGCTAAAGTCATTAAAATAGATGTAGATAAAAACAAAGAACTAGCAGAAGCATTGCGAGTAAAAGGTTTGCCTACATTGATAATCTACAAAAATGGCGAAATGAAATGGCGCCATAGCGGCGAGCAAGATGCTGATACTTTAATAGATATTATTCAAGATTATCTTTAGTTAGTGCTTTAAATACGTACCCTTTTTTGCTATAAAATTCCAAGACCTTAGGTAAGGCATATTTTAAATTTCGAGAAGCTTTTATACTGTCGTGAAAGACTATGATGCTACCTCTGTCTGCTACTGTAATAATATTATTTAAACACGCCTCTTCACTTACCGATTTGTCCCAATCATAAGAAAGTACATCCCACATAATAATCTTATGCCCTAGTTTTTGCAATTTAGTGCTCTGCTTACTTTTAAATTTGCCGTAAGGAGGTCTAAAGAGATTTTCTATTACCAAATTACGATTTTCGATTTTTGAATTTATTAAATGCTGAGTACGTTCAACATCCTCAATGTAGTCCTTGGTGTTGTGTTTCCAGCCTTTGAGATGATTGTAAGTATGATTACCAATACTATGACCATCATTTAAAATAGCTTGAAAAAGTTCTGCATGCGATTCAATATTCTTACCAATACAAAAAAATGTTGCTTTAGCATTATATGCTTTTAAAGTTTGAAGTACCCACTCAGTTATTTCTGGTGTTGGACCATCATCAAAAGTTAGATAAAGCTCTTTTTTTGTGGTGTTGATATTCCAGACAAATTTTGGAAATAAGCTTTTTACAAATCCAGGTGTCTTAGCAGGAATAATCTTCATTTGTTCTATTCTTCTGGTACTATAGAATCTTTTATGGTGTCGTTTAAAATCGTATTGATATCAACATCATTTATTGGTTCTTCTTCTTCGTCAGAGTCCATTAGTTTTAATAAGCTTAGATAGCTGTTAAACTTCTTGGTTTCTTCTAAAGCAAAATCTTTGTCATTGTATATCACTAAAAGATCTACCAAAGCTCTGTAGCGTTGTATGTCTAAATAAATATCGTCTATCAATCTTATTTGGTCATATTCATCTAAACCTCCATAATACACCAAGTTTTCTTGATACACTTTAGCTACATCCTTGTATAGAGCTCTACCTTTTTCAATGTTACCTACTTCGTAATAAGCACTAATATATGGTTCTAAAAGTGAGTGATAGCCAAATTTGTCTACAGGCATTTTCTCCATGGCAATGTCTGCAATTTCTTCAGCTTCTTTTAGCTTATCTTCATTAATAAGCGCTTCTATTAATCTTGCTAAATTACCTCTGTAAGTTATACCATTTCTTCTTGTTTCAATATCATAATAAATGTCTTCACCGCTTCCGCCCCAATTCCATTCTTTTACCATATTATACATAAGGTCTGGGTCAACACGTCCCATATCATAAGGATTGGCTCTGTCTACTGGAGTTTTTATCGGTACTAATTTATAGCACATGCCATCTAGCTGTAGGTAATCTTTAAGCCAAACATAATCATCAGCACCAAACGCTCCTCCTGTAAAATAGATTGGTCGTTTCCAGTTATTATTGGCAATAATATCTAGCATCAATAACCTGTTTTTGTAGATATAACTTCCTTCTATTTCAGCATATATCTTGTCTTCAATTTTATCAGCATCCTTAGCTTTAACAGTACCATTTTTTATAACTTCTTCCTTATTAACAGGAATACTTATATGTCTTGTAGGGAAATAGTTTGTGTTTAATATATGCTTTGGATATTGCCTTGGGTCTTCACCTTGTTGTTCAATTACATATTTAAATTTTGTTCTAGGCTGATCGCTAGATATAAAATCCATAAACTCTTTTATATCTAAAGTGTCATTCGCTATTTGTCTGTTGATTTCTCTATAGATAATAACATCTCTATTGCTACCTCTGTACTGGTTATGTGTTAACTGTGAAGGAATAGGATCGCTTTCGTAAGCCTTGCGTTTCATTTGGTCTATATACCAGTCTGTTTGAAATAAACTAGTGTTTACCACACGTACGTCTGTTCTTACACCTTCAATTTCTTGCAGATACCAAAGCGGGAACGAATCATTATCTCCTATAGTAAATAGTATGGCATTAGGTGCACAAGATTCTAAATATTTGCGCGCCATAGCATTGGCAGTATATTTTCCTGAGCGATCATGGTCATCCCAATTGTTTGCCACTAAAACACCAGGAACAATAACTAAGCAAACTAAAGTTACAGCAGGTGCCAGTAGTTTTGTCTTTATACTTGATTTTAAAAGATCGTAAATGGCGTAAACTCCAAATCCAATCCAGATAGCAAATACATAGAAAGAACCAACCACTGAGTAATCGCGTTCACGCGGTTCAAAAGGTCTAATGTTAGTGTAGAACTGAATTGCTAAACCTGTCATTAAAAAGAAAACCAATAAAACCCAAAACCGTTTTGCATCTGTATACAGTAAAAACAAAAATCCAACAAGGCCAAGGATTAGAGGTAAGAAGTAATAGGTGTTACGTGCTTTATTCTCTAAAACTTCTGTAGGTAAATTGTCTTGAGATACACCTAAGTGTAATTCATCAATAAATTTAATGCCAGAAATCCAGTTACCATTAAAATCGTCATATTTACCTTGTATGTCGTTTTGTCGTCCTGTAAAATTCCACATAAAATAACGCCAATACATATATCCAAATTGATATTGAAACATGTAAGCAATGTTATCTCCAAACGAAGGTTTTTCAACAGAGAGGTATTGTTGACCATAGCGTCTTAAAAATTTATCGTAGCCTTCATAATCTACATCACCATTTCTAACATCTTTCCTAAATTCGTTGATCACTTGATCTACGCGTCTCTTTTCTTGTAATGAATAAGCACTGGCTTGTTCAGTAGCATATTGATCAGCTTCAGTTTCATTTAGGCCTTGTCCTAAAGCACTTTCCATAAAAACGTTATAAGCTTCGTTAAAGGCGTTTTTTTGTAGGCTAGGATTTACTTTAAAATCTATCAAACCTGTAAACATCATGTAGTTGTCAGCATGTTCGCTACTCCACATTCTTGGTAAGATAGAGGCGTGCTCGTGATTGTAGTTTTGTTTAGTGCCCTCCCACTCATTAATAATTACATATTTGCCTGTAGCTTCATCGCGCTCGTAGTTCTTTTTGTCATCTACAAAAGGCTCATCTGCATCTGCACCTGAATAAATTTCGGTAAACTGAGGTCCGTAGAATAAATGTGTTTCAGGATATTGTTCTAAGTTATAGTAAGCCAATAGTTCTCTAGCATCAGAAGGGTCATTCTCGTTAATAATTACATTGGCATTTGCACGGATTGGTAACATCATCCAAGATGAGAATCCAATAAAAATGAACATTAAACAAAGAACTAACGTATTGATGTGAATCATGCCTTTTTTGCGTGTGTAATTCAACCCAAAATAGAATAGCGCAATAACCAGAAGTCCTGTAAAAATAGTTCCAGAATTAAAAGGTAATCCAATAGAGTTTACAAAAAACACTTCGAGATAACCAAAGAGCTTTAAGGTTGAAGGCAGTAATAATTTAAAAATAAATAATAGTATTGCTGCAGAAGCAACATTAGCTATGATGAAGTTTTTTATGGTAATGGTTTTGTAATTCTTAAAGTAGTAAATAAGACCAATAGCCGGAATGGTTAATAATCCCATAAAGTGAACTCCAAACGATAACCCAATTACAAATGCAATAAGTATTAACCAACGGTTACCTCTTGGTTTGTGCATGTCTTGTTCCCAACGAAGGGCTAAATAGAACATTATGGACATGATGAGTGTAGCCATAGCATATACCTCGGTTTCTACGGCATTAAACCAAAAAGAATCTGTAAATGTAAACGCTAAACTACCTACAAACGCACTACCCAAAATAGCTATACCTTTTCCTTGGCTGGAGTCTTTGTTGTACTTAACAAGTTTGACTAATAATAAGCTTATGGTCCAAAACATGAATAAAATGGTGAATGCACTAGACACAGCACTCATTAAATTCATTATCATACCTATTTGAGAAGGTTCTAATGCAAAAATTGAGAAAAAGGCTCCCATCATTTGAAACAGTGGTGCTCCTGGAGGGTGACCAACTTGTAGTTTAGATGATGTTAAGATATATTCTCCTGCATCCCAAAAGCTTACTGTTGGTTCTACAGTTAAAGCATAGACTGTACAAGATATTGCGAATACTAGCCACGCTAATATGTTATTCCACTTTTTGAAGTTAAAATCTGTCATTGAAAACCTTGGTTAATGATGCTGGCGAATTTACTAATTATTATAGTAATGCCTACATTTTTAAGTTAACGTTAAGTAATTTGAATTATTTTTTTACTTTTTTTTTGTCCAAGACAACTTTTGTATTAAATTTGCACCCTCAATTTAAGAGATTGGCCTATGGTGTAACTGGCAACACGTCTGGTTTTGGTCCAGAAGAGTCTAGGTTCGAGCCCTAGTAGGCCAACAAAAAATCCTAATCAAACGATTAGGATTTTTTTATTTTCAGAATAGTCGTTCTCAATTATATTTTAAAAGTAATCACAGGTCGTTTAGCATGATTTACCAAATCTTCACTAATGCTGCTATTAAAGAAATGTGCTATACCTTGTCTGCCATGTGTACTTATACCAATAAGATCAGCATCAATTTCAGCAGAGAAATTTAATATGCCTTCCTCAACACTTGTGTCATTATGTACATTTATAGTGTAGTTTTCAAAAGTTTGTCCAGAAATAAAATCATTAATAAGTGTTCTAGATTCGTAAGTGGTGATAAAGTTATTGGCTGTATTTACCAATAATAGATGGATTTTAGCATCAAATAACTCGGCAAATTTTACAGCTTGCTTATAGGTTTCTTCATTGTCGTTTTTAAAGTCAGAAGCAAACACAAAGTTTTTAATGTTAAAACTATTATGGTGATTTTTAATCACTAGTACAGGGACATCAGAAGATCGTACAACCTTTTCTGCATTAGAGCCAACAAACATTTCCTTAAGTCCAGATGCTCCATGAGAACCCATAACAATCAAGTCTATGTCAAATTCCTTACAAGCATCTTTTATTTCGTTGAAAGTTATATCTGCCTTTACGGTTTCGTGAACAGTAATGCCTTCTAAAAAATCGCTATCCATAAGGTCTTCGAACTTTTTGTGCGCTAATTTCATAAAAAACAACGTTTCCGGAATGTCGCTTTTTACAGCTCCAGGATCTATATGTTGCATAGGAATTTCCATCATATGCAATAAATATATGTCTGCATTATGTTCTTTAGCCAACATAGCAGCTACTTTCAAAGCGTTAGTTGCTTGCTCCGAAAAATCGGTAGGGACGAGGATTCTGTTCATTATCTTGAATGCTTTATATTAGTTACATAAATCTACGAAAATAAATCCACTTTATATAGCTTTGAAAAGTTCATATAATATTGTATATTTGCACCATTGTTTACGGAAAGAAAACGAGAGAGGACGAAAAGTCCTCTCTTTTTATATCAAGAGATGTTTAAGGATACGGTAAAAGAATTATTAGATCAGGCGCTAAATCAACGAGAGGATTTGTTTCTTATTGATTTTGAAATTTTATCCGATAATACCATTAAAGTGGTATTAGATGGCGATAATGGTGTCTTGGTAGAAGATTGCATCTTTATTAGTAGAGCCATAGAGCATAATCTTGATAGAGAGGAACAAGATTTTTCGCTAGAAGTATCATCATGCGGTGCTGCATCACCTTTACAAAAGCCGAGACAATACAACAAACATGTTGGTAGAGATTTGGAAATAAAAACTGTTGAGGGTGATAAATTAGAAGGGCAGTTAGCTGATGTTAACGAAGATGGAATTATAATAAAGTGGAAAACCAGAGAGCCAAAACCAGTAGGTAAGGGTAAAGTAACAGTAACAAAAGAAGTTAATATTGCTTTTGAAAACATTAAAGAAGCAAAAGTTAAAATAAAATTTTAATTCAATTCAATTATGGAAAATGTAGCGTTAATAGAGTCATTTTCAGAATTTAAGGACGACAAGTTAATTGATAGAGTGACGCTGATGGCGATTCTAGAAGATGTGTTACGTAATGCTTTAAAAAAGAAGTACGGAGACGACGATAACTTTGATATCATTATCAACCCAGATAAAGGAGATTTAGAAATTTGGAGAAACCGTATCGTAGTTGCAGATGGTGAGGTAGAAGAACCAAATCAAGAAATAGCATTATCAGAAGCTCAAAAAATAGAACCAGATTTTGAAGTTGGTGAAGACGTTGCTGAAGAAGTAAAATTAATTGATTTAGGAAGACGTTCAATTTTAGCATTAAGACAAAATCTTATTTCTAAAATTCACGAACACGACAATACTAACATTTATAAGCAATTTAAAGAGTTAGAAGGAGAGATTTATACTGCTGAGGTACACCACATTCGTCATAGAGCAATAATTTTGTTAGACGATGATGGTAACGAAATCATTCTACCAAAAGACAGACAAATTCCTTCAGATTTCTTTAGAAAAGGAGAGAATGTAAGAGGAATTATAGAAAGTGTTGAATTAAAAGGAAGCAAGCCAGCAATAATCATGTCTAGAACATCGCCATTGTTCTTAGAGAAGTTGTTTGAGCAAGAAATTCCTGAGGTATTCGACGGATTAATTACAGTTAAAAAAGTAGTACGTATTCCTGGTGAAAAAGCTAAAGTAGCAGTAGATTCTTATGACGACAGAATTGATCCAGTAGGAGCATGTGTTGGTATGAAAGGGTCTCGTATTCATGGTATTGTACGCGAACTTGGTAACGAAAATATTGATGTTATCAACTATACAAACAATATTCAACTTTTTGTAACCAGAGCATTAAGTCCAGCAAGAGTAACGTCTTTAAAATTAGACGAAGAAAACATGCGTGCTGAAGTATTGCTAAAGCCAGAAGAAGTATCAAAAGCTATTGGTAGAGGTGGACACAATATTCGTTTGGCTGGTCAATTAACAGGTTACGAAATAGACGTATTTAGAGAAGGTGCAGAAGAAGATGTAGAATTAAAAGAATTCTCAGATGAAATCGATGGATGGATTATTGACGAATTCAGCAAAGCTGGTTTAGATACAGCAAAAAGCATTCTAGAGCAAGACGTAGACGATTTAGTTAAACGTACAGATTTAGAAGAAGAAACAATATTAGAAGTCATTAGAATTCTTAAGGAAGAATTTGAAGACTAATAGCAGTTTAACTTTAAAAACAGAAGAAGTTAGATTGATATAAAACAGATTTAAGTATATTACAGCAATTTATGGCTCAAATTAGAATTAATAAAGTATTAAGAGAACTAAATATCTCATTAGACCGTGCAGTAGACTTCTTGGAGTCTAAGGGCATCGAAATTGAGAAAAGTCCTAATACAAAAATTTCGCAAGAGGTTTATGACACGTTGTCTGATGAATTTCAAACAGACGCATCTAAACGTGAAAAAGCTCAAGAAGTAAGTGAAGCAAAACTCAAGGAGAAAGAGAAGCTTCGTGAGCAGCGTGAACGCGAAATTGAAGAAAAAGAAAAGAAAGAAGCCGCAAAAGAGTCTGTAGTAAAAGCTAAGGCCGAGCTTAGTGGTCCAAAGCAAATAGGTAAAATCGATTTAGATAAAAAGCCTAAGGTTAAAGAAGAGAAGATAGAGGAGAAAAAAGAAGAAGAAAAGCCTGTTGCTAAGGTTGAAAAACCAAAGGTAGAAGAAGAAAAGCCTAAAAAGGAAGCGCCAAAGAAAGTAGAGCCTAAAAAAGAAGAACCAAAGAAAGAAGAACCTAAAAAGGTTGAACCTAAAGTAGAGAAGAAAGAAGAGCCTGCGGAACCAAGAACAGACGAGAAGTTAAAAACGCAATATCAAAAGTTATCAGGACCGACTACTACTGGTAAAAAAATTGATCTTTCTCAATTCAATAAGCCTAAAAAGAAAAAAGAAGAGAAAAAAACAGAATCTTCTAACGATAATAATAAACGTAAGAGACGTCGAATTAGTAAAGGCGGAAATGATGGTGGTGGAAGACCAAACTTTGATAATAGAAGAGGTGGTCAAAAAGGAAGAGGTTCTCGTTCAAAAGCAGTTAAGGAAGAGCCAAGCGAAGAAGAAGTACAAAAACAAGTAAGAGAAACTCTAGAAAAACTTCAAGGAAAATCTAGCAAAGGTAGAGGTGCTAAAAACCGTCGTGAAAAAAGAGATAGACATAGAGAGCAGTCTGAAAAAGAACTTCAGGCAGAAGCAGCAGAAAGCAAAATACTTAAAGTTACTGAGTTTGTAACCGTAAGTGAAGTTGCTACTATGATGGATGTTGGTGTAACTCAGGTTATTTCAGCTTGTATGTCGCTAGGTATGATGGTAACCATGAACCAACGTCTAGATGCAGAAACATTATCTATTGTTGCAGAAGAATTTGGTTACGAGGTAGAGTTTGTAACAGCAGATATTGAAGAGTCTATTGAGACTGTTGAAGATGATCCAAAAGATTTAAAACCGCGTGCGCCAATCGTAACAGTAATGGGTCACGTAGATCATGGTAAAACATCGTTGTTAGATTACATTCGTGAAGAAAATGTAATTGCTGGCGAGTCTGGTGGAATTACACAGCACATTGGTGCTTATGGAGTTCAATTAGATAATGGACAAAAAATAGCATTCTTAGACACACCAGGTCACGAGGCCTTTACGGCAATGCGTGCTCGTGGTGCTCAGGTTACAGATATTGCTATTATTGTTGTTGCTGCTGATGATGCTATAATGCCGCAAACAAAAGAAGCTATATCGCATGCGCAAGCTGCAGGTGTGCCAATTGTATTTGCGATTAACAAAATTGATAAGCCAGATGCTAATCCAGATAAAGTAAAAGAAGGATTAGCTAATATGAATTTATTGGTTGAAGATTGGGGAGGAAAAATTCAATCTCATGATATTTCAGCTAAATTCGGTACAGGTGTAAAAGAACTTTTAGAAAAAGTGCTTCTAGAAGCTGAATTGTTAGAACTAAAAGCTAATCCAAATAAACCAGCAAACGGAACAGTAGTTGAAGCATACTTAGATAAAGGTAGAGGTTATGTATCTACTATCTTAGTTCAGGCAGGTACTTTAAAAGTTGGTGATTATGTATTAGCAGGGAAAAATAGTGGAAAGGTTAAGGCTATGCACGATGAACGTGGTAATGACATAGTTGAAGCTGGTCCGTCAACTCCAGTATCAATTCTTGGTTTAGACGGTGCGCCACAAGCAGGTGATAAGTTTAATGTCTTTGAAGATGAGCGTGAAGCAAAACAAATTGCAGCTAAGCGTACACAATTACAACGTGAGCAATCTGTAAGAACACAACGTCATATTACACTAGACGAAATAGGTAGACGTATTGCACTTGGTGATTTCCAAGAGTTAAATATTATACTTAAAGGTGATGTGGATGGTTCTGTTGAAGCATTAACAGACTCTTTCCAAAAACTTTCTACTGAAGAAATTCAAGTGAATATCATTCATAAAGGAGTTGGTGCCATTACAGAAAGTGATGTATTGTTAGCTTCTGCTTCAGATGCTATTATTGTTGGATTTAATGTGCGCCCTGTTGGTAATGCAAGAACAATTGCTGATAAGGAAGAAATAGATATCAGAACATATTCTATTATTTACGATGCCATTAACGACCTTAAAGATGCAATGGAAGGTATGTTGTCACCAGAACTTAAAGAAGAAGTTACTGGTACTGCTGAAATTAGAGAAACATTTAAGATTTCTAAGATTGGTACTATTGCTGGTTGTATGGTTACAAACGGAAAAATATACAGAAATTCTGGTATCAGACTTATTAGAGATGGAGTTGTAGTTTATACTGGTGAGCTATCATCTTTAAAACGTTTCAAAGACGATGTTAAGGAAGTCTCTAAAGGATACGATTGCGGTATGCAAATTAAAGGATACAATGATATTAATGAAGGTGATATCCTAGAAGCATTCCAAGAAGTTGAGGTTAAAAAGAAATTGAAATAATTTTTAAATAGATTCAAAAAAAAAGGCGACTTGTACAAGTCGCCTTTTTTTGTCCTAATAATTTTTTATTGTTATTGTTTTGTATCCAATTTAGGCTGGAAAATTATAGCATTCATATAGTTCTTTTTAATTTTTGATAAAGCTCTGTCGGCTTCAAGTCTTGTCGCAAAATTACCGACCCAAACTTTGTAGTTTGGTGTGTTCCAAACAATCTCTACTGGCCATTCTTCATAAGTATTTAAAAAGTTTGATTTTTCGCGGTCAGCTTTATCAGGATCTACACTTTGATATACCTGTATCCTAAACACCTTAGTAGTTTTAATATCCTTCTTGTATTCTAGTAGCTTGTCAATATCGCTATCTTGGTCTACAGTGACTTTGCCTTCTTGGGCACTAAGCGTAAAAGACAGGAATAATGTTAAAATTGAAACGCTGATATAGTTTATTTTTTTGTTCATATTTAATGGTTTAATTGCAAAGTTATATTATTCAACGATATAGCCGTAAAAATGTTATTTAGAATGTATATAAATTAGTCATTAACACTTCTCTAAGATTTCTAAAATCGACTTTATATCTTACTTTTGCCAGAGTTTCAGAAACATGACTTTTGTCATATTTACTGAAAAAATCGTACCAAAGTTTAGAAGATAATTCAACTAACAATATGAAACAGGTGATTTACCGTAATTTAACCTCTAGGATATTTAGTCTTGGTTTTATTTTATTACTTACGTTTTCAACTTCACTGACTGCTCAAGAGGGCGACCCAGCAAACGGAAAATCTTTATTTAATACAAATTGTGCAGCTTGTCATAAGTTAGACAAAGACATGACTGGTCCTAAGCTTCGTAATATTGAGGCAAGACTAGCTGATGAGCAAGGTTTAGATAGAGCATGGATTAGTGCTTGGATTCGTAACAGTTCTGGCTTAATAAAGTCAGGAGATGCGTATGCTAATAAAGTATTTGCTGATTGGAATAATGTGGCAATGACTGCTTTTCCGCAGTTAAGCGATCAAGATATTTCGGATATACTTGCATACACAGCTGTAGATCCATGTGAGTTAAATCCTCAATCTTCGCCAGATTGTCCTGGTTATGTTCCGCCTCCTACTGAAGAAGGTGGGGCAGGTTCTGGTGGCATATCTAGTAATTTAATTCTAGGTGCGTTAGCGGTATTGTTTGCGTTATTAGCAATGGCTTTAATTTTAGTAAAGCGTACATTAAATCGTTTTGCAGAAGCAAAGGGTATTGAGATTCCTGCGGATGAGCAAAGAAAACCATTATGGAAAGCCTTTATTGAAAATCAGTTCTTAGTATTGGTAGCGGCTATTTTCTTCCTGTTGGCAAGTGCTTATTTTGTGTATGGTTATTTTATGCAGGTTGGAGTAGATCAAGGTTACGAGCCAGTACAGCCAATTCATTATTCGCATAGAATACATGCTGGTGATAACGGAATCGATTGTAAATATTGTCACTCATCAGCTAGAGTAAGTAAAACATCAGGTATACCTTCATTAAATGTTTGTATGAACTGTCACAAGTCTATTTCAGAAGTGGCGCCAGCAACATTGGCAGAAGGTCAAGAATATGGTGTAGATTACAATGCTGAAATTCAAAAATTATACGAAGCTGTTGGTTGGGATGGTACTGGTTATACTGGTGAGTCTAAACCTGTAAAATGGATTCGTATACACAACTTACCAGACTTTGCATATTTCAATCACTCTCAGCACGTATCTGTTGCTGGTGTAGAGTGTCAAACATGTCATGGTCCTGTGGAAGAAATGGAGATTATGTCTCAACATGCACCACTTACAATGGGCTGGTGTATTAACTGTCATAGAGAGACAGATGTAAAAGTTAAGGACAACGGTTACTATACTAAGATTCATGAGGAATTGTCTAAAAAGTATGGTGTTGATAAGTTAACTGCGGCACAAATGGGTGGTTTAGAATGTGGTAAGTGCCATTATTAATTTTTAATAAGAAGTAATTCAGAATTATATGTCATCAAACAAGAAATACTGGAAAAGTGTTGAAGAGCTAAACGAAAACAGCTCTATTGTTGAGACGCTGCAACAAAACGAATTTGTGGAAGAAATTCCAACAGATGAATTTTTAGGTGATAAAGAAGCTTTAGAGTCTTCTAAAACATCGCGTCGTGATTTCTTAAAATATGTAGGATTTAGTACAGCTGCTGCTTCATTGGCGGCTTGTGAAGGTCCTGTGATTAAATCTATTCCTTATGTAGTGCAACCTACGGAGATTGTTCCAGGTGTTGCTAACTACTATGCAACAACTATTGCAGATGGATTTGATTTTGCAAGTGTTTTAGTGAAAACAAGAGAGGGACGACCAATTAAGATTGAAAACAATACAGATGCAGCAACCAATGGAATTGCTAACGCTAGAGTTCATGCTTCTGTTTTGGGATTATATGACAATCTTAGAGTAAAATCACCAATGAAAGGTGATGCTAAAATTTCTTGGGACACATTCATTTCTGAAACAACTTCAAAAATAAATGGACTGAGTGACGATAAACAAATCGTATTCTTAACGTCTACTATGCCTAGTCCATCGACTAAGAAATTAGTGTCTGAATTTGCTGAAAAGTATGGCAATGTTAAGCATGTTGTTTATGATGCCGTTTCAGAATCTGCAACTTTAGATGCTTACCAAGCAAAATATGGTAAAAGAGGAATGGCAAACTACGATTTCTCTAAAGCAAAAACAATAGTTTCTGTTGGTGCTGATTTTATTGGTGACTGGCAAGGTGGTGGTTTTGAGTCTGATTATGCAAAAAAGCGTATTCCAGAGCACGGAAAGATGTCTCGCCACATTCAGTTTGAATCTAATATGTCATTAACTGGTGCTAACGCAGATAAGCGTGTGCCTTTAACACCAAGTCAACAAAAATTAGCTTTAGCTAAATTGTATAGCTTAGTTGTTGGTGGTGCTGTGTCAGTAGATTTACCAGAAAATGTTGCAAAAGCAGTTCAATCTGCTGCAAACGAAATTTCAAAAGCAGGAAGTAATGCTGTTGTTGTAACAGGTATTCAAGATGTAAATGCACAAACCGTAGCATTAGAAATTAATGAATACTTAAAAAGTAAAGCATTCGATCCCAAGACAATAATAAATACAAGACAAGGAAGTGATAAAGCAGTAATGCAACTTGTAGCTGATATGAAAGCCGGCAAAGTTGGTGCTGTTATCATGAATGGTGTAAACCCAATGTATACACTTCCTAATTCAGCAGATTTTGCTGAAGGTTTAGAAAAGACCGAATTATCTGTGGCATTCTCTATGAAGCAAGATGAAACGGCTTCTAAATGCGATTATATCGCGGCATTACCTCATAACTTAGAATCTTGGGGTGATTTTGAATTGAAATCTGGTCATTTCTCAATGATGCAGCCAACAATTCGCCCTTTATTTGATACTAAACAATTTCAAGAAGTGCTTTTAGCATGGAATGGAAATAGTACATCATACAGAGATTACTTAAAATCAGTTTGGACAGCAGATGTTTTAAATGGAGCGTCATTTAATAAAGCGGTTCAAGATGGTTTCTTTGTTTCAAGTACTTCAGTAGAAGATGCTGTTGAAACATCAACAGAAGACGCTACAGAAGAAGTAGAAGTACCTAGTGGTAATGCGGCAAGAGCATTGGCTAGTTCTGCGAAGTCTGGTGGTATGGAATTATCGCTTTACACTAAAACTGGTATGGGAGATGGACAACAAGCCAATAACCCATGGTTACAAGAGTTTCCAGATCCAATTTCTAGAGCAACTTGGGATAACTATTTAACAGTGTCTAGAGCCGATGCAGAGCAACTTGGTTTAATTAATGAAAACGTTGCTAACGGTGGATTAAATGGTAGCTACGCAAAAGTTACAGTAAATGGTGTAACTATTGAGAAAGTACCAGTGTTAATTCAACCAGGTCAAGCCAAAGGATCTGTAGGTTTAGCATTAGGATATGGCAGAACATCTTCTGCGCTTAAAGATGAAATGAAGACAGGTGTTAACGCTTATCCTCTATATCAAAACTTTAATACTACCCAAGACGTAACAGTTGAGAAAGCATCAGGAATGCATGAGTTTGCATGTGTGCAGTTACACAATACCTTGATGGGTCGTGGAGATATTATTAAAGAAACTTCTTTAGAAATATTCAATACTAAGAATAAAGATGTTTGGAATGCTGTTCCTGTAGTATCATTAGATCACAACCCAGTAAAAGTTACAGATTCTCAAGTAGATTTATGGGATGAGTTTGATCGTACAGTAGGTCATCACTTTAACTTATCTATAGACTTAAATGCTTGTACAGGATGTGGAGCATGTGTTATTGCATGTCACGCAGAAAATAATGTACCTGTTGTAGGTAAGTCTGAAATGAGAAGAAGTAGAGATATGCACTGGTTGCGTATTGATAGATATTACTCATCTCAAGATACTTTTGAAGGAGATAATGAAAAGAAAGAAAACATTTCTGGCTTAAGTAGCTCATTAAGTGAGTTTGGTGAAATGGAAAGTCCGGCGGATAATCCTCAAGTAGCTTTCCAACCAGTAATGTGTCAGCACTGTAACCACGCACCTTGCGAAACAGTTTGTCCTGTAGCAGCAACGTCGCATGGTCGTCAAGGTCAAAATCATATGGCTTACAACAGATGTGTTGGTACACGTTACTGTGCTAACAACTGTCCTTACAAAGTTCGTCGTTTCAACTGGTTCTTATACGCTCAAAATGATGAGTTTGATTACTACATGAATGACGATTTAGGAAGAATGGTATTAAACCCAGACGTTACTGTACGTTCTCGTGGTGTGATGGAAAAATGTTCGTTCTGTATCCAAAAGACTCAGAAGACTATTTTAGATGCTAAACGTGAAGGAAGACCAGTTAATGATGGTGAATTCCAAACAGCATGTTCTGCAGCTTGTGGTAATGGTGCAATGGTATTTGGTGATGTTAATGACAAAGAGAGCAAAATAGCAGAACTAAAAGAAGATAATAGAGCGTACCACTTGTTAGAGCACGTAGGTGTAAAACCAAATGTGGTTTATCAGACTAAAGTACGTAACACAACAGAAGCATAAATTTAAATTAAAGAATCAATTATATAATTATGGCGTCTCATTACGAAGCACCTATTAGAAGACCTTTAGTTACCGGAGAAAAATCGTATCACGATGTTACTGTAGATGTAGCAAGACCGGTAGAAGGCAAAGCAAACAAAGCTTGGTGGATTGTTTTCAGTATTTCTTTGGTTGCGTTCCTTTGGGGAATAGGTTGTATTATTTATACCGTATCAACTGGTATTGGTGTTTGGGGTCTTAACAAGACTGTAAACTGGGCTTGGGATATTACTAACTTTGTTTGGTGGGTAGGTATTGGTCACGCAGGAACTCTGATTTCTGCTGTACTTTTATTATTCCGTCAAAAATGGAGAATGGCAATTAACCGTTCTGCAGAAGCGATGACAATCTTCTCGGTTGTTCAGGCAGGTTTATTCCCAATCATTCACATGGGTCGTCCATGGTTAGCATATTGGGTATTACCAATTCCTAACCAATTTGGGTCATTGTGGGTAAACTTTAACTCACCATTACTTTGGGACGTATTCGCGATTTCAACATATTTATCGGTGTCATTAGTATTCTGGTGGACAGGTTTATTACCAGATTTTGCAATGCTTAGAGACAGAGCTATTAGACCTTTCCAAAAGAAGATTTATTCTTTAATTAGTTTTGGTTGGTCTGGTAGAGCAAAAGATTGGCAACGTTTTGAGGAGGTATCATTGGTACTTGCAGGTTTAGCAACACCACTTGTACTTTCTGTACATACTATTGTATCGTTTGACTTCGCAACATCGGTAATTCCAGGTTGGCATACTACGATTTTCCCACCTTACTTCGTTGCAGGTGCGATTTTCTCAGGATTCGCTATGGTAAATACGCTTCTTATTATTATGAGAAAAGTATGTAACCTTGAAGATTATATTACAGTACAACACATCGAGTTAATGAACATTGTAATTATGATTACAGGTTCAATCGTTGGTGTGGCTTATATCACTGAGTTATTTATTGCTTGGTACTCTGGTGTAGAGTACGAACAATATGCATTCTTAAACAGAGCAACAGGACCTTACTGGTGGGCATATTGGGCAATGATGACTTGTAACGTATTCTCTCCACAGTTTATGTGGTTTAAGAAACTTAGAACAAGTATTATGTTCTCGTTCTTTATATCTATTGTTGTAAACATAGGTATGTGGTTTGAGCGTTTCGTTATCATCGTTACATCATTACACAGAGATTACTTACCATCATCTTGGACAATGTTCTCTCCAACATTTGTTGATATCGGAATTTTCATAGGAACAATAGGATTCTTCTTTGTATTATTCTTATTGTATTCTAGAACATTCCCAGTAATTGCACAAGCAGAAGTTAAGACGATTTTAAAGTCTTCAGGTCAGCGTTACAAGAACATAAGAGAAAGAGGAGATAGCTTAGTTGGTACTGGTGCAGATGCGAGAACATCAAATCCAGTTGAGTTTGTGGCTTCTACAAAAGAGACACCATCAGTTGATAATTCAGAAAAAGTAAATAGTCTTTTAGGAACTATTGGTTCTTTTGATGCATCAAATGAAACTGCCGATGATTTAAAGAAAATCAATGGTGTTGGTCCTAAAATGGAAGAAGTACTTAACAGTATTGGTATCTATACCTTCTTACAGGTAAGTAAGATGACAAAAACAGAATACGACTTGTTAGATGCAATCACAGGTTCTTTCCCAGGAAGAGCAGAACGTGATGATTGGGCAGGACAAGCTAAAAATTTATTAAATAACTAATATAGTATATGGAAGCTTCAAAAGTAATTCATGCTATTTATACAGATGATGATGTATTAATGTCTGCAGTGAAAAAGGTCAAGGCAGAGAAACATCATATCGAAGAGATATATACACCATTTCCAGTTCACGGACTAGACAAAGCAATGGGCTTAGCACCAACACGTATTGCAATAACAGCATTTTTATATGGCTGTGTTGGTTTAACAGTAGCTATTGTAATGATGAACTTTATTATGATTAAAGATTGGCCACAAGACATAGGAGGTAAGCCAAGTTTTAGTTATTTAGAAAATATGCCTGCATTTGTACCTATTATGTTTGAGCTAACGGTATTTTTTGCAGCGCATTTAATGGTAATTACATTTTATTTAAGAAGTAGAATGTGGCCTTTTAAAAAGGCAGAAAATCCAGATCCAAGAACAACAGACGATCATTTCTTAATGGAGATTGCTATTCATAATAATGAAAGTGAATTAACTTCATTATTACAAGAAACCGGAGCTGTTGAAATTAATATTGTAGATAAAGACGAAGATGCACATTAATATGAAGACATCATTGAAATATATCGTAGTACTAGGTTTATTAGTAAGTTTTGTGTCTTGTAAAAAAGACTCTAGACCAAACTATCAATACATGCCAAACATGTACCAATCTGTTGGTTACGAAACTTATCAGGAGTCTGATGCCTTTGCCAATGGAGTTGAAGCTCAATTACCAGCAGAAGGTACAATTCCAAGAGGTGGTTTTATGCCTTATGAGATTGAAAACACAAACGAAGGGTACGAATTAGCAAAGACAACCTTAACAAGTCCATTAGATTCAACTCAGGTAGATTATGATAAAGGAAAAGTACTTTATGATATTTACTGTGGAATTTGCCACGGAACTAAAGGAAACGGAAAAGGAAAATTGGTTGAGCGCGAAAAGATTTTAGGTGTACCAAGCTATGATGATGCAGGTAGAGCTATTACAACAGGTAGTATTTACCATGTTATTTATTATGGTAAAAACACTATGGGTTCTTATGCTAACCAATTGAACGAAAATGAGCGTTGGCAAGTAGTTGCTTATGTTGAAAAGCTTAAAGCAGATTTAGAAAAATAAGATTTAGATAAAGATTATATAAATGGAATATAAAATTTCAAATCGATTAAGAATGGGTGCTATTATTATGATGGTACTCGGTTTGATAGGTGTTGCTTATGGTTTCTATGATTCTCACGGATATACCGAAGAAAATATCACAGAGAAATTAGCAGAGGAGCACCATGGACATGGAGATACTCATGCAACTGAAAGTCATGGAGATGAGCACGCTTCAGGTCATGGCGAAGTTGCTGCTCATAATGATGAGCACCATGGAGACCAAGCTCACGGAGGATTAACACTTCACGAAGAGCATGCACTTCATCAAATTCATAATAGACCGTATTCGGCGCTTTACGTTGGAGCTTTCTTTTTCTTTATGATAGCTTTAGGTGTACTTGCTTTTTATGCAATACAGTATGCTGCACAAGCAGGATGGTCTCCTGTTCTGTTTAGAGTAATGGAAGGTATTACATCATACGTGTTACCAGGTGGTTTAATCGTTTTGGCAATTGCTTTTGTAGCAGATAGCCACTTATTTGTATGGTTGAAGGATGGTGTAACAGAAGTAGGGCATGAAAACTACGATAAATTAATAGCTGGTAAATCTGGCTGGTTAAATAAAACAGGATTCTTTATTAGAGGTCTTATTTTCTTAGGAGGTTGGTCTCTTTATAGATATTTCTCTAGAAAATTCTCTATAGCTCAAGACAGTGCTAATGATAATAGAAACTTTAAAAAGAACTTTAGAATTTCTGCTGCATTCTTAGTATTCTATATTTATACAGAATCTATGATGTCTTGGGATTGGATTATGAGTGTAGACCCACACTGGTTTAGTACATTATTTGGTTGGTATGTTTTTGCAAGTATGTTTGTAAGTGGTATTACTGTAATTGCAATGATAACGATCTACTTAAAGTCTAAAGGACTTTTAGAGTTTGTAAATGATAGCCATATACATGATTTAGCAAAATTTATGTTTGGTATTAGTATTTTCTGGACTTACTTATGGTTCTCTCAATTTATGCTGATTTGGTATTCAAACATACCAGAAGAGGTAACCTATTTTGTAAGTAGAATAGAACATTATAAACTTCCATTCTTCGGAATGTTAGCGATGAACTTTATTTTCCCACTATTATTATTAATGAATAGTGATTACAAACGTATCAATTGGTTTGTAATCATGGCAGGAATAGTAATACTTTGTGGACATTACTTAGATGTTTTCAACTGGATTATGCCAGCAACAGTAGTAGATAGATGGTTTATAGGTATGCCAGAAATAGGATCTATCTTATTATTTGGAGGTCTATTCTTATTTATTGTTTTTACAGCACTAGGAAAGGCACCATTGTTAGCAAAAGGAAATCCGTTTATGAAGGAAAGTGAACATTTCCATTATTAATATTAAAAAGAATTCATACGATAATGACTACTACTTTATTAACGATTATAATTGTACTCTTTGTAGCTGTTGCCATTTGGCAATTGATAAAGATTTTTGACTTAGCTCAAGTAGGCGCAAGCAATACACAGATTGCTGATGATAAAGACAATAAATTAAACGGTTACCTTATGATGGGCTTTTTAGCCTTCATATATATTATTACGATACTATGTTTTTGGTATTTAGGTGATTTGCCATTAATGTCTAACTCAGCTTCAGAACATGGTCCTGGCATAGATAGTCTTATGGCTATTTCTATGGTTGTTATCTTTATTGTTCAAACTGTAACACAATTTTTATTACACTACTTTGCATTTAAATACAGAGGTGAAAAAGGCAGAAAAGCATTGTTTTATGCAGATAACAATACTTTAGAAGCTATTTGGACAGGTATTCCTGTGATAGTTTTAGCAGGTTTAATCATCTATGGATTATTCACTTGGAATGACATTATGAATGTTGATGACCAAGAGGATCCTTTAGTTGTAGAACTTTATGCACAGCAATTTAACTGGAAAGCAAGATATGGTGGTCAAGATAATGTATTAGGTAAAGCAAACGTTAGGTTAATAGATTTAGATAGAGCTAATATATTAGGTGTAGATGAGGGCGACCTTAATGCACAAGATGATGTTATTGTTACAGAACTTCATTTACCAGTTAATAGACCTGTTTTATTTAAAATGCGTTCTCAAGACGTATTGCACTCTGCTTACATGCCTCATTTTAGAGCACAGATGAACTGTGTACCTGGTATGGTAACTCAATTTGGATTTACGCCAACGGTAACAACAGCAGAAATGCGTGAAACAGAGGCCATAAAAGATAAGGTTTTAAACATCAATAAAATCAGAACAGAAAAAAGTAAGGAATTAACTTCAAACGGAGAAGAAGCTTTAGAGCCTTATGAGTTCGATTACTTGTTAATTTGTAATAAAATCTGTGGTAAATCTCACTACAATATGCAGATGAAGATTATTGTAGAGACCGAAGAAGAGTATAATGCATGGATGGCCGAGCAAACCACTTTTGCTAAATCATTGAATTAAAAAATTAAGAAACAGAAAAAAGATTATGTCAGCAACAGTAGATACACACAATCACGACGATCACGACGTACATCATCATAAAGAGACTTTCGTGACTAAATATATCTTTAGTCAGGATCACAAAATGATTGCAAAGCAGTATTTAATTACTGGTGTAATTATAATGGGTATCATAGGTATTTTGATGTCTCTAATGATACGTATGCAAATTGCTTGGCCAGAACAACCAAATGCAGTTTTTCAAGCACTACTAGGAAAGTGGGCGCCAGAAGGTGTTATGGATGCAGATATCTATTTGGCATTAGTAACCATACATGGTACTTTAATGGTATTCTTTGTACTTACGGCAGGATTAAGTGGTACATTCAGTAACCTTTTAATTCCGCTTCAGATTGGTGCAAGAGATATGGCCTCAGGATTCCTTAACATGATTTCTTATTGGTTATTCTTTATATCTTGTGTTATAATGGTGTTATCTTTCTTTGTAGAGATGGGACCTGCAGCAGCTGGTTGGACAATTTATCCACCATTAAGTGCATTGCCTATGGCGCAACCAGGTTCTGGTACAGGTATGACGATGTGGCTAGTGTCTATGGCAATATTTATTGCTTCGTCATTATTAGGTTCATTAAACTACATTGTAACCGTACTTAACCTTAGAACAAAAGGTATGTCAATGACAAGAATGCCGTTAACAATTTGGGCGTTTTTCATTACAGCTGTTATTGGTGTAATTTCTTTCCCAGTTCTTTTATCAGCAGCATTACTTTTAATCATGGATAGAAGTTTTGGTACATCATTCTTCTTATCAGACATATTTATCCAAGGTGAAGTATTACACTATCAAGGAGGTTCTCCTGTACTATATGAACACTTATTCTGGTTCTTAGGACACCCTGAAGTATATATCGTATTATTACCAGCATTGGGTATCACATCCGAAATTATTGCAACAAATTCAAGAAAACCTATTTTTGGATATAGAGCAATGATTCTTTCTATCCTAGCTATTGCATTTTTATCTACAATAGTTTGGGGTCACCACATGTTCGTGTCTGGTATGAATCCATTCTTAGGTTCTGTATTTACATTTACAACTTTATTAATTGCAATACCATCTGCGGTAAAAGCATTTAATTATATAACCACACTCTGGAAAGGTAACCTTCAAATGAATCCAGCAATGCTGTTTTCAATAGGATTAGTATCTACTTTTATTACAGGTGGTTTGACAGGTATTATTTTAGGAGATAGTGCATTAGATATTAATGTACATGATACATATTTTGTTGTAGCTCACTTCCACTTAGTAATGGGTATTTCAGCATTATATGGTGTATTTGCTGGTGTATATCATTGGTTCCCTAAGATGTTTGGTAGAATGATGAATAAAAACTTAGGTTATATCCATTTCTGGATAACAGCAGTTTGTGCTTATGGTGTATTCTTCCCAATGCACTTTATTGGAATGGCTGGTTTACCAAGACGTTATTACACCAATTCTAATTTCCCATTATTTGACGATACTGCAGATACACAAGTTGTAATTACTGTGTTTGCATTAATTGCTGGTTTAGCTCAATTAATATTCTTGTATAATTTCTTTAGTAGTATTTTCTACGGTAAGAAAGCACCTCAAAATCCTTGGAGATCTAATACATTAGAGTGGACAACACCTGTAGAGCATATCCATGGTAACTGGCCTGGGGAAATTCCTCATGTACACCGTTGGCCTTACGATTACAGTAAGCCTGGACACGATGAAGATTTTGTGCCACAGACTGTACCGATGAAAGAAGGTGAAGAAGAGTTACATCACTAAAATTCCCATGAAAGAGGAAATCTCAGAATAAATAAGAAAAGACCTTTGGAGTGATTAAATCTTCAAAGGTCTTTTTCATTATATTTGTTTTGACTTCTTTGTCATTCTGAACTTGCTTCAGAATCTTTAATATGTAACTTATAAAGATTTCCGTTTTCACGGAAAATGCTATGAACGAAAACCTAAATCCATCTAACGACAATTACAGTCCTGAAGAGCTTGACCTAGAAAAAAAGTTAAGGCCCTTGTCCTTTAACGATTTCACAGGACAAGATCAGGTATTGGAAAACTTATTGGTTTTTGTTCAAGCGGCAAATTTAAGAGGAGAAGCATTAGACCATACGCTTTTCCATGGCCCTCCAGGATTAGGTAAAACCACATTAGCTCACATATTAGCAAACGAACTAGATGTAAATATAAAAGTGACGTCTGGTCCAGTTTTAGATAAGCCAGGTGACTTAGCAGGTTTGCTTACTAACTTAGAGGATAGAGATGTTTTATTTATAGATGAAATACATCGTTTAAGTCCAATTGTAGAGGAGTACTTATATTCTGCAATGGAAGATTACAAGATAGATATCATGATAGAATCTGGACCAAATGCAAGAACGGTTCAGATAAATTTAAATCCATTTACATTAGTTGGTGCAACAACGCGTTCAGGACTGTTAACAGCACCTATGAGAGCTCGTTTTGGTATAAGCAGTCGTTTACAGTATTACAAAACCGATTTGCTTACCACTATTGTGCAACGAAGTTCTTCAATACTCAATGTGCCAATCTCTATGGAAGCTGCAATAGAAATAGCAGGACGTAGTCGTGGTACGCCACGTATTGCTAATGCTTTATTACGACGTGTTAGAGATTTTGCACAGATAAAAGGGAATGGCAAAATAGATATAGAAATTGCCAAGTTTGCACTAGAAGCATTAAATGTAGATGCTCATGGTTTGGATGAAATGGATAACAAAATCTTAACCACAATCATAGATAAGTTCAAAGGTGGACCTGTAGGTATTACAACTTTAGCAACAGCTGTGAGTGAAAGTGCAGAAACCATCGAAGAAGTTTATGAACCCTTTTTAATTCAGCAAGGTTTTATAATGCGAACACCACGTGGTCGTGAAGTAACAGAGCAAGCCTATAAGCACTTAGGTAAGGTTAAAGGGCCAATCCAAGGTGGTTTGTTTTGATTTTTATGATGCATGAAAAATAACACTCATATTCCTAACGTGCCTTTATCCAAATTTTTAAGGCATTCCCTTAATATTCTAAAAAACCCATTACCGTTTCATCACAATAATTTTATTGAAAGAGGGAATACATTTAGTCTCACTATAGGCTTAAATAAAAAAATATACTTTTCTCGCGATGCTCAATTTGCTGAATATGTGCTTCAAAAAAATCAAAGGAATTACACAAAAAGTAAAATTCAAACAGAAGACCTTTCAAAATATATTGGTAAAGGATTATTAACTTCGGAAGGGGAGCATTGGCGCAAACAGCGAAAACTCATTCAACCTGCTTTTCATAAAAAGCAACTCAATTTGTTATTGGATAATATTAATGATACTATAAAAACCGAATATCAAAAAGTTCAGCCAAATACAAAGGTAGATATCTTTCCAATCTTAAACGATTTAGCATTCCAAACCGTAGTAAAATCATTGTTTAGCAATGCAGTAAATCAAAAAGATATACATAGACTGCAACACATAACGGAGGCTACTCAAAAAATGCTTGTTAAAGAACTAAGGCAACCATATTTAGCTTGGTGGTTTACAGCTAGCGGAAGTATAAAAAAGCATCTAGATCTTACTGAAGAGGCAAGGCAGATTTTAAAACGTATTGTTAACGAACGGAGAGTTTCTGGGTTAAGACAAAACAATTTATTGGATATGTTGCTTGATGCTAAATATGATGATGGTGAACCAATGAGTGAAGAACAATTGATTGATGAAATATTAATATTATTTGTTGCTGGACACGAAACCACATCTAATGCTTTAACCTTTACATTTCAATTATTGGCACAACATCCTAAGTGGCAGGATAAAATTGTTGAAGAAATTTCAAGTATCGAAAAAGAAACTAAAGATACCATGGCATTAGTAACATCTGCAAAAGTGTGTCAGCAAGTTATTGAAGAGTCTATGCGATTGTATCCACCAGCGTATTTTATAGACCGTGTTAATATTGAAGAAGACAGTTTTAACGGCATGCATTTTAAAGCAGGTTCTAGTTTGTTGTTTTCTATTTTCGAAATTCATCGTCATCCAGAATTATGGGAACACCCAGATGCTTTTATGCCAGAACGTTTTTCTGAAGGAGGAAGACAATATTCGTCTCAATATTTTCCATTCGGTGCCGGACCAAGAAAATGCATAGGTAATAATTTTGCCATGTTTGAAATGATTATTGCCGTAAGTCAATTAGTTTCAAAATATAAAATAATACCAGAATTTGAAGCCATAGGCATAACTCCACTTATTACCTTAAAACCAAACAATGCCTACTTAAGATTTGAACCTCGATCTTAATGATAAATAATTCTAAATATACTCAACTCATTAAAGACGAGGCTAAGCGACTTGGCTTTCTGTCTTGCGGTATAAGTAAGGCTGGGTTTTTAGAGGAAGAAGCTCCTAGGTTAGAATCTTGGTTAAATAAAAACATGCATGGCGAAATGCGTTATATGGAAAACCATTTCGATAAACGCTTAGACCCAACGTTACTTGTTGAAGGATCAAAAAGTGTGGTGTCTTTATTGCTCAATTATTTTCCAAATGAAACCCAATGCCAAAACACTTTTAAAGTGTCTAAGTATGCTTATGGTACCGATTATCATTTTGTAATAAAGGATAAACTTAAATTGTTGCTGGCTTTTATTCAAGAGGAAATAGGTGAAGTAAATGGACGCGCATTTGTAGATTCTGCACCTGTACTAGATAAAGCTTGGGCAGCAAAATCTGGTTTAGGATGGATTGGAAAGCACTCTAATCTACTATCTCAAAAAGTTGGTTCGTTCTACTTTATTGCTGAACTTATAATAGATATAGAGTTAGATTACGACACACCTGTTACAGATCATTGTGGTACGTGTACGGCTTGTATAGATGCTTGCCCAACGGATGCCATTACAGAACCCTATGTTGTGGACGGAAGTAAATGTATCTCTTATTTTACGATAGAATTAAAAGACAATTTACCAACTAGCATGAAAGGTAAATTTGACGATTGGATGTTTGGCTGCGATGTATGCCAAGATGTTTGCCCTTGGAATAGGTTCAGTAAATCTCATAACGAACCCTTATTTAATCCACATCCCGAATTGTTATCAATGACAAAAAAAGATTGGGAAGAAATAACTGAAGACACATTTAAAAAAGTATTTAAAAAGTCAGCCGTAAAACGGACTAAACTGTCAGGATTAAAGCGAAATATTCAATTTTTGAAAGATTAAACTTTTATAAAAGCATAGATTTTTTCAGACGATTATGCATTTACGTATCTTTGTGGCTTAATTAAAATTGATTATGAGCAAACAAAGCAAGCGAATTGAAGCATTGGTATATCACGCCAAGCCAACTCCAGGAAAAATAAAAGTTGTGCCTACCAAAAAATACGCTTCACAACGCGATTTATCCTTAGCATATTCTCCAGGTGTTGCTGAACCTTGCTTAGAAATAGAAAAGGACGTCAATAACGTCTATAAATACACAGCAAAAGGAAACCTTGTAGCTGTAATATCTAACGGAACAGCAGTTTTAGGATTAGGTAATATTGGTCCTGAAGCTTCAAAACCTGTAATGGAAGGAAAAGGCTTGCTGTTTAAAATCTTCGCTGATATAGATGTGTTTGATATTGAAGTTAATACCGAAAATGTTGATGAGTTTATAGAAACGGTAAAAAATATTGCTCCAACTTTTGGAGGGATTAACCTTGAAGATATAAAAGCACCAGAAGCTTTTGAAATTGAGCGTCGATTAAAGGAAGAACTAGATATTCCTGTAATGCACGATGATCAGCATGGTACAGCAATTATTTCTGCAGCGGCATTGTTGAATGCTTTAGAACTTGCCGAAAAAAATATTGAAGATGTAAAGATTGTTGTCAGTGGTGCAGGTGCAGCAGCTGTTTCTTGTACAAGACTCTACAAAGCTTTTGGAGCTAAGAGTGAGAATATTGTAATGATAGATAGCAAAGGCGTCATAAGAAAAGACAGAGATAATCTTACTGCTCAGAAGGCAGAATTTGCAACAGATAGAAAGATAGATACTTTAGATGAAGCCATGAAAGATGCTGATGTGTTTATTGGTTTATCAATGGCAGATGTTGTATCGCCAGAGATGCTAAAATCTATGGCAAATAACCCAATTGTGTTTGCAATGGCAAATCCAAACCCTGAAATAAATTACGATTTGGCGATTGCAACAAGGGACGATATAATCATGGCTACTGGACGTAGTGACCATCCTAATCAGGTAAATAATGTGCTTGGTTTTCCATTTATTTTTAGAGGGGCTTTAGATGTTAGGGCTACCAAGATTAATGAAGAAATGAAAATGGCAGCCGTTAAGGCGTTGTCTACATTAGCAAAAGAACCTGTGCCAGAGCAAGTAAATCTGGCATATAACGAAACTAGATTAACGTTTGGAAGAGATTATATTATTCCAAAACCTTTCGATCCTCGATTAATTGCAGAAGTGCCTCCTGCTGTTGCAAAAGCAGCTATAGAAAGTGGTGTGGCTCAAGAGCCTATTGAAGACTGGGATCGATATAAAAATGCGTTGTTAGAGCGATTAGGCTCAGATAATAAGTTGGTTCGTCAGTTGTTAGGCAGAGCGCGCACTAACCCTAAGCGTGTTGTATTTGCTGAGGCAGATCAGTTAGATGTTTTAAAAGCTGCTCAGATTGTGTACGAAGAAGGCGTTGCAGAGCCAGTGCTTTTAGGTAGAAAAGATGCAATCATAGAATTAATGTCTGAAATAGATTTTGATGCCGATATCGAGATTATAGACCCAAAATCTGATGATGAAACCGAACGTAAAAATCAATATGCAAAAGTCTATTGGGAAAAACGACATCGACAAGGTGTAACGTTATATTCTGCTCAAAAGAAAATGCGTGAGCGTAATTTCTATGCCGCCATGATGGTAAATGTTGGAGATGCAGATGCCCTTGTTACAGGTTATTCTCGTAATTATCCTTCAGTCGTAAAACCAATGTTAGAGTTAGTTGGTATGGCAGAAGGTGTCAATAGAATTGCGACAACTAATGTTATGATGACACAACGTGGGCCAATGTTTTTAAGTGATACGGCAATAAACATAGATCCAGATGCAAAATGTTTAGCTAGAATTGCAAGAATGACATCAAGAGTTGCAAGGATGTTTGGGATAGAGCCAGTAACAGCTATGATTTCGTATTCTAATTTTGGCTCATCTGAAAATCCTAGAGCAAAAAAGGTACAGGAAGCCGTAGCAATTTTACATAAAACCTATCCTGATATGGTAGTTGATGGTGAACTGCAAACAGACTTTGCTTTAAATGCTAAATTGCTTCAAGATATTTTTCCGTTTTCTAAATTAGCAGGAAGAAAGGTAAATACGCTTGTTTTTCCAAATCTTGATGCCGCAAACATTACTTATAAATTACTTAAAGAGCTTAATAAATCAGAATCTATAGGACCAATTATGATGGGTATGGCAAAGCCTGTACACATTCTTCAATTAGGCGCAAGTGTAGACGAAATTGTTAACATGGCAGCTATTGCTGTTATAGATGCGCAAGAGCGAGAAAAACGCCAACAAAAGTCAAAGTAGTCTTACATGGGTTACAACCCTTTTATTGTAAATAATTTTATTACATTTGGGACTTTAACCTTTGGTAATAAATGATTACACACTTAGAGGGAAAACTAGTGGAAAAAAATCCTACAGACGTTGTGATAGATTGCAACGGAGTAGGATATTTTGTTAATATATCGCTTCATACCTTTTCTCAAATACCAGATAGAGAAAATCTTAAGTTGTATACCTATTTGCAGGTTAGGGAAGATGCTCATAGTCTTTATGGTTTTTCTTCTAAAGCTGAGCGCGAAATCTTTAAGCTTTTGATTTCGGTTAGTGGAATAGGTACAAATACAGCGCGTACTATGCTGTCGTCACTAACTCCAGAACAAGTTAAAGAAGGTATAGCAGGTGGAGATGTAGCTTTGATTCAGAGTGTAAAAGGTATTGGAGCCAAAACAGCACAACGTGTTATCATAGATTTAAAGGATAAAGTGTTAAAAGTGTATGGTATAGACGAACTTTCTCTAATACCAAACAATACGAACAAAGATGAAGCGTTATCTGCTTTAGATGTTTTAGGATTTAACAAAAAACAATCCGAAAAAGTAGTTGATAAAATATTACAAGCCCAACCAGATGCCCTTGTAGAGCAAATAATTAAAGAAGCTCTTAAAAACTTATAATACAATTGAATAGAACTAACTACAATCAATTAAAATCAATCAGTTTTTATGTGTCATTAGTATTTATGATACTAATGAGTGCACCTGCTTTTGCACAAGAGCCTGAAACAGAAGAGCAAGATTCTACAAAAACAACATTTGCATTAGGTAAGCTAAAAATGCCAAACCCTAATAGCATCGTTTCTAAATATACTTACGATCCTATTTTAGATAGATATGTATATACCGAGAAAATAGGTGATTTTAATATTAACTATCCTTTAATTCTTACACCTGAAGAATTTCAGCGTTTAGTGTTAGAAGAAAAGCTAAAGGAGTATTATAAGCGTATGGCAGATGCTGCTGCCGGACAAAAGGAAGGCAGCGAAGAAGATCAGAAAAATTTACTGCCTGAGTTTTATGTCAATTCAGGATTGTTTGAAACCATTTTTGGTGGAAATACAATCAATGTAATACCAAGCGGTTATGCAGAAGTAGATTTAGGGGTATTATTCTCAAAGCAAGATAACCCTTCATTTTCACCTAGAAACCGAACGAATTTTACCTTCGATTTCGATCAAAGAATAGGATTGAGCTTGTTGGGTAAAGTTGGTACTAGACTTCAGGTAACTGCCAATTACGATACCGAGGCAACTTTCGATTTTCAACAACTTGTAAAATTAGAATACACGCCAACGGAGGATGATATCATCAGAAAAATTGAAGTCGGTAATGTAAACATGCCTTTAAACAGCTCTTTAATTAGAGGAGCACAGAGTCTGTTTGGTGTAAAAACAGAATTACAATTTGGTAAAACAAGAGTTACAGCGGTTTTCTCAGAGCAACAATCGCAGTCTAAATCTGTTGTAGCACAAGGAGGCGGTACTTTAGAAGAGTTTGAATTCTTTGCAAGAGACTATGACGAAAACCGACACTACTTTTTATCACATTACTTTAGAGATAATTACGATAAGGCCTTATTACAGTATCCTTTCATAGATAATCAAGGGTTACAAATCACAAGAGTTGAAGTTTGGGTAACTAATAGAAACAACCAAACCAATAACGTTAGAAACATTGTAGCTTTTCAGGATTTAGGTGAATCAGATCCTGATAACATAGGTTTAGATCCTTTACCAGCAGGCTTTATAAATAGTATGAGTGGACTTCCAGATAACGGAAACAACGACTTCGACCCAACAAATATTGGTGGAGCAGGTTCACTTTTAACGGAAGCAGTAAGAGACATTACCAATGTTGAGGCAGGTGTTTTAGTGGGTGTTAACGAAGGTTTTGATTATGGAAAACTTGAGGCTGCACGTAAGCTTCAAGAAGGACAAGATTATGTCTTAAACACGGAGTTAGGATATATCTCTTTAAACCAACGCTTATTAAACGATGAGGTTTTAGCCGTAGCGTTTCAATATACAAGAGGTGGAGAAGTATATCAAGTAGGTGAATTTGCCAATGATGGAGTAGATGCCACACAGGTTAGTGAAGGTACAACCGGTAATCAGGTTGTAAATAACCAAAGCTTAGTCTTAAAAATGTTAAAGAGTGCTGTGACATCAGTAGATCAGCCAATTTGGGACTTAATGATGAAAAACATTTACGATACAGGTGCTTTTCAATTGAGTCAAGAAGATTTTAGATTAAACATTTTTTATACCGAAGCATCGCCTGTTAACTACATAAGACCAGTTGAAGGCACAACATTTCCGTTATATAATAACAACACTCCATTAGACCCTAATGACGATACCCAAATACAAGAAACCCCTTTAATACGATTATTTCATGTAGATCGATTAAATAGTAATAATGACCCACAAGAAGGTGGTGATGGTTTCTTTGATTACGTACCAGGTTTAACGGTTTTAACCCAAAATGGAAAAATCATCTTTACCAAAGCTGAACCTTTTGGACGCTATTTATTTGATGTTTTAGATGATGATAATAACCCAAGTAATAATGCTACGGATTATGAACAGGATATATATACCAACGAAAACCAGGAAAAGTACGTTTATGACTTGTTATATAAATCTACTAAAACTCAGGCGTTAGATGAAGCAGAGAAAAATAAGTTTCAGATTAAAGGACGTTTTAAGAGTAGTGGAGGAGATGGTGGTATTCCTATAGGTGCATTTAATGTGCCTCGTGGTTCTGTAAGAGTAACTGCAGGAGGTAGAGTATTAGTAGAAGGCATAGACTATACAGTAAACTATCAGTTAGGACGTGTTGAAATTTTAGATGAAGCTCTAAAAGCTTCTAACACACCGATTAATGTTTCGGTAGAAAATAATGCGGTTTTTGGTCAGCAAACAAGACGATTTACAGGTATAAATATAGAACACCAGTTTAATGAAAATTTTGTCCTTGGTGCAACACTTTTAAATCTTAATGAAAGGCCTATTACCCAAAAGGCTAATTTTAATTCAGAGCCAATCAATAATACCATATTTGGTTTTAACGGAAATTATTCCACAGAAGTTCCATTTTTAACTAGGTTGGTAAACAAACTTCCTAACGTAGATACAGATGTACCGTCTAACCTTTCGGTAAGAGGTGAGTTTGCATACTTGTTGCCAGGAGCTCCAAAAGGAACCGATTTTGATGGTGAAGCTACAGCCTATATAGATGATTTTGAAGGAACTCAAGGAGCTATAGATTTATTAAGTCCCTTATCCTGGTATTTGTCTAGTAGACCAAAAGAATTACCAAATACTATTAGAGGAAATGATAATAATGGACTTGAAAATGGATACGGTAGAGGATTCTTAAACTGGTATACAGTTGATCCAATTTTTTACAGTAGTCAAAGACCTGGTGGTATTACAGATGACGATGTTTCAAATTTATATACAAGACGTGTTTTTATTGAAGAAATATTTCCAGAAGTTGATGTAGTTCAAGGTCAAACGTCTGTAATTAATACATTAGATTTAGCATATTACCCAGAGGAAAGAGGGCCTTATAATTTTGATCCATTTGAAGCACAAGGAACAGTGATGCCAAATCAGCGTTGGGCAGGTATATCAAGACAAATTACATCCACAGATTTTGAACAGGCTAATGTTGAGTATATTGAATTTTGGGTTCAAGACCCGTTTTTAGATAATCCATCAGGTCAAGGAGGTAAACTTTTTATAAACCTTGGAAATATTTCGGAGGATGTTTTAAAAGATGGTAAAAAACAGTATGAAAACGGACTTCCTGAAAATGGTGATATTTCAATCTTAGAGCCAACCGATTATAATTCTGTAGTGCCTCAAAACCAATCTTTAATTTATACGTTTGCTACGACTGGCCAAGAACGAGCAAACCAAGATGTTGGTTTAGATGGTTATGATGATGCTGAAGAAATTTCAGTTTATGGTACTCAATTTGGTGAAGATCCAGCAAATGATAACTACACTTACTATCTTAATACAGATGGTAACATCTTTGAACGTTATAAGCAATACAATGGTTTACAAGGTAACACTCCAGATGTGTTTACAGATACCAACAGAGGCTCTACAACCCAACCAGATGTAGAGGATATCAACCGTGATAACACAATGAACACCATTGATAGTTATTACGAATATGAAGTAGATATCAATCCATCAATACTTAATGCTAATAACCCTCAAATTAACGATATAAAAGTAAGACAGGTAACATTACCAAATGGAGAACAACGTGAGGTAACATGGTACCAGTTTAGACTTCCAATCAATGAGCCAACTAATGCTATAGGAGGTATATCAGATATTAGATCTGTTCGTTTTGCGCGTCTATATTTAAGAGATTTTGTTGAAAACACAGTATTACGTTTTGCAACTTTAGATTTAGTAAGAAGTGACTGGAGACGTTATACTTTAGATTTAGATAATGACCCTACAAACAACAGTGCAAACGCTGAGTTTAATGTGGGTATTATTGGTGTGCAAGAGAATGATGGAAATTATGTTATTCCACCAGGAGTTAGACGTGAGGAATTAAATAATAACAATAATATTATTAGACAGAATGAGCAATCTTTGGTGCTTCAAGCTTGTGAGTTAGAACCAGAAGATTCTAGAGGAGTGTTTAAAAACATTAACGTTGATATGCGCCAGTATAAAAAGCTTCGTATGTTTTTACATGCTGAAGCTCAAGATGGACAAATGCTTCAAGAAGGTGAGCTTACCGCTTTCATAAGAATGGGTAATGACTTTACACAGAACTTTTATCAAATAGAAATACCATTATTACCAACAGATTTAGTCGAAGGAAACTTGTCAGTAGAAGAGCGTATTTGGCCAGCAGTTAATGAAATCAATATTTCATTAGATATTCTTCAGGATATTAAATCTCAGGGAATTTTCGATCAGACTTTATCTAATGAAGACCCTACTTTTTATGATGTTATAGATGGTGTATTAAATGAAACACCAGTGGCTGAATTTTCACCATTGGCAACAGGTCAGCAGCGTGTTGCCATTAAGGGTAATCCAAATTTTGGAGATATTAGAGTTTTAATGGTAGGTGTTAAAAACTCAGGTCTTACTGGTACTAATGCATGTGGAGAGGTTTGGTTTAACGAGTTGCGTATGTCCGATTTAGAAAACGAAGGTGGTTGGGCTGCAGTAGTAAGCATGGATTCTAATATTGCAGACTTTGCAGATATCAGTGCTACAGGAAGACGCAGTACAATAGGCTTTGGTGGCATAGAGCAATCTCCAAACGAGCGAAGTAGAGAAGATGTAAAGCAATACGATGTAGTTACAAATGTTCAGCTTGGGCAATTATTACCTAAGGAATGGGGAATTCAAATTCCGTTTAACTATTCTCAAAGCGAGGAAATTATTACACCACAGTTTGACGAGTATTACAGAGATATTGAGTTACAGACGCAACTAGATAATACCACTAATCAAGATTCTATACTCAAAGTAAATGAAAATTATACCAAGCGAAAGAGTATTAACTTTATTGGTGTTAGAAAGCAACGAACAGGCGAAAAGAAGCAAAGGTTTTATGATGTAGAGAATTTCACATTCAATTATTCATACAATAAGGTTGAGCATCGCGATTTTGAAATTGAAAATTCTTTAGACCAAAATGTAAGAGCAGGTGTTAATTACAACTATGCTTTTAATCCTGTAAAGGTTGAGCCTTTTAAAAAGAATGATTCGTTGTTTACAGGAAAATACTGGAAGATTCTCAAGGACTTTAATCTTAATTTATTGCCATCTAATATTTCGGTAAATACAGATATAAACAGGCAATTTAGTAGACAAAAGTTTAGAGAAGTAGAGCTTGGAGGTGATAATATTGGTATCGAAGAATTATTCAGAAGAAACTATACATTCGATTTTCAGTATGCTATAAATTATAATTTAACCGATGCCTTAAGTTTTAATTTTACAGCAGCCAATACAAATATTGTTAGAAATTATTTTGTTGATGACCAGCTTAATGGCAGACAAGACCCAACGCTTGATGTTTGGGATGGTTTCTTTGATTTTGGAGATCCAAACTTCCAAACACAGCAGCTTCAGGTTAATTATGAGTTGCCTTTGTATAAGATTCCTGCTTTAAGCTTCTTAAGAGCAACTTACACATATAATGGTGCGTTTCAATGGCAGAAAGGTTCGGATTTAAATGAAGGTTTGGAAGTAGCTACCGATCATGATAATGATCCTACAACACCAGATTTGTTTAGGACCTATAACCTAGGGCATTCTATACAAAACTCTAATACTCACAATATCAATTCTACCCTAAATATGGAGACTTTTTACAAGTCTATAGGTTTGGTGAGAAAAAATAATAGGAGAGGTAGAAATAGAAATTCACAAGTAAAGTCGAGAACTGCGACACCAACTGCAACAGCAAACAAATTAGATGATGGGAATCAACAACGAGATCCTAATAAGTTAAGCGCAGGTAAGAAAGCTTATAATACTCTTATAGATATCGTTACAATGGTAAAGCGTATTCAATTTGGATATAGTGAAAACAATGGTACATACTTGCCAGGCTATTTACCAACACCAGGATTTATAGGAACCTTAAGGCCAACTTGGGGTTACACCTTTGGTAGCCAAAATGATATTAGAAGTATCGTCGCAAATAATGGATGGCTGACTAGATATCCAGATTTTAATGAACAGTTTACATCTGTAAAAAACACCACCCTAGATTACTCGGTTAATGTAGAGCCAATGCGCGATTTAAAAATTGATTTAATAGGAAACAGAACTTACGCAGAGAACTTTACAGAAAACTTTAGAGTAGAAGATTATTTAGATGCTAACGGAAACGAAGTACCTGTAGGAAATGGCGATGGTATTTTAGATTATAGATCTTTAACTCCTAATACCTTTGGAAACTTCAATATATCTACAGCCTTAATAAAAACGGCATTTAGTAATAGCGACGAGAACCAGTCTGATGCTTTTGATGATTTTAGAGCCAATAGATTAATTATTGCTAATCGACTTGCAAGAGAGTTTTATGGTACCACTAACTTTGCTACAGACGCTGAAGGTTACCCATTAGGTTTTGGTAAAAATAGTCAGCGTGTATTGTTGCCAGCTTTTCTTTCAGCATACCAAGGCAGTGATCCAGAAAAAGTAAGTACGAGAGCATTTAGAGATGTGCCGATACCAAATTGGACATTGAAGTATACGGGCTTAATGAAAATTCCATGGTTCAAAAAGAACTTTAGACGTTTTTCTATACAACATGGATATAGGTCTAGATACACCATCAATCAATTTAGAACTAACTTAGATTATGTTGCTGCTGAACGAGGTGTAGAATATGGTGACCAATCCGCTGATGCTTTAAATCAATCAGGTGATTATAAAAACGGAACACTTTACAATAATATCAACTTAGAAGAGCAATTTAGTCCTCTAATTCGTTTAGAGTTTGAAATGAAAAACTCTATTAAAGTACTGGCAGAAATTCAAAAAGATAGATTACTATCATTGAGTTTTGATAACAATTTGCTTACAGAAGTTCAAGGGCAAGAGTATACACTTGGTTTAGGTTATCGTATAAAAGATTTAAGAATTAGATCGGCTTTAGCAGGCGCAAAACAAATTGTTAAGAGCGATTTAAATATGCGAGCAGATATCTCGGTAAGAGATAATAAAACCATTATTAGATATTTAGATTTAGAGAATAACCAGATAACAGCAGGGCAAACCATATGGAGCGGGAAGTTTTCAGCAGACTATGCGTTTAGTAAAAATCTTACAGCTATCTTTTATTTTGATTATACATTCTCAGATTTTGCTATATCCACATCGTTCCCTCAAACCTCGTTAAGGTCTGGTATTACACTGCGTTATAACTTCGGAAATTAATTTTGAGATTTTGGTTTGAAAACAAGCAATTAAAAAATTACTTTTGCTTCACTAATATATTATACAAATTAAGATGAATATACCATCAGAATTAAAATACACAAAAGACCACGAGTGGATAAAAATAGAAGGTGATGTTGCAACTGTAGGCATTACAGATTTTGCTCAGGGAGAATTAGGTGATATTGTTTATGTTGAGGTTGAAACAGTAGACGAAACTCTAGATGCAGAAGAGGTGTTTGGTACAGTTGAGGCTGTAAAAACCGTTTCAGACTTATTTTTACCATTATCTGGTGAAATCATTGAGTTCAACGAAAACTTAGAAGATGAGCCAGAAAAGGTTAATACAGATCCTTATGGTGAAGGTTGGATGATTAAATTAAAATTTTCTGATGCGTCTCAAGTGGACGACTTGCTATCTGCTGAAGATTATAAAGCTCTTATAAGTGCTTAGAAAATTGCTATTGCCAGCTGCTGTTATCTATACTTTGGCGCTGGTTGTAGTAACTTTTATAAATTTAGATGGAGTGCCAAGTCTGGGGTCTCCATTTGATGATAAGATTTATCATTTTATAGCTTACGCTGGTTTAGCAGGTTTGTGGATAACGTATTCTAAATCAACTCAAAAAGAACATAAACTGTGGGTTGTATTTGTCATTATTATTTTGTTTGGAGTTTTGTTAGAAGTTTTGCAACATCAACTTAATGAAAACAGAACTTATGACACATACGATTTGCTAGCAAATTGTTTTGGGGTTATAATTGGCACGTTAATTGCTGCTAGAGTAGATATAATAAAGTTAAAATAAAAAGAAGTTTTGCTTTTTTTCTTATTATTTAATTAAATTAGCAACTCTATAAAAGAAATTTCAATATGGAACCTAAAAAGAATCCAAAATCAGATGTAAGTAGAAACAGCTCATTGTATTTTGCTGTTGGATTAGCGTTAATGCTTGGTGTTACTTACATGGCAATAAATTACAAAACTTACGACAAGGAAGATATAGTTGCTGATACACTTAATCTTGATGATGAGTTTGAAGAAGAAGCAATTGTAACGGAGCAAGTTGTCACACCACCACCTCCACCACCTCCACCACCAGCTGCGCCTGAAGTTATTGAGGTTGTAGAAGATGAGGTAGAAGTAGAAGAAACAGTAATTGAATCTACTGAAACCGAAATGGAAACTGAGGTTGCTGAGGTAGAAGAAGTTGTAGTAGAAGAAGTAGAGGAAGATATTGAGGTGCCTTTCCACGTTATTGAAAATGTTGCGGTTTTTCCAGGATGTGAAAACGAAAAAGGAAATGCAGCTAAGAAAGAATGTATGAATGATAAAGTAAATAAATTCATTCAGAGAAAATTTAATACAGATTTAGCCCAAGATTTAGGTTTATCTCCAGGTAAGAAAAGAATCTTCTGTAGATTTAAGGTTGATAAGAATGGAAATATTACGGCTATCCAAACACGTGGGCCTCACCCTTCTTTAGAAAAAGAAGCGCAAAAGGTGCTTTCACAATTACCTAAAATGAAACCAGGGAAACAAAGAGGTAAAGCGGTTGTAATGCCATTCTCAATTCCAATTGTATTCCAAGTAAATGATTAAGTAGATAAACACTTAACTGTTAAGATAAAAATCCCGTTCAAAATTAATTGGACGGGATTTTCTTTTTGGTATGCTTATTGTGACTTTATCATAATATTAACATTTTAAATAATACGTATTATGAAAAATTCTAAAAAGAATCTCAATACTGCTGGTCAGAGCACTACTGAGGCAAAGAAATCACACAAGCATGATGCAAATTTACAAAAAAACTCAACCCTATATTTCCAAATAGGGTTGATTCTTTGTTTGTTGGCAACCTATGGACTGTTTGAAATGCAGTTTCAAGAAAAAAAGGTAACGATTGACTCTGTAGAAATAAACGATGTTGCGACTATAGATGTAGCACCAGATTATCGGTTAGAGCAACCTGTAGAGAAAAATGAGCCTAAGGTAGAGCGAAGCAGTGAGCTGAGAGATACTTACAAAGAGGTAGAGAACCACACACCAGATTTAGAACAGGAAATTTTTACACCAGATGATCCTAAACCAACAACAGAGCCTGTTAAGCCAGGAGATATTAACGTTGTTGAAGAGCCAATAGATCTTCCGCCTGTTGATTTTGTAAAAGTTGAAGTAGTACCTGTTTATCCTGGCTGCGAAAAAAAGAAAACCAACGAAGATAGAAAAAAATGTATGTCTGATAAAATAACCAAGTTAGTTAGTAAAAGGTTTAATACCGATGTTGCTAGTGATTATGGCATATCTGGTTTACAAAGAATACAAACCCAATTTACTGTAGACAAAAACGGTAACATTACAGATGTAAAAATTAGAACACCTCACCCAGTTTTAGAAAAAGAAGCAAAGCGAGTTATTGATAAGATACCGAGTATGACACCAGGTTATCAGCAAAATAAGCCAGTTGGTGTAATTTATAATTTACCAATTAAGTTTATGGTAAAAAATTAATATTAAGTAATTATAAATTAAACATAACCGTTACTATTTGGTAGCGGTTTTTGTTTTATGGTTACTAAAAAAAATAAGTATCTTTCGAGCACTAAATAAATAGGTTTGTTTTTATGAAGCATATTTGGCTTGTTACTGTTTTGTTAGTTTCTTTTTTTGGTAATGCTCAAACGCTTTCTACCTACGAAAAACCACCTGTGTTTAGTGAGTGTGATTCGCTTGCTGTAAATCAATTAAAATCGTGTTTCAATTTTACATTAAATAGCTTTATCTACGATAATTTTAAAACGCCAGAAATTGTTTCTGAAGAAGATTACAATGGCGATATTCAGGTGTTGTTTGAAGTTGACAAAGAAGGAGGGTTCAAGGTTATTTATGTAGATGCCATCTATGATGAGCTAAAGGAAGAAAGTAGACGTGTTTTTGATGCTTTACCACAAATAAAGCCAGCAACATATAACGGCAAGGCGACTTTTGTTCAATATAGCTTAAACATTGCTATTCCATTAGTAAAGCCTGTAGAAGAAATAATAAAAGATGAAGACGAACTTTCAAACACTGTCAATCTAAAAAATGGAGATAGCTTAAACGCAACCTTGTCAGATGAGTTTGATAACGTAAATAAAAGCCTAAAACCTTACGAAGGATTAGAATATAGTAGCCAGTTAAACATACCATTCACGCATTCGTATTACGCACGTTTTGATGATGAGATGAATGCCATAGGTACCAATAGTCATACTGCAGCAAAGCCTTTTATTCAAGCCGATGTTGCAAAATATTATGATATTAAAGTTGAAAAGGAAAGTTTAGCAAAAGAAACAGATAGCTGGTTTGGTAGAAAGCTATACAATGAGCATTTGGTGCAAGTTCAAGGTAAAGATTACTGGTTTACGGTAGACCCAATTGTAGATTTACAGCTAGGAGGTGAAACCGAAGGAGATGATGGCACATGGAATAATACCAGAGGTGTCTATATTCAAGCAGGATTAGGTAAGCATTTAAATTTATCAACTTCTATTTATGAAAGTCAAGGTAGATTTGCAGACTATTTTAACACCTATGCAGAAAGTTTAAAAGCTTTTGGTCCAGACCCAGCAGTAATTCCTGGTCGTGGTATCGCTAAGCGTTTTAAAGAGAATTCGTATGATTATCCTGTGGCAGAAGCATATTTATCCTACACTCCTGCCGATTTTTTAAACATTCAATTCGGCCATGGTAAAAATTTTATAGGTGATGGTTACCGTTCGCTATTTCAAAGTGATGTAGCAAGCCCTTATCCTTTTTTAAAATTGAATACCAGCTTTTGGAAGATAAAATACACAAGTACATGGATGTGGCTTAAGGATGTAAGGCCAGAAGTAGTAGTTGATGATGCTTTTTTAACCAAGTATATGGCAAATCATTATTTGAGTTGGAATGTGTCAAAGAGACTTAATATAGGGTTGTTTGAGTCTGTAATGTGGGCAGATACAAATGGTAGAGGTTTTGATGTGAATTATTTAAATCCTATAATATTCTTTAGAGCTATTGAATTTCAAACAGGACAAGGAGCAGGAAATGCCATTTTGGGACTTAGTGCAAAATACAAATGGAATAATAAGGTGAATCTCTATGGGCAATTCATTTTAGATGAGTTTTCTTTAAGTGATGTCACAGGTGGAAATAAAAGCTGGAAAAATAAGTTCGGCTTTCAGTTAGGTGCTAAATATTTTAATGCGTTTAAGGTAGATAATTTACTACTGCAAGCTGAATATAATCAGGTGCGCCCTTATACCTATTCTCACAATACTCAGATTTTAAATTACGGACATTTTAATCAACCTATGGCGCATCTTTGGGGAGCTAATTTTAGAGAGTTGGTGCTAATAGGTCGTTATAACTATAAGCGTTGGTTTGCAGATACTAAATTAATTATTGGGCAAAGAGGTTTCGATTTTAATACTGAAGAAGATAGCTTTTCGTATGGTGGCGATATTTATAGAGATTACAACGATCGTAATTCGGATACTGGTATAACTATTGGACAAGGGAATAAAACCAATAGTTTTATGTGGGAACATCAAATGGGTTACCTGCTTAATCCTGAAACCAACTTAAAAGTATTTGCAAATATTATTTATCGAGATTTTAATCCTGAGGCCATTACTTCATCAACCGCAAATTCTAATACACTTTGGTTTAGCTTAGGAATACGAACAGATCTTTTTAATTGGTATAACGATTTTTAAAAAAAAAACCGACCTTTTATTAAAGTTTTCTATTGCGTTGGTGGAAACCTTTTTTCAAAGTATCTTTGCGCTCACTAAGAAAAGGACAATCATCAAGAATTGAGTAGTAGTACAAAATCTTCGGTATCAAAAACTTCTGCTATCACAGATTTTAAGGAAATCACAAAAATGGGATTATCCATTAGTGTGGTGTTTTCTGCACTTGCTGGTTACTTATTGGGTGCTGAGACTATAAATTATACATCGCTTATTCTTTTGGCATTAGGTGGGTATTTTATGGTAGGTGCATCAAATGCATATAACCAAATTATTGAGCGCGACCTAGATGCTTTAATGGATAGGACAAAAAACAGACCTATTCCTGCTGGTCGTATGTCTGTTAATACAGCATTTATAATAGCGACTGCTTTTACCATTCTAGGTATAATAACGCTATATAATATCAATCCAAAAACAGCAATGTGGGGAGCAATCTCCATTTTTTTATATACGAGTGTTTATACACCTTTAAAAACCAAAACACCGTTGTCTGTTTTTGTAGGTGCATTGCCTGGAGCCATCCCTTTTATGCTGGGTTGGGTAGCAGCTCGTGGTGAGTTTGGTATTGAGCCAGGAACGTTATTTGCTATTCAGTTCTTTTGGCAATTTCCTCATTTTTGGTCTATCGGTTGGTTTTTGTATGAAGATTATGAAAAGGGAGGCTTCTTTATGTTGCCAACAGGAAAAAGAGATAAAGGTACAGCAGTGCAGATTATTATGTATAGTGTTTGGACAGTTTTGGTGTCTATAATCCCAGTGTTTGGGTTTACAGGAGATTTAAAACTATCAATTGTTGGTGCTGTATTGGTATTTTTATTAGGAATGGTAATGCTTGTTTTTGCACTAAGACTTTTTAAACAACGAACCGTGAAGGCTGCTAAACAGTTAATGCTGTCTAGCGTTTTTTATATCACAATGTTGCAAATTATATATGTTGCAGATAAATTTTTAAGATAGATGGATTTAACAGAAGGAACGCTACAGGAAAAAACAGCCAGATCAAAAAAAATGATGCTTTGGTTTGGTATAGGTTCTCTAATAATGTCTTTTTCGGCATTAATAAGTGCTTTTATTGTAAGTTCTAAACAGCGAAGAGATAAAGATTGGTTAAACAGTTATGATTTGCCAAATGCATTTTATATAAGTGTTGCCATTATATTGTTGAGTAGTTTAACCTTTGTTTTAGCAAAAAAGGCTTTAAAACAAAAAAACATACAGATGACAACCGTTTGGCTGCTGGTTACATTGGCTTTAGGAATTGCTTTTGTTTTTAGTCAGCTAGAAGGATTTAATCAAATTATACAAACAGGATATAACTTTACAGGGCCAACAAGTAATATCACCATGTCATATATCTATTTGATTGCTGTGGTGCATATATTGCACGTTATAGCTGGCTTAATTTGTATACTTGTCGTTATTTATAATCATTTTAAACAAAAGTACAATGCCAACAATATGTTGGGATTAGAACTGGCGGCTAATTTCTGGCATTTCGTAGACCTGCTTTGGCTTGTGCTGTTTTTGTTTTTATATTTTTTTAGAGACATAATTTGATTATTTTTGTCCAATCTTAAAATTTAATTAATTTCTATGGATTCTACAGTAGCAAGTACTGGCACAGAAGGAAAAACTTGGGAAGGAGGAAATAAACCTCTAAAAGCAAGTTATGGTAAGATGATGATGTGGTTCTTTATCGTTTCTGATGCATTAACATTTTCAGGTTTCTTAGCAGCTTATGGCTTTTCTAGATTTAAGTTTATCAAAGAATGGCCAATTGCAGATGAGGTTTTTACACACGTTCCTTTCTTACACGGACAAGAATTACCAATGATTTACGTTGCCTTTATGACGTTTATCCTTATTATGTCTTCTGTAACTATGGTATTAGCCGTAGATGCAGGTCATCATATGAATAAAGCCAAGGTAACATTATACATGTTCCTAACCATAATAGGTGGTTTAATATTCGTTGGGTCTCAGGCTTGGGAATGGGCAACTTTTATTCAAGGAGATTATGGTGCAGTACAAACCAATGGTGGTAATATTCTACAATTTGGTGAGTATGTAACTGTAGATGGAAAAGAAAAGTTCAAAAGAATTTCTATTGATGAGTTTGCTGTTGCAGAAGCAGGAGCAAGAGCACAACACGAGCGTAAAAATGGCTTGTGGTTTGTTACTGAAGAATCACTACCTCCTTATTCAGTAAATGAAATTTATAACGGTCTTGCTGCAAATGAAAATATTTTAGTAAGAACGCAGTTGATAAATGATGAAGGCGAAAAAACAGTGCTTTCTAGAGAAGAGTCTCTTAAGCAAATTAAAGAAAACGGAAAATTAGTAGTAAAAGGTGCAAACCTAAAGGTAAATGAATATGGTACGTCGCTTTTCGCAGACTTTTTCTTCTTCATTACAGGTTTTCACGGATTCCACGTTTTTTCAGGTGTGGTAATCAATATCATTATTTTCTTTAATGTGGTTTTAGGAACTTACGAAAGAAGAGGAAGCTACGAAATGGTAGAAAAAGTAGGTCTTTATTGGCACTTTGTCGATTTAGTTTGGGTATTTGTATTCACATTCTTCTACTTAGTTTAAAACAGAATTAGATAATAAATTATGGCACACGAACATAAATTAGAAATATTTAGAGGACGTTGGAAATTTAAATCTAACACACAAAAAATTTGGGGTGTATTAGCATTCTTAACATTTGTAACTGCTATAGAAGTTATTCTTGGTATATACAAACCAGAATTTTTAATGCATACTTGGATTAGTCCATTAGAAGGTGGTTTTTTTGCTACTATTGGTAATATTATTTTATCACCACTTGTTTTTATTAAGCCTTTAAACTTAATATTTATCCTTCTTACCATTGTAAAAGCTTATTATATTACATGGGACTTCATGCACATGAGAGATGAAGTTAAAGCACTAAGACGTATGGTAGTGTGGACTGCTGTTTTCTTAATCTGCTATTTAATATTCATCTTACTTCAAGAAGGTGGTTATGTGTTTGGTGTATATAATGCAGATGACGCTTTAATTACAAGAGATTTTTAAACTCAAAATATTGAGTTAAATGATATTAAAAGGTGGTTTTTCTAAACCACCTTTTTTATTTTTGCATTATGAATTTAAGCAGTAGAAAACGCAACATAGTTTTAAGTATTTTATTCTTTTTGCCTGTGGCATTTATACTTGTAATGTTGCTTTCTAAGGATAATTATAATCCTTTAGATATAGTTAAAGAAGGTGTTTTAGAGTTACCTGCTAATAAAGATAATATTCAGCTAAAAGATCATATCACAATTCTTTCGTTTTTAGGTAAGAAGCCTATGGAAAATTCCACAACGGCTTTCAACCTTAAAGAGTTGGTGTATGACAAGAGTAAGGGATTCAAAACGTTTCAAGTAGCAGTGTTGTTACCGCATAGTGCAAAACCTGAGGCAGAAGCACTGCTTAAGGAAATTAGATCTTATGAAAATTTACGATTTTGGCACTTGGTATATATGGATGAGTCCGATATTGAAAGAATATATAATAGTTTAAAACCTGAGGTAAAGTTAGATGATAACCTTGCTACAAGTATGGTTTTTATAATTGATAGAGATTTAAACCAACGAGGAAGACTAGACGACAGAACAGAAAAGGAGATTGAATCGAATAAACCCATTTATAGCCTATACAGCTATGACTGTGTAGAAGTAGCAGAGTTAAAAAACAAAATGGCAGCAGAAGATATGCGTGTGCTGTTTAAAGAATACCGAGATAAACGTAAGGGTAATTTTGACGATTCTAGCCAAAGAAGAAGTAAAGATTTAAAATAAAATAATGAGTAAAAAAGCCAATTATTCATACGTAGGCATTGCATTTATCATTTTAGTTTTTGGTATCATTTTTATACCAAAGATTATAAATAGAATAACCAATGGCGATATTACTAGAGACGAAAGCCGAAGCGAAAATGTTTCTAACAATACAAAAGGAACAAAAAGTGATTTAGCTTATCTAACAATAGGTGACGAGCCAAAAAAGATTCCAGCGTTTAGTTTTACAGACCAAAATGGAAATACCATTACTAATGAAGATTATTTAGGTAAAGTGTATGTTATAGAATTTTTCTTTACAACATGCCCAACAATTTGTCCAATAATGAATCGTAACTTGGTAAATGTACAAGACCACTTTAAGGATTTTAAAGATTTTGGTGTAGCTTCATTTACTATAAATCCAGAAGTTGATACTCCTGAAGTATTAAAAGCTTACTCAGAAACTTACGGAATAACAAATCCCAATTGGCATTTAATGACAGGCAATGAAGAAGCTATTTATAAATTGGCTAACGAAGGCTTTAATTTATATACAGCAAAAGACGAAACTGTTGAAGGAGGTTTTGAGCACTCTGGTAATTTTGCTTTAATAGATAAAGAAGGTTATATACGCTCTAGAAGAGATAATTTCGGAAATCCGTTGATATTTTATAACGGTTTAATTTCTGAATCTGAGGGAGTTGATGATGATGGAATTCCTCAGGAGATAACAATTTTAAAAGAAGATATTGCTAAACTATTGAAAGAATAATATGAGTACTGTTGATTTAGAAAAAGAAAAGAAATATAACAAATGGATTGTTGTATTATCAGTAGTAATTCCTGTTGCTGTAGCAGCACTTTTTGGTATTAATCTTCGTAAGCTAGGTTTTAATGTAGAGCCATTAACAATGCTTCCTCCGATTTATGCAGGTATCAATGGTTTAACAGCATTAGTCTTGATTGTAGCGGTAATTGCAATCAAAAACAAAAACAGAAAATTACACGAAAACCTAATGAAATTTGCCATTGCATTATCTGTTATGTTTTTAGTAATGTATGTGGCATATCATATGACCAGCGATTCAACAGAATTTGGCGGTGAAGGCGCTATAAAATACATCTATTACTTCATTCTTATAACGCATATTTTACTATCTGTTGTTATTATTCCGTTTGTATTGATAACGTATGTAAGAGCCATAACAAATAATATAGAACGCCATAAGAAAATAGCTAAAATTACGTTTCCATTATGGCTTTATGTTGCTGTAACAGGTGTTGTGGTATATTTTATGATTTCTCCTTATTATATTTAAAAATGAAACAAAAAGCCGTCTTTTTAATGTTTTCGTTGTTCTTTTTTTTAAAGACAAATGCGCAATGTGCTATGTGTAGGGCAGTATTAGAAAGTGGTGATGATCAATCTGCTGCAGAAGGGATTAATGATGGTATTATGTTTTTAATGGCTGTGCCCTACATTCTAGTGGCTGTTATAGGCTTTTTTGTGTATAAGACGTTTAATAATTCTAAAAAGTCTAAAAAAACAGATTAAGAGTTGTAACAATTCTTTGTTTTTATAGTCTAAACCATAAGGTATATAGTTAAGTCTTAACAATTTGTTGGCACAAAAACCTTCTAGATTTTCTTAAACTTGTACGAGTTAACCAGCAGCTATGATTCAGATCAAAGATTTACATAAGTCTTACCACATGGGAAGCAATTCGCTTCATGTTTTAAAAGGAATTAATTTTAATGTAAAAGAAGGAGAACTTGTCTCAATTATGGGTTCTTCAGGGTCAGGCAAGTCCACTTTACTGAATATTTTGGGCATGTTAGACGAAGCAGATTCTGGCCAATACATTCTAGACGGTGTTCCTATCAAAAATCTCAACGAAAAAATAGCAGCAAAATATAGAAATGAGTTTTTAGGATTTATTTTTCAATCCTTTAATCTTATTAACTATAAGAGTGCTTTAGATAACGTTTCTATGCCACTTTATTACAAAGGTATAAAGCGAAAAGAACGCACAGATAAAGCAATGCACTATCTTGAAAAGGTGGGTTTAGCAGAATGGTCTCACCACTTGCCGAGTGAGTTGTCTGGTGGACAAAAACAGAGAGTTGCAATAGCTAGAGCATTAGCAAGTGACCCTAAAGTGTTACTAGCAGATGAGCCTACAGGAGCTTTAGATACAAAAACATCATATGAAGTTATGGAGCTTATTCAAGGTATTAATGATGAAGGCAAAACAATCCTCATTGTTACTCACGAAGATGATATAGCCCACATGACAAAACGTATCGTTAATCTTAGGGATGGTGTAATTATAGACGATAGTATAGTAGAACAAGTAAGAGCATCAGCAAATGTTTGATTTAGAACGTTGGCAAGAAATATTCGAAACGCTACGAAAAAACAAACTTCGTACATTCTTAACTGGGCTCTCAGTAGCATCAGGAATATTCATTTTGGTTATTCTTTTGGGCTTTAGTAAAGGAATTGAAAATGGAGTAAAATCGCAATTTGAACAAGATGCTACCAATAGGATTTCTGTTTGGACAGGAGTAACGACTAAAGGATACAAAGGGCTTAATCCTGGTAGATATGTCCAGCTTAAGAATTCAAGCTTCGAATCTGTAGAAAGAAAATACGACGACTATTTTGAATATAGAAGTAAGGATTATATGATTTGGGGTGGTACGGTTACCTATAAAAATGAATCTGGAAATTATAGAGTTAGAGGTACTTTACCCGATAATCAGTTCATTGAAAATGCAGATATAGGTTATGGACGCTTCGTTAGTCAATTAGACTTAGATGATAAAAAGAAAGTAGCTGTTATCGGAAATAAAATGAAAAAGGATTTATTTAAAGAAGAAGATCCTATTGATAAAAACATTCAAATTTTTGGAGTTAATTTTAAAGTTGTCGGTGTTTTTTATGATCCAGGTGGTGATAGAGAAGAAAGTCAGGTTTATATACCAGTAACAACTGCCCAACAAGTTTTTAATGCTGGTGATAATATCAGAAATATGTCATTTACTGTAAAGATGGCAAATAATTTTGATGAGGCTGTAGCTCAGTCTAATGCAATTGCTCAGGGTATTGAAGCTCAAATAAAAGAACTTCACACCGTTGCACCTGATGATCAGAGTGCGGTACGTGTAAATAATACCTTAGAAGAAGCTCAAAAGATATATTCTCTAATAGCAACCATACAAGCTGTATTTTGGTTTGTTGGTATAGGAACTATCATAGCAGGTATAGTTGGTGTAGGAAACATCATGCTTATAATTGTAAAAGAGCGAACAAAAGAGATTGGTATAAGAAAGGCTTTAGGTGCTTTGCCGATGTCTATTGTAAGTATGATTCTACAAGAGGCGGTTTTTGTTACTATTTTTGCTGGCTTATTCGGATTGATTTTTGGGTTGGGCTTATTAGAATTGGTAGGCCCACAAATAGATAGTGATTTTATTAAATATCCGCAGGTAGATTTCAATATAGCATTAACAACCGTGTTTATATTAGTAATTGCAGGAGCTTTTGCTGGTTTTATACCAGCTTATAGAGCTGCAAAAATTAAACCAATTATTGCATTAAGAGACGAATAATATGTTTAACAGAGATCGTTGGAACGAAATATTAGAAGCACTAAATGCAAATAAGTTTAGAACTATTTTAACTGCATTTGGAGTGTTTTGGGGAATTACAATATTGGTATTGCTTTTGGCCTTAACTAATGGGTTAAAAAATGGTGTAACTGCTGATTTTGGTAATTTTGCAACAAACTCTATGTTTATGTGGACTCAGGGGACTTCTAAACCTTACAAAGGACTTCCTAAAGGGCGCTATTTTAATTACAAGTTAGACGACGTTGAAGCTATAAAATCAGAAATCCCTAATCTTAAATATGTCTCACCTAGAAACCAATTGGGAGGATTTAGAGGTGCAAATAATGTCATTAGAGGTACAAAAACAGGTGCTTTTGAAATTTATGGAGACTATCCTGAGTATATAAAGCAACAACCTATGGATATTCTTCAAGGTCGTTTTATCAGTTACTCAGATATTCAAACAAAGCGAAAAATTTGTGTCATAGGTACAGGTGTTGTTAAAGGGTTGTATGACAAGGATGAAGATGTTCTTGGTACATACATTAAAATAAACGGTGTTAATTTTAAGGTTGTTGGTACATTTAAAATGAGCAATAGTCAAGGAGATGATGAACAAGATGCCAGTACTATTTATATTCCATTTACAACATTTGCTCAGGCTTTTAATAGAGGTGAGAATGTTGGTTGGATGGCTATAACTGCGGTAGATGATGTGCCTATAACTTCAATTAAGCAGCAGGTTTTTGATTTAATGAAATTTAGACACAAAGTAGATCCTACAGACGAAAGAGCTATTGGTCATTTTGATTTATCCGAGCAATTCGGAAGAATAAGCGGTCTATTTTCAATATTAACAATAGTAGGATATTTTGTTGGAGCATTAGTTTTAATGTCTGGTATCATTGGTATTAATAATATCATGCTTATTGTTGTTAAAGAGCGAACAAAAGAGATTGGGGTAAGGCGTGCTTTAGGTGCAACACCATGGATGATTAAAGGACAGATTCTTCAAGAAAGTTTAGTACTCACAATTTTATCTGGAATGTTAGGAGTATCCTTTGCAGCCCTAGTCATATGGGTGTTAAATTACATATTAGATCAAGCAGGAGATGTAGAAAATTTCGCAAATCCAAGTGTTGGTATGCAGGTTGTGTTTACTGCACTATTTATATTGGTGGTTTCTGGTCTTTTGGCAGGGTTAATTCCCGCTAATAGAGCAACTAAAATGAAGCCAGTTGATGCCCTTAGAATAGAATAAAATAAAAGATGTTTATCGATAAATAAATTATATATCAATCAGAGATGAAAAGAACAACAACAGTCATCGTATTAATTTTAATAGTAGTAGTATTTGGAGCTTCACTTTTTTATTTGTGGCAAAAAAATCAAGAAGATCCAATTACGTATACTTCAGAAAGTCCGGTTGAACAAACCATTGTGGTTAAAACTGTAGCTACAGGTAGCATAGTCCCAAAAGAAGAAGTATTAATAAAACCAAATATATCTGGTGTAGTAGATGAGGTTTTTGTTGAAGCTGGAGAATACGTAAAGCAAGGAGATTTAATAGCTCAGATAAGAGTAATACCTAACGTGTCAAATTTAACAAGTGCTAAAAATAGTATTTCGTCTAATCAAACATCTTTACAAACCGCTGAAATAAATTTTAAAACGCAAAAAGCAATTTACGATCGCCAAAAAGCATTATTTGATAAAGGTGTTATTTCTGCTAATGATTTTGATCAGGTAAATAACACATATTTGCAAGCTAAACAACAAGTAGAGCAGGCGAGGATAAATGTAACTCAGGCTCGCCAAAATTACGATATTATAAAAACAGGAACCACATCAGGTTTGGGTAATATAGCACAAACACAAGTTAGAGCAACGGTTTCAGGAATGGTTTTAGATGTTCCTGTAAAAGCAGGAAATCAAGTTATTGAAGCTAATAATTTTAATGAAGGAACATCAATAGCCTCATTGGCTGATGTTACCAAAATGATTTTTGAGGGTAAAGTAGATGAAAGTGAAGTAGGAAAAATTAAAGAAGGATTACCTTTAGAAATTACTGTTGGTGCTATTGAAGACGATAAATTTGATGCGGTCTTAGACTATATCGCACCTAAAGGTGTAGAAGAAAATGGTGCCATTCAATTTGAAATTAAAGGTAGTCTTAAGACTGTTGATTCTACATTTATAAGAGCAGGTTTAAGTGCTAACGCTTCTATTATTTTAGACAAAGCCGAAAATGTATTAGCTATTAAAGAGGCTTTAGTGCAATATGATGAAAAGACTAAAGCACCTTTTGTAGAGGTTGAAGTAGGAGACCAAAAATTTGAAAGAAAAGAGGTCGAGTTAGGTATAAGCGACGGTATTTTTGTTGAAGTGAAAAGCGGAATAACTAAAAGTGATAAGATAAAAGTTTGGAATCAAGTACAAGGTGTTCCAAAGTATGCACAACAATAATTTTAACATTTTGTGTAACACTTTATAATTTATATAGACATATAGGCATTGTGAAATGAGTCAAGATAAATTTCAATATATTTTAGAAGATTTAATGGCAAATTCCATCTGTCTATCAAAAAATCAATAAACAACAGATGAAAAAATCAATCATAGTAATACTACTTCTTTTTGTAGCTCTAGGTCAGGCACAGGATAAAAAGTGGACACTCTTAGAATGTGTTAATTATGCATTAGAGAATAATATCTCTATTAAACAAAGCGAATTAGATTTAGAATTGGCAAATATTGCAAAAAAAGATGCCATAGGTAATTTTTTACCATCTTTAAATGCATCTGCTTCACAAAATTGGAATATAGGATTGAGTCAAGATCCTGTTACATTTAATGCGGTTAATTCTACTGCTAAAAATTTATCAGGAGGTTTAAGGTCTAGTGTAGATATTTTTAGAGGTCTTCAAAATATTAATACTTTACGTCGCGCTAAAATAAATCAATTAGCCTCTCAATATCAACTAGATAAAATGAGAGATGATACGTCTATGTTTGTAGCTAATGCTTTTCTCCAAATATTAGCTAATAGAGAACAATTAAAAGTAGTACAAGGACAAAATAAAGTTACTAAAGAAAATATTAAGAACACGCAAGAGTTGGTTGATGCAGGCGTTTTACCCCAAGGAGATTTGTTAGAGATAAAAGCAACGGACGCTACTCAATTGCAACAAATAATTAATGCTGAGAATGCATTGTTTTTGTCAAAATTGAGTCTTGCTCAATTATTACAAATAAAAGATTACACCTCTTTTGATATAGTTGATGTAGATTATGGATTAGTTTCTGAAGATGTTTTAACAAAATCAGCTCAAGAAATTTTTGAAAAGGCAAAAGAGGAGTTAAACGATGTTAAATTGGTAAAAACAAATGCTGAAATTGCAGAGTTTGATGTTAAAATTTCCAGAGGAGCTTTACTGCCTTCTTTGACAGGTTCTTATAGTTTTAGTTCAAATTATTTTACTTCAGATTTGTTTGATACACCAGACTTTGAAACTCAGATTACAGATAATAAGTCACATAATTTCAGCTTAAGTCTCAATATTCCTATTTTCAACGGTTTTTCAACTAAGAATAATGTTAATAGAAATAAGGTTAATCTAGAACGTGCAAAATTTCAACTAGAACAAACAGAGCTAGACTTAGAATCTACAGTATATCAAGCTTATAATGATGCTAAAAACTCCAAGAAATCTTATGAAGCTGCTTTAAAAACTGAAGAAGCACGTCGCTTGGCTTTTGAATATGCTAAAGAGCGTTATGATGTTGGCTTATCTAATTCTTTCGATTTCAACCAATCGAGAACAGCCTACGAAAATGCGCAATCAGACGTGGTAAGAACAAAATATGATTATATTTTTAGACTTAAAATATTAGAATTCTATTTTGGACTTCCAATAACCGACTTAAATTAATTTAGAAATGAGTAAAACTGTAAAAATCATCATTGGTGTAGTTGTTTTGTTACTTGTACTCCTTGTAGCAGGAAAATCAATGGGATGGTTTGGTAAAAAAGGAAACTTCAAGGAAGTTATAGTAAAAGAAGTTACTCTAAAAGATATCGTAGAGACCGTTTCTGCAACTGGTAAAATTCAGCCAGAAGTAGAAGTAAAAATTTCATCCGAAGTATCTGGCGAAATTTTAGAGTTACCTTTTAAGGAAGGTCAAGAAGTTAAAAAAGGAGATTTGTTGGTAAGGGTTAACCCAGATTTAATTCAATCTGCTGTAAACCGTTCTCAAGCATCTTATCAAAATGTAAGAGCAGGATTAGAACAAGCTGAGGCAAATCTTAAACAAGCCAAAGCAGATTACGAAAGAAGCAAGGCGCTTTTTGATAAAGGTGTAATTTCAAAAGCCGATTGGGACAAATCTATTGCTGCATATGAAACCGCAGTAGCCGGAAAGAATTCTGCATATTATAATGTGCAAAGTGCGGCAGCAACAGTAAATGAAGCAAAAGACAACCTAAATAGAACAACAATCTACGCGCCAATGAGCGGTACAATTTCTATGTTAAATGTAGAAGAAGGTGAGCGTGTTGTTGGGACACAACAAATGGCAGGTACAGAGATTTTGCGTGTTGCAAACCTTAATAATATGGAAGTTGAGGTAGATGTTAACGAAAATGACATTGTTAAGGTAAGTATTGGAGATTCTACAATTGTTGAGGTAGATGCTTATTTAAAGAAAGAGTTTAAAGGGGTTGTTACCGAAATTGCTAATTCTGCAGAAGGAAACCTAACAGCAGATCAAGTAACTAATTTTAAAGTAAAGGTTAGAATCTTAGAAGAATCTTATAAAGATTTAACAGAAGGTAAACCAGAAACCTACTCTCCGTTTAGACCTGGTATGACTGCTACAGTAGATATCATTACTAAAACAAGAAAAGATGTTGTTGCCGTGCCAATCAGTGCTATTGTTATTAAGACCGATACAACGTCTACAAAAAAACCTTATGAAATAAAAGAAGATTTTGAAGATGAAGAAACACAAAAGGAGGAAGAGAAGTTTGAGTGTGTGTTTGTAGATGATAACGGTAAAGCCAAACTAAGAGTTGTAAAAACAGGTATTCAAGATGATTCTAATATCGAAATTACATCAGGATTGTCAAAAGATGATAAGATAATAACAGGTCCGTATAACATGGTTTCAAAAACATTAAAACCAGGAGACCTTATTGAGCAAAAGAACAAAAAAGAAGAAACCTCTGAAGATAAAAAAGAGGAATAAAACTTAAAACGTATTTAATGGCCTTAGTGCTAAATATAGAAACAGCCACAACAAATTGTTCAGTCTCTCTGTCTAAAGATGGAGAGACTTTAGTTTTAAAGGAAGACAATAGTGCTGGGTATTCTCATGCAGAAACCTTGCATGTGTTTATTAAAGATGTCTTTGAAGCTGCAAATATTAATACCTCAGACATTGATGCTGTAGCAGTAAGTAAAGGCCCTGGTTCATATACAGGTTTGCGTATTGGTGTGTCTTCGGCTAAAGGGTTGTGTTATGCCTTAAACAAACCGCTAATTTCGGTTTCTACTTTAGAAAGTCTCTCACATCAAGTAAAAGTTGAAGAAGGTATAATTATACCAATGCTAGATGCACGTCGTATGGAAGTGTATTCGGCTATTTTTAATCACAACCATGAGTTGATTAGAGAAATTAAAGCCGAAGTCTTAACGGAAGATAGCTATGCCGATTTATTGAAAGAACATAAAGTCTATTTTATAGGAAATGGTGTAACCAAAACACAACAACTTATTCAACACCCAAATGCTGTTTTTATTGAAGGTAAATTACCATCTGCAAATGAAATGGGATCTATTTCTGATATGAAACATGAAAAAAGCGACATCGAAGATGTCGCCTATTTTGAACCCTATTATTTAAAGGATTTTGTTGCTATAAAAAAGAAGGCTTAGCCTTGCTTTTGTATTTCTACAGAGTGAGGGTATGGTATTTCTATACCTGCAGCGTCTAACGCTTCTTTTGTGTTTTCTGTAACTTCAAAGTAAACATCCCAGTAATGTTCTGCTTTACACCATGGTCTTACAGCAAAATTAACAGAACTGTCTGCCAACTCTAATACGGTAACTGTTGGTGCAGGTTCATTTAATACTTTAGGATTTGATGTTAGCACATTCATTAAAACCTCTTTGGTTTGCTTTATGTCAGCATCATAGCTTACTCCAAAAACTAAATCTACACGTCTTGTTCCTTCTGTAGTGAAATTAATAATATTACCATTAGAAAGTGCACCATTAGGAATAATAATCTCTCTATTAGAAAGTCCTGTTAATTTGGTAGTGAAAATTTCAATCTCTTTTACAACTCCAATTTCACCTTGAGCTTCAATGAGGTCTCCAATTTTAAAAGGTTTAAAAGTCATGATTAAAACACCTCCTGCAAAATTCCCGAGAGATCCTTGTAAAGCCATACCAACAGCCAAACCAGCAGCAGCTAAAATTGCAGCAAATGACGTGGTTTCTACGCCAACAGTGCCAAGAACAACAAGAATTAATACAATTTTAAAAATCCAGCTGAGTAGGTTAAGTAAGAACTTTTTTAAGCTATCATCATAATTTGCTTTGGTCATAGCTTTTTTAATGCCTTTCATCAGCATTTTAATAATCCAGCTACCAATAATCCATATTAAAATAGCGGCTAAAATTTTTGGTGCAAACTCAACAATTAAGTCATAACCTTTATCTATCCATTTTTGTGTCTCCATGTTGATTAATTTTATTGAATAAAAAAACTCGGTAGTAAAACCGAGTAAATTTAAAATATTGTTTTACAATTATTTAACTTCAAATGTCAACTTTAAGTTAACTCTAAATTCTGTAACGTCGTCACCTTTTACAATAGCGCTTTGGTCTTGTACATATACAGAACGAATGTTCTTTACAGTTTTAGATGCTTCTTTTACTGCTTTTTTAGTTGCATCTTCCCAACTTTTATCTGAATTTGATAATACTTCAATTACTTTTAATACTGCCATAATATATTGTCTTTATTTGGTTATACTTTTTAGAAACGATTTCATCTAAAAAGTCACTTAAAGTTAAGCATTTTTTAACCATTAATAGCATTTACAGTAATAGAAGTGTCGTTTAGCATATCTCTAAGCATGTTTTCAATACCGTTCTTTAGAGTAAAAGTAGATGAAGGACAACCACTACATGCACCTTGCAATAAAACTTCAACTTTTTTTGTTTCTTCATCGTAAGATCTAAACTCTATATTTCCACCATCGCTAGCTACTGCTGGTTTAACGTATTCTTCAAGAATATTTACAATGTTTTTAGAGGTGTCGTCTAGGGCTTCAAATTTTTGCTCTATAGCTTCTTCTGTCTTATTGAGTTGTTTAGGTGCGTCGTCATTTAAAATGGTTTTACCTTCTTCAACATAAGATTTTATAAATTCTCTAAGTTGCAAGGTGATTTCTTCCCACTCAATAATGTCAAACTTTGTAATGGAAATAAAGTTTTTTTCCATAAACACATTTTTCACAAACGGAAACTGAAACAAAGCGGTTGCTAATGGAGAAGGTTTTGCTTCTTCAATAGTGGTGAATTCGTAAACATTTGGAACCAAAACCTTGTTGCATACAAATTTTAGTACGCTTGGGTTAGGAGTGCTTTCTGCGTAAACTGTAACTGCGGCTTTGGGTTTTATGGCATCTTCGGTAACTATTATTCCGTCGTTAGAAAGGTAGTCTTCTATTTGTTCAGCCACTTCATCCTGCACATCGGCCCATGCTACAATATTGTAGCGTTCAATAGCAACAAAGTTTGATGCTATGTATACTTTTTTAACAAAAGGCAAGTAGAATAATTGTTGGGCTAAAGGGGAATCTTTAGCGTCATCTATATTGTTAAATTCAAAACTATTATGATTTGTTAAAAATCTATCAGCTTCGAATTTTAATATCGTCTCATTAGAGGTGGGAACTATTGTTATTTTTGTTTTAGGCATCTTTTTTTATGCAAAAATATGAAATATCAGCATGAAACGTTAATCCTATATATAATGTTTTGTGACTAATTTCTTAAGTCAATTCATTTAATTTGATTAAATTTCGTCCTCATTTATGAAAACACCTTTTGAGATGTTAATTTTATGTCTTTTTTAGCGTGTTTTTAAATGAATCCTGACTAACTATGAAAAAGATATTATTTGTAACTGCTCTGATAATCTCGGTCTTTGGATATTCCCAAGATATCTCGATGCAAGATGGAACGTTTACACGTTGTGAACCTGATAAGTTTTATGATTCAGGTGGTGAGTTTGGAAATTACGGAAATGATGAAAACTTCACAACCACAATTTGTCCTCCTAATGCTGATCAATTTATCATATTAGATTTTTTAGATTTCAATACACAGTTAAATGCTGATATTTTAACAATATACGATGGTGAAGATACAACAGCTCCTATAATAGGTAGTTATTCATCTATTGATTCTCCTGGCCTTGTAATGGCATCATCGGCTAATACTTCTGGTTGTTTAACAATCACATTTACGTCCAATGCTTCTGGTTCAGGATTGGGTTGGGAGGCAGATATTATTTGCGCAGTATCTTGTCAAACTATAACACCAGAAATTGTTAGTACTACGCCAGCAGAAACCTCTCCAAATGTTGTTGAGATTTTACCTGGTGAAACAGTAGATTTTGTTGGGGCTGCAGCCTTTTCGGTAGATGGTACAAACGCTACATATTCTTGGAATTTTGGTGATGGTAACTCTGCTACAGGAACGAATGTGTCTAATACCTATAATACTTCAGGTACATATGTAGTAACGCTAACAGTTCAAGATGATAATCCGGTAGGTTGTCAAGAAAGTGTAACATTTTTTGTAAACGTATTACAAGCTATTGTGTCTGTTAATAATGCAGCTTTCCCAGAGTCCACAATGTCTTTGCCAGAATTAATAGAGAATGTTTTGGTCTCTGGTGGATGTTCAGGTGTCGATAATTTTTCATTTCAGGTAAATGGAGCACCAGGTAACACAGGTACAAAAAGTTATGGGTATTTCACAAGAGGTGGAGCGGTTAACTTTCCATTCGAAGAAGGTATTATTATAACCTCTGGTGTAGCTGCTCAAGCAGGAAATACTATCAATCCTGTATTAGTCTCAAATAATAATGGTCAAGCTGGAGATGCAGATTTAGAAAATGCATTAGGTTTTGGTGCAGGAAGTACCAATGATGCTACATTCATAAAATTCAATTTTGTACCAACTGCAAATGAAATTAGTTTTAGGTATTTAATGGCTTCTGAAGAGTATGATGGATCAACAGAATGTAACTTTGCTGATGGGTTTGCATTTTTACTTCGTGAAGTTGGTACGACCGCTTATACTAATCTTGCGGTTTTACCAGATGGTACACCTGTTAATGTAACTAATATTAATAACTCTGGTACGTGTACCGATAATCCAGCCTATTTTGAAGGATATGATATTGGAGAAACTAATTACGGAGGAAGAACAGTAGTTCTCACGGCTTCTGCAACTGTAATACCCAATACAACATATGAGATAAAGCTTGTTGCTGCTGATGAAGGTGACTCTATTTGGGACTCTGCTATATTTTTAGAAGCAGGAAGTTTTAATTTAGGTGGTGAGCTAGGTGACGATATCACTATTGCAGCTGGTACTGCAGAATGTGGTGGTAATTCAATTACCTTAGATACTGAAGCTGCCACAGCAACACATACATGGTTTTTTAATGGAGTTGAAATTCCAGGTGAAACAGGTTCGACAATAGATGTTGATGAAGCAGGGACTTACTCTGTAGATGTTGTTTTTGCGCCTGGATGTGAGACTTCAGATAGCATTTTAGTAGAATTTAAACCAAGTCCTGTTGCTAATGCGGCAGTAGATTTGTCTATTTGTGATGCAGATGCCACGGCAGAATTTGATTTATCTGAAAATGATGACGATGTGCTAGGAAGTCAAGATCCAAATGATTTTATAATTACCTATCATCTTACAGAGCAAGAGGCTATTGATGGTGTTGGTGCTTTACCTACAAATTACACTAACATTTCTAATCCGCAAACTATATGGGTTCGTATAGCAGATGCTTCACAAGAGTGTTTCGATACTACTTCATTTCAGTTGTTATTTACGGATCTTACAATAGGAAATATGATTAGTCCATTACAAGTTTGTGATGGTGATGTAATTGATGGAATAGGAACATTCACTCTAACTGAAAGAGATACTGAGATTATAGGCACAAACGATCCAAATGATGTAAGTGTTACTTACCATTTAACGCAAGCAGATGCCGAGAATGATAACTCTCCTTTAGTATCTCCTTATAATAATGTAACACCAAACAACCAAACGATTTATGCGCGTCTAGAAAACAATATCAATAGTGAATGCTATGCAGTTACGACCTTAGTTTTAGAGGTCTTGGGCAATCCAGTTGCCAACATGCCTACGGCTTTGGAGGTCTGCGATGACGATTCTGATGGAGTGGCTGAGTTCAATTTGGGAGATAGTGAAGCGGAGGTTATCGGAGCCCAGACGGGAGTCGTAGTGACCTACCATTCCACACCAGAAGGTGCAGCAGACGGATCAGGAGTACTACCAACACTCTACATGAATACGGACCCATTCACGGAAGAAGTTTACGTGCGTATCGAGAACGCAGCAGGCTGTTATGATACCACAACGTTGCAACTAATCGTTAACCCATTGCCTACGGTTGTAGCAGTAAGCCCATATGAGCTTTGTGACGATGATAATCCAGGAGACGAGCAAGAGCAGTTCGACCTAACGGATAAGGAAGCGGAGATACTCAACGGACAGACGAACGTCACGGTGAGCTATTACGCGAGCCAAGCCGATGCAGATACGAACACAAACGCAATCACAGTCCCATATACCAACACGAGTAACCCACAAGAGATCATTGCAGTACTGACCAATACCAATACAGGCTGTAGTTCACAAGTTACATTTGATTTGGTAGTCAACCCATTACCAGCCTTGGTAGCTCCAACACCATTAGAGGTGTGTGACGACGGTACACCAGATGGTCTAACAGAGATCGACCTAAGTATAAAGAACATAGAGATTAGCGGCAACAACCCAGGTTATTCGGTAAGCTATTACCTGAACTTGGCCGATGCCCAAGCAGAGGCGAACCCATTAGCGATCCCATACACAAACATTAGCAATCCACAGACCATTTTTGTACGCGTAGAAGATACCACAACAGGCTGTTACGATACCACGACATTAGACTTGGTGGTAGAGCAGGCACCAGTTGCCAATGAGCCGACACCGTTGCGCTACTGCGACCCGGACAACGATGGTTTTGGTGTGTTTACCCTAACCGATGCCGATAACGAGATTACGGGAGGGATAGCAGGCCTAACGGTAACCTACCATGAAACTTTTGCCAATGCAGAAAATGGAGTAGATGCCGTAGATACGACAGTAGACTACAACAATATCGTAGTAGATACGCAGACCCTTTATGCACGCGTAGAGAGTGCAACGATTGCAACGGACTGTGCAACGATAGTAGAACTACAGCTTATCGTAGAGCCAACACCACAGATTATAGAGCCAACACCATTAGAGGAGTGTGACGATGCCTCGGCAGATGGGTTTGCAACCTTTGACTTAACAAGCAAAGCAGAAGAACTTCTTAACGGATTAGACCCAGCACAGTATGCGGTAAGCTATTATGAAACAGAAGATAATGCTAACCAGGCGAACAATCCAATAGCCAATCCAGCGGCTTATGCCAATACCACTGCCAATACCCAGATTATCTGGATACGTGTGGAAGACACCAATACAGTAGAAGGCTGTTATAAGGTCACAAGTTTGGAACTGATCGTTAACCCATTGCCAGTACTGGTACAACCAATGCCATTAGAGCTATGTGACGTCAACAATCCAGGAGATGAGCAAGAAGCCTTTACGCTGGAAAATGCCGAAGCAGAGATCTTGAACGGTCAGAACGGAATAACCTTAACGTACTACGAGACACAGATGGATGCTGACAATGCTACCAATCCAATCGTAAGTCCGTATGTCAACACGAGCAATGCCCAAACAATCTATGTAAGAGCCGAGAACGATGTAACAGGCTGTTACAGTACCATAACGGTAACCCTAAGGGTAGATCCGATTCCATCGCCAGAGCCAGATCCAGACCCAATCGAGGTCTGTGACGATGACAACGACGGTTTTGCCGAGTTCGATCTAGAGATTCGTACGGTAGAGATTACCAACGGAGAGCCAGACGTGGTTATTACCTACCATGAGACCCAAGAAGAAGCCGAACAAGGTATTAATGCCATAACAGGGCTGTACACCAATATTGTAGCAGACAACCAAATGATCTATGTACGTTCCGAGAATACGATTACAGGCTGTTACAGTCTAACGCAGAACACGTTGGAACTGATTGTGGTACCATCACCAGAAGTACCGACAAATCTAGATCCATTAGAGATCTGTGATGACAACAATGACGGGATAGCCCAGTTTGACCTGACCCAGCGCGATGCTGATATCTTAGGGACGCAAGCCCCAACAGAAGTAACACTAACCTACCATGTTACGGCAGCAGATGCAGAGACAGGGAATAATCCAATAATAAACGAGGGTAACTATACCAATACCATAAATCCACAGACCATCTATGTAAGGTTGTATAACTCGACTACAGGCTGTCAGGATACAGGAGAGTTTGAGATAATCGTACAGTTGCCACCAGAGCCAGTACAGCCAACACCATTAGAATTGTGTGATGATTTAGATGAAGTACCAGGAGATGAGATGACGGTATTCGATCTCACGGTAAAAGACACAGAGATCACAGGAGGCAACGCTAGTTGGGATGTAGATTACTATGAAACCAATGCTGATGCACAGGCACAGACGAATGTCATAGCCGACCCAACGCAGTACACCAATGCTTCGGTCAATGGTCTTCCAGCAAACCCACAGACCTTATATGTTGTGGTAACCGATACTGATACGGGCTGTGTAGCCTATACAACAATGACCATAAGAGTGTTGCCAAACCCAACACCAACACCAAGTGGCCAATTACCAGATTTAGAGCTGTGTGATGATACGAACACCGGAGATGGAGTAGAAGTTTTCGATTTAACAGAGAATGAAGTATTAATCTTAAACGGAGAAGCCGGAGTAACACCGACATACCACGAAACATCGGAAGATGCATACGCAGGTGAAAACGCCATTGCAGACCCAACACAATATACCAATGTAGACACACCAGCACAGGACATCTATGTAAGAGTAACCAATGACGTAACGGGCTGTTATGCGGTAGTTGATTTTACGATACACGTATACCCATTACCAGAAGTAGTGGCAGTAACGGACTTTATACAATGTGAACTGAACACGGACGGATTTGACAGCTTTGATCTAACAACTAAAGACGAAGAAGTCTTAAACGGACAAGATCCAACACGTTACATTGTGACCTATCATGAGACCTTGGCAGATGCAGAAGCAGAGATGAACGCCTTGGTAAGTCCATACACCAACATTAGCAACCCACAAGAAATCTACGTAACGATAACAGACAACGTAACAGGCTGTTCTATCAGTACACAGCGTTTTAACCTTCAGGTAGATGAAGCGGCACAGGCCAATCCGGATATGGTGGATATAATCTACGAGGAATGTGATGATAATGTAGAGACCGATGGAGACCCAAGTAATGACAGTACACAGTTTACCTTGTCTACACAAGATGAGTTTATATTGGATGGACAAGACCCAACAAATTATATTGTTACGTACTTCGCTACGGAAGACGATGCAAACTTAAACGTTAACCCGTTACCAGACCTATATGAGAATGTAGTAAACCCACAGGTTATCTATGCAAGAGTAGATAACAATACTTTAGCAGTTATACCAATCGCATTAGATCTAACTGCATTAACGGCAGGACTAGATTTAGATGCCAACGGTACGATAGATACCTATGATACGGATGCGGACGGAGTATTCGATTTAATAGACGTTGACGGAGATGGCTTATCAGATGGTATCGATGCCAATGCAGATGGTCTGTATGAGTTTGTAGATATAGATGGAGACGGAAACGGAGACCCAGTAGATTTAAACAATGACGGAGTATTCGATAACCAACAAGACGGATCTATCTGTTACGAAGTCGCAGCACTGACGCTTCAGGTAAACCCGAGACCATACTTTGATCTTGAGGACAGTTACATCCTTTGTGTGGATACCAATGGCACGGAAATTTTAGACCCATTGGTATTGGATACCGGATTATCGGACACGGATTACAGTTTTGAGTGGACCTTCAATGGTGAAGTCATCACTACAGAGACCAGTTCAAGTATGATGCCAACCCAAGGAGGAACCTATGGAGTGACGGTAACGGATATCACTACGTCAACAGTGACGAACTGTGAGACTTACGATGAAACAGTGGTGGTAGAAAGTGCGCCGCCAACTCTAATTGCTGAAGTGGTAACACAAGTTTTTGGCAATAGTAACGTTATAGAAGCACTGGCAACAGGAATCAGTGAGTATGAGTACAGTCTGGACGGAGGTCCATGGATGGATCCTTCAGAGGATGGCTCAATACAATTTACTGGAGTATCTCAGGGACTACATACGGTAACGGCAAGGGACAAGAACGGCTGTGGTATAGCGACACAAGAGGTGTTCGTGATCGATTATCCGAAGTACTTTACGCCAAATGGAGATGGCATACATGAAACATGGAACATAGAAGGTATTGGAGGTAATGCCAAAATTTATATATTTGACCGCTACGGGAAATTGCTCAAGCAGATCAGCCCGGAAGGTCAGGGATGGGATGGGACGTTCAACGGCAACAACATGCCATCGAGCGACTACTGGTTTACAGTAGAATACGAAGAACCCCTTACCAACCAAATAAAGGAGTTTAAAGCCCATTTTACTTTGAAACGATAAAAGAAATTATGAGATTAAAAAAGTTTTGTTTAGTAGCATTTACAGTCTTAGTGGCAAATTTTAGTTTTGCTCAAGAAGGTGTTCCAATTTATTCTGATTATTTAACAGATAATTATTATTTAATACATCCTTCGATGGCAGGTGTTGCTAATTGTGCTAAGGTTAGATTAACAGCCAGACAGCAATGGTTTGGTGTAGATGATGCTCCTAGTTTGCAAACATTAAGTATTAATGGTAGAGTTGGAGATACACCTGTAGGTGTTGGTGGAATTTTATTTAACGACTCTAATGGTTATCATTCTACTTTAGGTGGATATGCTACTTTTGCATATCATTTAATGTTTTCTAGAAATGAAATTGACCTGAATATGTTGTCATTTGGTATCAATGCTGGGTTTCTACAGTACAAAGTAGATGCAAGTACATGGTTGGGGCCTGGAGATGAATTTGATCCATTAGCAACAAGCGGTACAGCGACTAATTTTAATATTGATGCTGGTTTCTCTTACCACTTTTTAGATTTTTATGCGCATTTTACGGCAAAGAATATTTTAGAAAATGATGGTATCAACTGGAATCGTAATGGGGATCAGTGGGAGTTTAGAAACTTAAGAACTTATCTGTTTTCTACAGGTTATACATTTAGCAAGTTTGGAAGTGATTGGAGTTATGAGCCTTCTATTATGTATATGTATAGAGATGCGACAGAAGAGTCTTCAATAGATATTAATGCTAAAGTCTACCGTGAAATGGATTTTGGTAAAGTTTGGGGTGGATTATCTTATAGACGTAGCTTAGATGGTGCAGAGTTTGTAGACGGTTCTGGGGTAAGTAGTCAGAAGTTACAATATTTCACGCCTTTTATTGGTGTAGATTATAACAATTTTGTGTTTGCTTACACATATTCATACCAAGCAAATACAGTAAACTTTAATACAGGAGGTTTCCATCAAATAACTTTAGGTTACAACTTTAATTGTAAGCGAGAGAAGTTTGAGTGTAATTGTCCTGCAATTAACTAAAACAAAAAAGGCTCGATTTTTTAATCGAGCCTTTTTTGTTATTGCCTATTCCCAAACATAGTTTTTGTTTTTAGCTTGGGTTTTTATGGCATTTACCATTGCATTTTCTAATCCATTATTTTTGTCGTCAGAGTTTTTAGCTATATATGTTTTACGCTTTATATTGAGTTCGGCAATTTCTTTTTGAAGCTTTTCGCGCTCAACTCTTTTCTTTTCAACATAAGATTTAATTTCTTCTTTAGATTTTCCTTTTAATTCGTCAGGTAATTGTTTTTCATCTAAATCTTCATAAGAAAAATCGGCTTCTTTTTCTGCATCAACTAAATCCCACGAGCTATTTTTGTAAAGTCTAGAGCTTTTGCTTACTGTTCTGCTGACAGCATTAGCTTTGTCATAACTCATGGCATTTAAGTCTTGTTGTGCCTGCATTTCCATCTTTTGTCTTCCTAAGTATCCATATGCAACATATGTTTTGTTTAGTTTCTCATTAAGTTCTAAAATTTTGTCATCATAAGGTGATGCTATGTGAACGGTAGCTTTATTATGATTAATAGCCATATAATCTCCATGTGTAAGATCTGCACCATCCTTCCAAAAACCAGAAATCCCTTGATTATAGTCTCCACAAAAAATAGTGTTTACCGTAACATCTTTTTGATGTGCAAGTTTAGAAGCTTCCTTGTAACTAACTGTTCCTTGCGTGTAAGGTTCATTTCCTGCGATAAAAATTAGTTTTAAATCATCTTCTTTATCTTCCCAATTAAGTTGGTCTAAAGCTGTTTTAATGACTTTACCACAGTATTCATTACCTCCTTTTGTAGTTAAAGAAAAAAGGGATTTAGAAATTTCATCTAAATCATCACTAAAGGCGAGTACTTGTCTTAAATACCCTTCATCTGCGTTAAGATTATCATTGCCATATTCATAGAGTGCAATTTTAAGATTAGGGTTTTGCTCCTCACATTTAGCATAAGAGAGTTCGTTTACAATTTCCCATAATTGCGCCTTAGCTTGGTCTATTAAACCGTCCATACTATTACTCGTGTCTAGTAATAATGCTACTTTAATTTCAGGTTTATCGGTTTTTAAATTTGTTTCAATCACTGTTTGATTGATGACGAGATTTTGCTCATTTTGTTTTGTGTTTGCATTGCAAGCAGTAAGGGATAGTATTCCCATCATTACAGCAAATGGTTTTGTTATTGCTTTCATAGTTGTTAATTTTTTGTATTTAATTCTTTTACATCTATAGTCCCATTTGGCGAAATCACATAGTATTTATGGTCAATTTCGGTTTTTGTAATAGTTTTTGGCTTTTGCTCTTTAGGTTTTGGTGTGTACAATAATTTTATATTCATTCCTATTTGAACAACAGGTTCTAATATTGATGGATTTACCACAATATCATACTGCTCATAGGTAAGTGGTTGGTAATAATAGGAGGTTTGTTTTTTAGCGCTACTAACACCTTTTTTGGTTTTTAGAGCTTCAAAAGAGACACTGTTGTATGCTTGGTAACTTTGGTAGAAATCTTTTGGAAAATAACAGTACTTATCATCCGCAATTTTAACATCGTAGCTAGCCATGTCAAAGCCTAAAGTTGTATAGTATGCTTTTTTATCTGCAATGAGTTTTAATAATTGATCTTGAAGATTTTTATAAACTTCCCGAATGTTTTCAATAAAATAATCAACCTTAACTAAATTGTATACTTCGCTTTTTGCACACGCTTCTAAAATGCCTTCAAATTGACTGGTTTTAGTAAATTGAATATGAATGTTTTGTTGCAGTTCAAACCCTTTTGGTACTTCAGTGTACGTTTTGCTGAATAGCTTTTTTGTGACTTCCACTTCGTATACAGGTACGAAAGAAATAACATCAATTGCAAAATCTTTTTCAGCAATTCCGAGAATGTTTAATCTGGTTTTAATATTGTCTATTCGCTCTTTCATAAGAGCGTTAGTAGATTCTGCAGTTTCGCCAATTTGAGACAGGTTAAAAACAGCTGTGTAAGTCGTGGCGCTTACGTTTTGTAATGCTTTGACATCTATTGTTAAAACATCACTTGGATGAAGCGTTTTGTTAATTTGACGTTGAACCGTTGGGTTGTATATGTTGGCATTTCCTGATGTTAAAATGTTTTGTCTGGAAATTTCTTGTGTAATTTGGTTGTAATTTCCTTTGTGTTGGGCTGTGGTATAGTTAGCACATAAAAACAGGAGCAAAAATGCTAGATTGATTTTTTTCATTTTGAATTTATTTTTTGATTAATGAATTGTAAAACTCTGCTGAAAAAAGAGAAGAAAAAATCTACAATGAGTAAAAGCGACTACTTAATGAGTGAAGTAAAATCTTAAATGAGTTAACTCTAATATTTTTCTACTTAAAAGACTATAAAATTGAAGTAGCCATTTTTTGATACCAAATAAAGTATGTAAGTTAGTCCTGTTAATACCTTATTTTGATAAAAATTAGTCACACATATAGCCTTATATTTTTCTTTCTATTTACGCTTTTGAGTTTTGGACAAAGCAATAACAACAAAACCAACAAGGACGAAGCATTTTTTACTGTTAGAGGATCGGTTTATTTGAAAGACACAAGAGAGCCAATAGATAATGTGAGTATTCAAATAAATAACGGCAAATATACACGTACTGACATCTTTGGAAAATTTGTAGTTAAGGCAAGAGTAGGAGATGAGCTTACTATAATGCATGGTGATTTTGATACAGTACACTATACGATCATAAGTGATGAACGCATTACTATATTAGTTGAAGAACCAAAGAACTCACGTTATATAAGTGGTCAAAAAAATGATGCTGGAAGACAATTTAACCAAATGATAGACTCAGCTGATGCGTACTTAAAGAAGGATGCCGCAAAGAGTATAAAATTTGTTGGCGATGCACTTAATTATGATGTGTCATCAAGGCAAAGTGCAGAAGCACATGAGCTTTTGGGTGATATTTATGTCTATTGGAAACAATATGACCTTGCTATATCTGCATATAAAGTAAGCCTCCAGAATTTTGAAATGCCTTCTTCAAAACTCAAATTGGCTAAGACATACATTGATAATGAAGAGTATCAAAAAAGTATAGATACTTATAAAAGCCTCAATGAAAAAGACTTGTCTAATTACGAAAAAACAGTTTTATATGAAGGACTTGGTGATGCATACTTAAAATTAAAAAATACGCAACAAGCCATAAGCTCTTATGAAAAGGGATTGGAGATTGCGAAGAAACATTTAATAGCTCCAAAGGTTACGGATTTAAACTCTAAAATAGCACAAGCGTATAACGCAAGAGGTGAAGTTGAAAAGGCAAAGGGTTTCTATAGCAATTCACTTAAGTTAGCAAAAAAAGAAAACAAAAAACGTGCTGTTGAGGAGCAGGTTAAAGTTGCTGAGTTTAATAGCTCTAATATGGAGTATGATAGTGAGATTGCACTTAGAAAAGATGTGTTAGAAACACTTGAAGACATAGAGAAGGACTCTATATTACCTAATGAAAGTCCTTTAACACCACAAAAGCAAAATTATAAACTAGGTAACGCCTATCTACTCAATAATGATTTAGAAAACGCCATTCCATCATTTAAAAAGAGTATTGAAGAAGCTGATAAAAAGGAAGACTTGGATGTAAAAAAAGATGCGACCAGAAAGCTGTCCGAAGCTTTAATTGATGCTGGTGATGCAGAAGAGGGACTTAAATGGCTGAATGAATACAAAAATACTGTTGATGAATTGTATGCTAAGAAGGTCCAAGAAATATCTCAAGCAGCTCGTTTTAGCAGAAACATAGCAGAGCAGCAAAACAGAATTACCACTTTAGAGAGCGACAGAGCGCTGTCTAAAAGCAAATATGACCTTACCCAAGAACGCAACAAACGACAACAGTTAATTATTTATTCCTTGCTTGGAGGATTGTTGCTGCTCTTAATTACAGGTTTTTTAATGTACAAATACATTAAGCAACAGCGTTTGGCTAACAATCTTTTGGCATTAAAGTCGCTGCGTAGTCAAATGAATCCGCACTTTATTTTTAATGCCTTAAACTCGGTGAATAGTTTTATTGCAACCAACGATGAGCGTACAGCAAATAAATATTTATCAGATTTTTCCCAGTTAATGCGTGCAGTATTAGAGAATAGTGAGGAAGATTTTATTCCACTAAAAAAGGAAATCGAATTGCTTCAGTTGTACACTAAACTAGAGCATTTTAGATTTCAAGATAAGTTTGAATATTCTATAGATGTTGATGACACTATAAATATTGAAGAATTTCAAATTCCACCAATGTTACTGCAACCTTATATCGAAAATGCAGTATGGCATGGTCTGCGTTACAAAAAAGAAAAAGGACATCTAAACATTTCCATAAAACCAAAATCAAAAGACGAAATTACCATTACCATTTCAGACGACGGAATAGGTAGAACGCGCTCTAAACAAATGAAGACCGAGAATCAGAAAAAGCAGAATTCTAAAGGGATGAACAACATCAAGAAGCGTGTAGCAATTTTAAACGAAATGTACAAAGACAAGGTAGATGTAACGATTGAAGATTATCAACAATCTGAAGATGCAGGTACCAAAGTTGTGGTGACTTTAAAAAAAGATTAAAAAATGAAACTAAACGCAATACTAGTAGAAGACGAAGAAACAAGCAGAGCTATTCTGCGAAATTATCTCAACAAATACTGCCCAAATATTTCAATTGTAGGCGAAGCTGCTAATGTTGAAGAAGCTTTGGTGCTGATTAGGAATAACGATTTAGACGTAGTCTTTTTAGATGTAGAAATGCCATATGGTAATGCGTTCGATTTATTAGATAAAGTTGGTCATATAGATTTTGAAACCATTTTTGTTACAGCTTATAATCATTATGCTATTGAAGCCTTAAATGCACATGCATCATACTACTTAATGAAGCCGATTTCTATAGATGAACTTATAAAAGCGGTTGATTATGTTACAGAAATAAAATCGAAAGAAGAAGCACTACAAGACCAGGTCTTGGTACCAAAAACCAACGCCGTAAATGGAAGAATCACTTTGCCACAACAGGATGGTTTTGAAGTTATAGAAACAGCAGATATTATGTATTGCAAAGCCGATGATAACTACACAGAAATCTACCTTAACAACAATAAGAAAAAGCTGGTAAGTAAAACTTTAAAATATATTGAAGAAAGTTTAAAAGACGGCAATTTTGCCAGAGTCCATAAGAGCTATTTGGTAAATGTAAATGAAGTGGTAAAGTATGTAAAAGGAAAAGGAGGAAGTGTCATTCTAAGTAACGGAAAAGAAATTATGGTATCTGCATCTAAAAAGGCTGAATTGTTGGCTTATTTTAAATAATGACCTCTAAAAAACAAAAAACACCATGGCCAACCAAAGCGGTTATGGAGCAGATTTATGAGCAGCATTTTTGGGGAGGAAACGATTCTGATTTCTACTCAGGTGAAGGCTCTCACAATCCCAAAATTATTCAGCCTTATATTGATGGTGTAACCGATTTTTTAAAATCACATAACGGTCAACTAACGGTTTGTGATTTGGGTTGTGGAGATTTTAATGTTGGTAAAGCTCTCGTTCAGTATACAAAAGCATATGTTGCTATAGATATCGTAGAAGGTTTAATTGAAAGAAATAAACAATTGTTTAAAGCTGACCATTTGACCTTCAAATGTCTGGATGTAGCTAAAGATGATCTACCAAAAGCAGACTGTGTGATTATTAGGCAAGTCTTTCAGCATTTATCTAATCTAGAAATTCAACAAATTTTAGACAAACTAAGTGCCTATAAATATCTCGTACTAACAGAGCATATTCCTGTTGGAGAATTTACACCGAATATTGATATTATCGCTAATAGCCATAACCGACTAAAACATCATAGCGGAGTAGATGTGTTAGCGGAACCTTTTAATTTCAGGGTTAAAGAATTTAAGATACTAAATGAGGTGATTTTAGAAAACAATAGTCAAATTGTAACAACTTTATTTACACTTTAGATTACAGTTATTATATGTTGAAATTATTTCAGAATGATGAAAATATTACGCATTTATTTTATTCAGCAACCACAGATAATCTTCACGATTTTTTACAAAATCCTTGTCAGAAATATCAATAATTTTTACGTTCAACTCGGTTTGGTTTCTTAAAAAGTTGAGATAGCCAGAATTGATCTTTTCAAGATAGTCGTCTTGTATGTCACTTTCGTATTTGCGACCACGCTTTTTTATGTTGGCTTGGAGGCGTTCGGTATTTTGGTAGAGGTAAACGTACAAATCTGGTCTGGCAATATCTTTATAGACTTGGTAAAACAATTTTCTGTATAACCTAAACTCATCATCAGCTAAGGTAACTTTAGAAAATATTAGTGATTTGTGTACATCGTAATCGCTTACCATAAAATCCTTAAAGAGATCTAGTTGCGATAAATCGTCACTAATTTGCTGGTAGCGATCTGCCAAAAAAGACATTTCTAGCGTAAAGGCATAGCGCTCAGGCTCTTTGTAAAACTTTGGTAAAAACGGATTATCAGCAAAACGCTCTAAAATCAATTTAGCATTAAAATCTTGCGCTATTTTATGAGATAAACTGGTTTTACCTGCGCCAATATTACCTTCAATAGCTATAAAATTATAGCTACCAAAATCAAAGCGCTTCATTGGGTTTTTAAGCCAGATTTTTATAGGTTCAATTTCAGACTCATCTTTACAATCATCTAGCAATTCACTAACTGTTTTCTGAAAAACAGGATGCTTGACGTCTTTGGCAATATTAGATAATGGTACTAAAACAAACTTACGCAGGTGTATGGCAGGATGTGGTATTATAAGCGACTTTTCATTGATGACTTCATCTTCGTAAAACAAGATGTCTAAATCAATCTCACGAGACTCATAAGTGTCAGATTTTTTGGTGGTTCTGCCTAAATCAGCTTCAATTTGCTTAAGGACTCTTAGTAGTTTTTTTGGTTTTAATTCGGTTTCAATCTTAATGCAAGCATTATAAAAATTATCACCTTCAAAACCTAAAGCAGGAGTTTCATAGACTTTAGAAATTTTACGGATTGTACCAACCCTTTCAAAAATAGCATCTATGGCTAGTTGCAAGTATTCTAACCTGTTGCCTTTGTTACTTCCTAATGCTATGTAAACGGATTTGCCTGCTGTCATGGAATTAGCAAAATAACTAAAACAAAAATTAATAGTTTATCTTTACTACAACAATTTATTAACCATTTTTAATGTCGTTAAAAGACAAGTTTTTAGCCCAACGCATCTATCTTTTACTCGGAAGTCTATTTATAACCTCTTTGGTGGTATCTAACCTCATTTTTCAGAAGTTTTTCTATTGGTATCCTGTAGATGTTGAGATTTTTGGAAGCAAATTGTTCGAAATTTCGGTAGGAATTCTGCCTTATCCAATTACATTTTTGATTACGGATTTAATCAGTGAGATTTATGGAAAAAAACGCGCTAACGATATTGTAGTCGCAGGTATTTTTGCATCCTTATTTTCGGTTGGTATTATTTTGGTTGCAGATAGCGTGCCTGCATTAGATAATTCGCCATTAAATAACGAGACTTTTAAGCTTGTTTTTAGTAAAACTATAATAGCTGTTGGGTCTAGTATGTTTGCCTATTTATTTGCTCAGTTTATAGATATTAGAATTTATCACTTCTGGAAAAACCTAACAAAAGGAAAACACCTTTGGTTGCGTAATAATTTTTCTACATGGATATCGCAGTTTGTAGATACATTGTCTATAATAAGTCTGTTGTGTTATTTTGAAGTTTTACCATGGTCTAGCTTTAAAGGATTATTGATTAGCGGATTTTTGTTCAAAGTCTTAGTGGCATTTTTTGATACTCCGTTTTTATATTTGGGTGTGTACCTCTTTAGAAGAAGATTTAAACTTAAGGTTAACGAAGAAATTGATCTCACCTAACTGTTATTAAATCATTAAAGTCTTCCTAAAGTTTCTTAAAAGCACAACTTTTCTTACCAACTTTGCGTATAATAAGTAAAGCTATACACTACAACCATGAAGAAATTTTTAAAGATTGTCGGAATCATTTTACTAATATTTATCGCTATTCTTATTGCAGTGCCATTTGTTTTAGAGTCTAAGATAGATGCTATTGTTCAAAATTATGCCGATGAAAATTTAGATGCAGATTTAAGTTTTGATGATGTTAGTTTAAGCCTAATTTCTAGTTTTCCTCATGCAGAAGTTAGTGTAGAAAATCTTAAAATTGTAAATAGAGCACCTTTTAAGGATGAAACTTTAGCTACAGCAAAAGCCTTGTCTTTTGAAATGCCTATTGGCGAGTTATTTAAAGGCTCAGACGAATCATTGGTGGTTAACGAAATTATAGCAGATGAGCTGTTGTTAACGCTAAAAACCAATAAAAACGGAACTACAAATTACGATATCGTAAAACAAGATGAAGACGCTTCAACAGCATCTGATTCTGAAGAACAATCTTCAGGCTTTAGTTTCGATATTCAAAACTATGAACTAAACAATAGTGCTTTTACTTACATAGACGAAGGATCTAATACTAGTTTATACGCAACAGAAGTTAACCATAACGGTAAAGGCATTTTTTCAGGTGAAAAGTCAGAATTGGATACTAAAACCGAAGCAAAAATTAGTATGTCTGTGGATAGTACTCAGTATTTTAGTAATAATAGTATAAAATTAGACGCCTTAATTGGTTTAGATTTGGAACAAAACAAATATACTTTCAAGGAAAATAAAGGCTTCATTAATGCATTACCATTAGAGTTTGAAGGTTTTGTGCAATTGGTAGATGAAGGACAGCAAATAGATATTACGTTTAAAAACCCAGAATCATCATTTAAAGATTTTTTAGCGGTAATACCAGAAGCCTATGCCAAGAATATAGAAAACGTAAACACAACCGGAAATTTCACAGTCAATGGTGTTATTAAAGGCTTAGTGTCTGAGGAAACTATACCAACATTAGATATCAATATGAAATCTGATAACGCGTCGTTCAAATATCCAGATTTACCAAAAAGTGTCAGAAACATTATGATAAATGCATCTGTAAAAAACACGACTGGAAATGTTGATGATACCTTTGTGGATATAGACCAATTAGACTTTAAAATTGATGAAGATGTATTTAAATCTGAAGCTCATATTAAAAATTTAACAGGCAACATGTTGGTAAATGCTAATTTAGATGGTGTTTTAAACTTAGCAAATATTACCAAAGCCTATCCTGTAGAATTAGAGAATCAGTTAAGCGGAATTCTAAAAGGAAAGTTGAATACGTCTTTCGATATGGATGCTATAGAAACTAATGCATATCAACGTATTAAAAACAACGGAAGCGTGTCTGTTACAGATTTTGTTTTTTCGTCTGAAGATATTGTAAATCCTATTCAAATAAATAAAGCTAACCTTACTTTTAAACCTGGTACGGTAAGCCTTAATAATTTTGATGCACAGACAGGTAAAAGTGATTTTTCGGCAACAGGTACTATTAATAATCTTTTAGGATTTTTATTGAGCGATAAAAAGCTTCAAGGAAACTTTAATGTAAATTCTAATACGTTTGCAATTTCAGATTTTATGGTTGAAGATGAGTCTGCCACAGAAACATCTAATAAGACTACATCAGATTCAGAGTCTCTCAAGATTCCAGACTTTTTAGACTGTACGATTACGGCAAATGCTAAAACTGTTATTTACGATAACCTGAATTTAAAAAACGTAAAAGGGCAGTTATCTATTAAAGACCAAAATGCCAATTTAAGCAATATGACTACAGATTTGTTCAATGGTCAGTTGGGTATTTCAGGTAATGTAAATACAAAAGAAGCTAAGCCAAAATTTGATATGAAATTAGCGATGCAGCAATTTGATATTTCTCAATCCTTTAAAGATCTGGAAATGCTTCAGGCTTTGGCTCCAATAGCAAAGGTTGTACAAGGAAAATTAAATTCCACTATTGATGTAAGTGGTCTTTTAGATGAAAATTTCTCCCCAGATTTAGCCACGATTTCAGGTAATGCCTTGGCTGAAATTTTAACTTCTAATGTAGATGTTAGTAAAAGCCCTTTACTGTCTGGTTTAGATAGTAAATTAGATTTTATAGACTTTAATCAGCTTCAAAAGGATATTAAAACTAAACTCAGTTTTGAAAATGGACAGGTTAGTGTAAAACCATTTACTTTAAAATATAAGGATATTCCAATAGAGGTTTCGGGTTCGCATAGTTTTTCAAACACAATGAATTATAGTGCGGTATTGCAAGTGCCAGCAAAATATTTGGGTAGCGATGTTAACCGATTGATTGGACAGATTAATGACTCAGAAGTGAACAAGATTTCAATTCCTGTTACGGCAAATATTGGAGGTACGTTTTCTAGCCCTTTAATTTCAACGGATTTAACAAGTGGTGTTTCTAGTCTTACCAGTCAGTTAATAGAAATTCAAAAACAGAAACTAGTAGGTAAGGGCAAGGATAAAATCAATGATTTGTTAGGTAATGTTTTGGGAGGAAATAGTAATGACACAAAAACAGATTCTACCAATGCTAATACAGATAGCACTAAGAAAGATCCTAAAGATGCAATTAAAGAAGGAGTTGGTAATGTTTTAGGTGGAATTCTAAATGGAAAAAAGAAGAAAAGCGATAAAAAGGCGCAAGATTCTACAAAAAAGGACTGATTCTGATTAAAACGGTTCGTTTTCAGTATTTAGTGTGTTAATAATTCCACAAAATTTTGGTTATCTGAAATATTTGATTATAATATAGGTTCACAAAATTTCAGAAAACTACATGAGGCAACTTAAGATTACCAAGCAGGTAACTAACAGAGAAGACAAATCACTAGACAAATACCTACAAGATATAAGTAAAATTCCTTTGATTACAGCAGACGAAGAAGTTGAGTTAGCACAACGTATCAAAAAAGGTGATCAAGAAGCTTTAGATAAACTAACTACAGCTAACTTAAGATTTGTGGTTTCGGTAGCAAAACAATATCAAAATCAAGGATTAAAACTTCCAGATTTAATAAATGAAGGTAACGCAGGATTGGTAAAAGCTGCAAAGCGTTTTGATGAAACTAGAGGTTTTAAATTTATTTCTTATGCGGTCTGGTGGATTAGACAAGCTATTTTACAAGCTTTGGCAGAGCAATCCCGTATTGTACGTTTACCGTTAAACAAGATTGGTACAATCAACAAAATCAACAAAACATTTTCTCATTTAGAGCAAATTCATCAGCGACCACCAAATGCTGAAGAAATTGCAAGAGAATTAGATATCAGTACTAGAGAGGTAAAACAATCTATGAAGAATTCTGGTCGTCATCTATCTATGGATGCGCCACTTAAAGAAGGTGAAACCTTTAGTCTTTATGATGTTGTAAGTGAGAGTGAATCTCCAAGACCAGATAAAGATTTAATGCAAGCATCTTTAAATACTGAAATAGAGCGTGCTTTAGATACATTAACTCAAAAGGAAAGTGATGTTATTCGTCTTAACTTTGGTATAGGTAATCAACCACCAATGACTTTAGAGGAAATAGGAAGTATTTATGACCTTACTAGAGAGCGTGTAAGACAAATCAGAGAAAAGGGGATAAGAAGATTACGCCACGCAAGTAAGAGTAAAATCTTAAAGACGTATCTGGGTTAGTTAACCACTCGTTTTTTGCTAAAATAAAAGAGTTAAAAATTTTAAATAATAATTTTTTATTTTCAAATAGTTGGCCTATATTTGCCGACCATTTGCAAGATATAGATAATAAAAAACTAGCGATAGATGATTAAAATCGAAATTAAAGAAGGAGAGAATATAGAAAGAGCTCTTAAGCGTTACAAGCGTAAGCACAGAAATGTACAGATTATGCAAAACTTAAGAGAGTCTCGTTATTTCACTAAACCATCTGTTAAGAGAAGAAGAGAGATTCAAAAAGCAGAATATATTCAGAGTTTAAGAGACGCAGAAAACATCTAGGTCTCTAGCTTTTTATTTTACAATATTAAAAGAGCAACAAATTGTTGCTCTTTTTTCGTTTTCTATATCCAAATAGAAACAGATTATCTAAAGTTTTCGTTTTCAGCTCTAACTTCTATAGGTTCAACTGGATGATCTTCATAAAAATGCTCAAAAGTTTTGTTGGTTGTGTACTTGTCCTTTAATACTTTATATACCATAATAACAACTAGAATCTGTCCAATAACTGTAAGGTAGAATATCCAATTAAACGGAAAATTCATAGAACACATAATAGTTATGGTTATTAATAGTAGTGTTGTAATTGCAACGTAGAGGAATGGTGACTGCTTCATCTTCTTTTTATTGAAATTTAATAATAAGAATCTGAACAAAATAATTTTTAACGCAACCCTAACATTCTGTTTTACAATATATTTAGATCTACAACAAGCCCTTCGTTTGCTCGAATATTAAATACTGTATCATCTTCAAAAATGAGATATTGGCCTTTAATACCAACTAATTTGCCTGAGTAGTTTACTTGTTTCTCAATATTCAAGCTTTTAGGTTTTTCAGGGTAGTGCTCTACCGGAAAATGAAGGTGAGTCTCGGTATTGTTTTCTATAAAGTAATCTTTAACTTCATCAGGAATGTAAATCTTTAAACGTTGTCTCCACTCGGTTAAGTCTTCATCTACATTGTCATTTTTTAGCATTTTTCTCCAATTGGTTTTATCTGCGACATGATCTTTTAAGGCAACCTCAGTAATGCCTGCCAAATAACGGTTTGGTACTTCGACAATCTCAATAGCTTCATGTGCACCTTGGTCTATCCAACGTGTAGGAATTTGACTTTTTCTGGTAACACCAACTTTTACGTTACTAGAATTAGCTAAGTATACAATATGTGGTTGTAACTGTACCTTTTTTTCGTATTCTAAATCTCTATCTTCTTTGCCTAAATGTGCTGTACTCAATTCTGGTCGCATTATCCAATCGCCAGCAACAGGTTTGTCAAAAAAACAGCTCTTACAAAACCCTTGTCTATAAATAGGTTTGTCTAGTCCACAACTCAAACATTGATGCCCAACATGCTTAACTTCAATAGTTTTGTTGATGAGTTGATTCATGTGAATAAAATCGTTCTCAAAAACCAAGTAATATTGAATTGGTTCTAAAAATTCAGTCTGCATTTTAGTGAGGACACCTGTATAAATCATAAAAGAAATTTATTAAATTTAGCTTTTGGATTTTCAAGAAATTAAATTTGAAAATAAACTTATAATAGCCTAATACCGTTTAACGGTTAAAGATAACCAATCCATGCCAATTCCTATTGTAAATTCTATTGCTTCGTGGTTTTTAAAAAAGCGATTTCATCAAATAGATCTGTTTTTAAAATATCCTAACGAGGTACAAAACGAATTGCTGTTTAGTCTTTTGAAATTTGCTAAGGATACAGAGATAGGTAAGCAGTATGATTTTGCTTCAATAAAAAAGTATAAAGAATTTAATGAGCGCTTGCCTGTAGTAAGCTATGAAGATGTACAACCTTTAATTGAGCGCTCTAGACAAGGCGAACAGAATATTTTTTGGCCTAGACCAATAAAATGGTTTGCTAAATCGAGTGGAACAACCAATTCTAAAAGCAAGTTCATTCCGGTAAGTACAGAATCGTTAGAAGATTGTCATTATGCAGCAAGTAAAGACTTGTTGTGTATGTATCTTAATAATAATGAGGATGCACAGTTGTTTACAGGAAAAAGTCTTCGCTTAGGTGGAAGCAAAGAATTGTATAAAGAAAACGGGACTGTTTTTGGAGACCTTAGCGCTATTCTTATTGATAATATGCCGTTTTGGGCAGAGTTTAGCAGCACTCCAGGTAGCAAGGTATCTTTAATGAGTGAATGGGAGGCGAAAATGCAAGCTATAGTAGCGGAAACTATAGAAGAAAATGTAACGAGTTTAGCTGGTGTGCCATCATGGATGTTAGTGCTTCTCAATAACGTACTAGATAAAACAGGAAAAGATAACCTTTTTGATATTTGGCCAAATCTTGAAGTTTACTTTCATGGAGGTGTGAGTTTTAATCCCTATATAGAACAGTACAGGTCTATATTGCCTAAAAAAGATTTTAAATATTATGAAATCTATAATGCTTCTGAAGGATTCTTTGCGATACAAGATCAGAACTATTCTGGGGATTTATTATTGATGTTAGATTATGGTATTTTCTATGAGTTTATTCCTATGGATACCTATGGCACTAAAGATGAAAAAGTAATTCCGTTGAGTGAAGTAGAGTTAGGAAAAAACTATGCTGTTATTATTACGACAAATGCTGGTCTTTGGCGCTATAAAATTGGTGATACAATACGATTTGTGAGTTTAAAACCACATAGAATTAAAGTGTCTGGTAGAACAAAACACCATATTAACGCCTTTGGTGAAGAGCTCATCATTGAAAATGCAGAAGATGCTCTAAAGAAAGTTTGCAAAAGAACGGCTGCTGAGATTGTAGATTATACAGCTGCGCCAATATTTATGCAAGGCAAAGAAAAAGGCGCGCATGAGTGGATTATTGAGTTTAAAACACCACCTAAAAACATGTCTTATTTTGAAGAGTTGTTTGATAATGCGCTTAAGGCATTAAACTCTGATTATGAAGCCAAGCGCTACAATAACATGACTTTAAACAAGCCAAAAATTCATTGTGCACGTACCAACTTATTTTACGATTGGTTAAAGGAAAACGATAAACTTGGTGGTCAGCACAAAGTACCTCGTTTATCAAACTCTAGAGATTATATTGACGAGTTATTAAGGTTAAATAAATAAACATTTTTAATATTGCCATTCGTCGTTAAAATCATCAAGTAATTTTCATACAACGAGATTTAAAATGACTTTAACCAAAAACTTGTCGAAATGGTTTTAACAATAAAAGATGGTTCTATATTAGCAGTAAATAAATGTGCTATTTATTAAAAACCCTAACTATTTTATATAACATATTGTCAGCAATATTTATTAATCAATCCTAAGAATAAAAAAACCACAATTTTTAAAATTGTGGTTTCTTTTTTTGATTATTCTTATTCCAGTTAGGACACAGCCTTAAGCTTTTTTAAAGTAGATTTGTTTAATCGATCTTCAGCGTAAGCTTTGGTTACATTTAGTTTTGTTTCTCCAGAACCAGGTAAATCAAACATGGCTTCGGTTAATATTTCTTCGCAAAGCGAACGTAAACCACGAGCACCGAGTTTGTATTCAATAGCTTTTTCTACAATATAGTCTAAAGCGCCATCTGTGATTGTAAAATCAACCTCATCCATGGCAAACAATTTTTTGTATTGTTTGATAATGGCATTTTTAGGTTCGGTTAAGATAGCTCTGAGTGTATTAGCATCTAATGGATCCATATGTGTTAATACTGGTAGACGACCAATAATTTCAGGTATTAATCCAAAGTCTTTTAGGTCTTTTGGAATAATATATTGAAGGATGTTGTTATCATCTACATTATCATCTTTTATAGAACTGTAGCCAATGGCTTGCATGTTAAGACGTTTGGTAATTACACGCTCAATACCATCAAAAGCTCCGCCAGCAATGAATAAAATGTGCTCTGTATTAACTTCTATAAACTTTTGATCTGGATGTTTACGACCACCTTTTGGTGGAACATTAACAACAGTGCCTTCTAATAATTTTAGAAGTGCTTGCTGTACACCTTCACCAGATACATCTCTTGTTATTGATGGATTATCACTTTTACGAGCAATCTTATCAATTTCATCTATAAAAACAATGCCTCGTTCAGCTTTTTCTAGATTATAATCTGCTGCTTGCAACAAACGTGTTAATATACTTTCAACATCTTCACCTACATAACCTGCTTCGGTTAACACAGTAGCGTCAACAATGGCTAAAGGTACGTTAAGCATTCGTGCCACTGTCTTTGCCATTAAGGTTTTACCTGTACCTGTTTGCCCAACCATGATGATGTTGCTCTTTTGGATTTCAATATCATCCTCAGAAGGTGGTTGTAATAAACGTTTATAGTGATTGTAAACAGCAACAGACATAACGCGTTTGGTGTACTCTTGTCCAATGATATATTCATCTAAGAAAGCCTTAATCTCTTTTGGTTTTCTCAGCATTAACTCTGCACTAAGCTCTGAGTTGCCCGATTGTTTGGATTCTTCAACAACAATACCATACGCTTGCTCAATACAACGGTCACAGATGTGTGCATCTAGTCCAGCAATCAATAAATTGGTTTCTGACTTTTTCCTACCACAAAATGAGCATTCTAATTCTTCTTTCGCCATAATTTTCGTTCTTGTTTAGGGGTTTTTAGTCGCAAGATATTTGGTTTGTTTACTTGCGTTCTAAAACTTCGTCAATCATTCCGTATTCTAAAGCTTCGTTAGATCGCATCCAGTAATCTCTATCAGAATCTTTTTCAACTTGCTCATATGATTTGCCAGAATGTGTAGAGATGATATTATAAAGTTCTTCTTTAACTTTTAAAGTCTCTCTAACAGCAATTTCCATATCAGATACTTGGCCTTGCGTACCACTCATCGGTTGGTGTATCATAACACGAGAATGTTTTAATGCAGAACGCTTCCCTTTTTCACCAGCACATAATAATACAGCTGCCATTGATGCAGCTATACCTGTACAGATTGTAGCAACATCTGGTTTTACAAACTGCATAGTGTCATAAATACCTAGACCTGCATATACAGATCCACCAGGTGAATTAATATATATTTGAATATCTTTTGAAGCGTCTACACTTTGTAAAAACAGTAACTGGGCTTGTATGATATTTGCCACTTGATCGTTTACGCCAGTACCTAGAAATATAATACGATCCATCATAAGGCGCGAAAACACATCCATTGCGACTGCGTTCATTTGGCGCTCTTCAATAATGTTAGGTGTAAGGTTTGTAGGATACATGCTTGTTATGATTTTGTCATAATGAGCACTATTGATACCTTGATCTTTTATTGCGAACTTTTCAAATTCTTTTCCGTAATTCATTATAGTTTCAATTTGTTTTTTGTTAAAAAAAAAAGCGTAAAACTTTTCAGTTCTACGCCTTAAAGATACTAATTTATTCAATAACCTTAGCTGTAGAATTCTTTAACAAAATCATCATAAGTGATTTCTTTTGTTTTGATATTTGCTTCGGTTTTGTAAAGGTTTAATAGTTTTTGGCTCATCAATTGCTCAGATAGACGTTTTACCTCATCTTGATTAGACATTATACGAGTTGCGATATCTTCTAATTCTTTTTCTGAAGGATTTAATTGACCAAATTGTGCCATTTGACCTTTAATCATGTCCATAGCGTAAGCTTTCAATTCTTCAAATTGAACTTGTAAGTTATGGTCTGTGATTAATTTTCCTTCTATAAGTTGGTAGCGCATGCTTTTTTCAGACTTTTCATATTCTTCTTTAGCTTGCTCTTCAGTCATTGGTTCTTCACCAGCTGTTTGCATCCATTTTTGAAGGAATTCTACAGGAAGGTCAAACGATGTGCTTTCTAATAAGTATTCAGTAACATCATTTAATAATTTCTGATCACCTTGTTGTGCAAATTGCTTTTCAGAATCTTCCTTAATCTTATCTTTTAGCTCAGTAACAGAAGTTACTGCTTTAGGGCCAAAAAGCTTATCGAATAATTCTTGGTCTAAATCTGCAAGTTCTCTTTCGTTAATTTCAGCAACTTCGAAGTTTACATTAATATCTAATCCATGAGCATCATCGTGAGATACTTTTAAGAACGTCATTAAGTCGTGGTCGTCATTAAAAAGACCTTTAGTTTTTAACTCAATAACATCTCCAACTTTAGCTCCGATAAATTTCTTAGGGTTTGTTTTTCCTTTTAATTTATCTAAAGTTAAAGTTGCAACGCTCTCTATACCTTCTTCTTCGTTAGTGAATTTTCCAGTAATTTCAGAATCTTTAGTTACTTCGGTTTGAGATACTAACTTACCGTATTGCTTTTGGATATGCTCAACTTGGTTGTTAATCATTTTATCATCAGCAACGATATTATAGTGCGTTATTGCTTTTTTGCCTTTTAGTTTTACATCAAATTCTGGTGCTAAACCTAATTCGAATTCAAAAGAAAAAGCATCAGCATCCCAATCTAGGTCATCTTGTTGTTTTGGTAACGGGTTACCTAAAACGTCTAGTTTTTCTTCAACCAAATACTTACCTATGGCATCTTGAAGTAATTTGTTTACCTCATCAACCAATACGGCTTTACCATACTGCTTTTTAACCAAGCTCATAGGAACGTGGCCTTTTCTAAATCCAGGAATGTTAGCAGACTTACGGTAATCTGATAAGATTTTTTCAACTTTATCGCTGTAATCTTCTTTAGCGATATCTACTTTTACAACTGCATTTAATGCGTCGATGTTTTCTCTTGTAATATTCATTATGCTTAGTAACTAAAATTGGGCTGCAAAAATACAATATTTTTCACAACCCTACAATAGTTTAAACGATTGGTTTTTAGTCGTTTTTTGGCTCTTTAAAAATGGTGTATAAAAAGGATTGCAGAATAGATAATAGAACGCTGAAAATTAAGGCGGTCCAAAATCCATTTACGCCAAATCCGTCAATTAATTTGTCAGCTAAAAGGATGATTAATGCGTTTATAACCAAAAGAAATAATCCCAAGGTTAAAATGGTAACTGGCAGCGTAAAAATTATCAAAATAGGCTTAACAAATAGGTTGAGAATTGCTAAAACAAAAGCAACGATAATGGCGCCAAGGTATCCGTCTACTTTAACACCACCTAAAAGGTGTGCTAAAATAAAAACAGCAAGGGCATTGATTAAAAGTCTTATTAAAAGATTCATACAATTAAGTTTTTTTAGTCCACTTAATATAAGAAATTAATTACAGCTTGATAAAAATCTTCTGGATTTTCTGCATGCAACCAATGACCAGCATTAGAAATGGTAACGATTTCTGAATTTGGAAAATGACGATGAATTATTGCTTCATCTTGTTCTCCAATATATTCAGAGCGGTCTCCACGCAGAAACAATGTGTCTTTTTCAAAAGTAGCGTGTATAGGCAATGCTTCGCCTACTTCTGCAACATTGTCTTTTAAAACAGGCAAATTGATTCTTAAGCCTAGTTGTCCTTTTTCTACCCAATATAAATTCTTGAGTAAGAACATGCGAATGCCTTGGTCTTTAATGTAGTTACTTAACGCTTTATCAGCTTCGCCTCGACTTTTAATTTTAGAAAAATCTAAACTACTCAAACCTTCTAAAATTGTATCGTGATGTACTGGATAATAACGCGGTGAAATATCTGCAACAATAAGCTTTTTTACCAATTCAGGATATAATGTAGAAAACAACATTGCTGTTTTTCCTCCCATGGAATGTCCTAACAGAATAATGTCGTTGAGGTTATGTTCTTCGCAATAGGCTTTTAGGTCATCTGCCATTAATTCATAATCAAAGTCATCTGAATGAAAACTACGACCATGGTTACGTTGGTCTACCAAATGGACTTGGTAGTTAGATTCTGAAAATTGTTTGGCTAAGGTTTTCCAATTATCACCCATGCCCAAAAAGCCATGAAGAATTATAAATGGTCTGCCTTCACCTATTATGTTAGAGTGTAAAATCATTTTAGTTTGTCTAAATACATTTTAATGACATTTTTAGCTCCTAAATATAAGCTTTCAGAGATTAAAGCATGTCCTATGGAAACCTCTAATAGGCCTGTAATATTCTCTTTAAAATATTTGATATTGTCAAGTGATAAATCATGGCCAGCATTAATACCTAGGCCAAGGGTGTTTGCCAAACCAGCACATTCCATATAAGGTTTTATGCCATCTTTGTTTCCTAAGCTAAATTGGTTTGCATAAGCTTCGGTATAAAGTTCAATTCTATCAGTGCCTGTTTCTTTGGCACCTTCAATTTGGTGTAAATCTGGATCTACAAAAATCGAAGTTCTAATACCATTGTTTTTAAATTCTTTAATAACATCTATTAAAAAATCTTTGTGCTTTACAGTATCCCAACCTGCATTAGAGGTAATAGCATCTTCGGCATCTGGCACTAAGGTTACTTGAGTTGGCTTTACTTCTAAAACCATATCAATAAACTTTGGTATAGGGTTACCTTCTATATTGAATTCTGTGGTGACTTCTGGTTTTAAATCGTAAACATCTTGATAGCGAATATGTCTTTCGTCTGGTCTTGGATGGATTGTTATGCCTTCAGCACCAAATCTTTGAGCGTCTTTAGCAAATTGCACCACACTCGGCACATCTCCTCCACGACTATTTCTTAGTGTCGCAATCTTATTAATGTTAACACTTAATTTTGTCATTTTTTTAAGTTTTAAACAACAAAAATACAGAACTCATCTTGGGTTTTTGTAGTTATTTTTGATTAATTTGCAAGATATTCAAACTCTAAATATGCAGTTACAGGATTTTGTAATAAACGATATAAAACCACTTAAGATTACTGATAAAATAGGCGATTTACAAATGCTATTTAATCAGCTAACATATTCGCATATACCAATACAAAATGAAGGTGTGTATATGGGCTGTGTGTCAGAGACTGATGTGCATTGTTTTGATAGTACTATAGCTATAAGCGATTGTAGTCATACTATTGAAGGGTTCTTTGTTAGGTCTACAACAAATTGGCTTGATGTGCTTGAGGCTTTTGCTCAAAATGACTCTAATATAATGCCGGTTTTAGATGAGAAAAATTCATATTTAGGATATTACGAGCTGAACGATATTATACACCTATTTAATGAAACACCTTTTTTTGCTGAGCCAGGAGGTATTCTAATTGTAGAAAAAGGTATTCATGATTATTCGTTTAGTGAAATTAGTCAGATTGTAGAGTCTAATGACGCAAAATTGCTAGGTGCATTTATATCTAAGATGGGTTCAGACCTTGTTCAGATTACTTTAAAAATTGGAAATACAAGTCTTAATGAGATTATACAAACTTTTAGACGCTACAGTTATAATATTGTTTCGGGTCACGAAGAAGATTCATATATAGAAAGCTTAAAAGACCGTTCGCAGTACTTAGATAAATACCTAAATATGTAATGATGAAAATTGCAATTTACGGTCAGAACTATGCGAAAGATTCAACTCAGAATGCACTAGAAATTTTAGTAGATGTGCTGTTGAAGTATGATGCTGAAATTTTTGTTGAGTCAGATTTTTTAAGCCAACAGCATGAAGTGGTTCTTAATAATACGGCTTTAAAGACGTTTTCAAAACTAGATAAAAGTTACGATTTGCTCATTAGTATTGGTGGCGACGGAACCATATTAAGAGCTATTACCCATGTAAGAGATTTGGGTATTCCTATAGTTGGTATAAATACTGGTCGATTAGGATTCTTGGCAACTATACAAACCGAAGAGATAGAATCTGCTCTTGCCGAAATTTTTAATGGTGATTATAAAATATCTGAGCGTACATTGTTGAGCGTTACTACACAACCAAAGAGTGAAGCTGTAGGTGAAACTAATTTTGCGCTTAATGAGATTGCCTTGAGCAGAAAGAATACCACTTCTATGATAACTGTTGAAACACATCTCGATGATGAATACTTAACATCGTATTGGGCAGACGGTCTTATTTTATCTACACCAACTGGTTCTACAGGCTATTCTTTAAGTTGTGGAGGACCTGTTATAACACCAGAGGCTAATAATTTTGCATTGACACCAATTGCACCTCATAATTTAAGTGCAAGACCTTTAATTATTCCAGATAAAACAAAAGTTACTTTTAAGGTTGATGGACGGGAAGATCAATTTTTAATGTCTTTAGACTCTAGAATAGTTACATTACCTAATACTACTACGGTAACAGTGAAAAAGGCAAATTTTGCAATCAAGATGGTTGAGCGTTTACAAGAAACATTTTTAGACACCTTAAGAAAAAAGCTTCTTTGGGGAGAGGATAGACGTAATTAAGTCGTGTTTTTTTACAATAAAAGCTTGTAAATGTTGTTTATCTCTAAGACAATTTGTGTCAAATTGTAATAGGCTAATCATAATTATTATATTTGCAAACTTTGAAAAATTTATGAGGTATTTATTCCTAATTTTTACAAGTGTATTTTTTATGCAAAATACTAATGCTCAAATCTATGAGGTTGGTGTGTTTGCAGGTGGGAGTAATTTTATTGGAGACGTAGGTGCTACTAATTATATATCTCCCAACCAGTTTGCTATTGGTGGTATTTTTAAGTGGAATAGAAGCCCGAGACATTCGTATAGGTTATCTGTCATATTTTCAGATTTAGAAGGTGTTGATGGTAAATCAGATGATCCTAGACGAATACAAAGAGGCTATAAGTTTAATACGAGTATTTTGGAAATTTCAGCAGGAATGGAATTTACATTTTGGGATTTCGATTTGCATACAAGCGGCATAAAAGGCACTCCGTATTTGTATACAGGTATTTCTGTGGCTAATCACGATAACTATTATTTTACTCAAAATGGTCAATATACCTCTGAGGATACTAGTAGTTGGGCTTATGGCATACCGATGGTTTTGGGATATAAAACTAATATTAGCAATCATTTGGTATTAGCAGCAGAAATAGGTGCTAGATATACATTTTCTGATGAACTGGATGGAAGTGTGCCAGATAATGAATTTAGAGAGCAGTTAAGTTTTGGAAATACTAATAGCAATGACTGGTATGTGTTTTCAGGAATTACCTTAACTTACACCTTTGGTAGAAGGCCATGCTATTGCAATTTTTAAAATGAGTCTAAAAGAAAAAGTAAATAAAGAAAAACTTCCTAACCATGTAGCAATTATCATGGATGGCAATGGTCGTTGGGCAAAACAGCAAGGCTTAATACGTGCAATAGGTCATGAAAATGGCACAAAAGCTGTAAGGCAGACTGTTGAGGCGAGTGCCGAGTTAGGTGTAAAAAATCTAACACTTTATGCCTTTTCTACAGAAAATTGGAACCGACCAAAACTAGAAGTGCAAACCCTTATGAAGCTTTTGGTTAAATCGCTAAAAAAAGAAATAAAGACACTGCAAGACAATAACATTAAGTTGTCTGCCATAGGATGTCTTCATGATTTGCCTAAAAAGGCGCATGAAGAGTTATTGGATGTTATAGAAAAGACAAAAAATAATACGAATATGACATTAACTCTGGCATTAAGCTATGGTTCTCGTGAAGAAATTGTTAATGTTATTAAAGAATTGTCAGTTAAAGTTAAAAATAATATAATTTCTACTGAAAGTATTGATGAATCAATTATAAATAAGCATCTTTACACGCAAAATTTACCAGATGTAGACTTGTTAATTCGCACTAGTGGAGAACAACGAATTAGCAATTTCTTACTTTGGCAAATTGCCTATGCTGAATTATATTTTACAGATATTTTATGGCCAGATTTTAACAAAGAACATTTGTACGAAGCGCTGATAAATTATCAAAATAGAGAACGAAGATTTGGAAAAACAAGCGAACAACTTACCTCATAAAAAAATACCAAAGTCCCTTGCTAAATTAATTGGTGTTGTATTATTTTTTACAATACCTTTTTTGGGTAATGCTCAAGTACAAGATGGTGCCAAGTATTTAATCAAAGACATTACGGTTACAGGAAATACTAATTTTAGTCCGCAAACCATTATAGCCTATTCCAAACTTAGAAAGGATGAGGAGATTCAAGTTGGTGGTGAAAAAATAGCAAATGCTGTTAAGACGTTATGGAAATCTAATCTCTTTAGCAGTATAGACATTTTTATCACTGATATTGATGGTAGAAACGCCAATTTAGAAATTCATCTAATGGATTTGCCAGAGCTTAAAGATCTTACTATTGAGGGTGTTAAGAAAGGTAAGAAAGATGAAATTATAACAGAGAATAAGCTTCAGTCTGGTGTAAAGGTTACCGAAAACCTCATTGCTACTACAAGAAATTACCTAACCAATAAATACAAAAAGAAAGGGTTTTTAAATACCAAAGTTAACATTCAAACTTCAGAGGTAATAGATTCTGTAGAGAAAGAGCGTGTTAACATGAAGATTAAGATAGACAGAGGTCAGAAAGTAAAAATAAAGCACATCAATTTTATAGGTAACGAAAAGCTGTCTGATAAAAAACTTCGTAAGGCCATGAAGAATACGAAGAAGAAAAGCCTAAGCCCACTGAGAATATTTAAACGATCAAAATACATTGAAGAAGATTTTAGAGAAGATTTAGTGAGTATTGTAGACCGATATAAAGAAAAAGGATATAGAGATGCTAGAATTGTTTCAGATTCAATAATCTATAACAATAACAAAACCATCAGTTTAAATATTGAAGTAGAAGAAGGAGAAAAATATACCTTTGGTAAAATCGATTTTATTGGTAACACGGTATATAGTGATAGACAATTGGCATTGTTGTTAGGTATCAAAGAAGGTGATGCGTACAATGGAGTAGAGCTTAGAGAGCGTATAGACGACCCTAACGATCCAGATGCACAAAGTTTGGTGAATGCTTATCAAAACTCAGGTTATATGTTTTCTACTATTAACCCGGTTGAAGTTAGTGCAGAAGGTAATGTTATTGATATGGAAATCCGTATTTCTGAAGGTAAGCCTGCTTATTTTAATAACGTTACTGTTAAAGGAAACGATGTTACCAATGATCATGTTATATACAGAGAAATAAGAACAAGACCAGGTGAGTTGTATAGTAAGTCTCAAATTATTAGAACCTTAAGAGAATTAGGGCAGTTAGGTTTCTTCGATGCTCAGCAGCTTGTTCCAAACATTAAAAATCCTAACCCAGTGGATGGTACCCTAGATATAGAGTATGAAGTAGCAGAACAAGGATCTAGTCAAATACAACTACAAGGTGGTTATGGTGGAGGTGGTTTTATAGGTACTCTAGGATTGTCTTTTAACAACTTTGCAATTAAAGATATTTTTAAGAAAGATGCCTACAAGCCTGTGCCAAGAGGTGACGGTCAGAGTTTAGCTTTGAGATTGCAGGCGAGTCAATTCTTTCAAACTTATAGTTTCTCATTTAGTGAACCTTGGTTGGGAGGTAAAAAACCATTTCAGTTATCAAGTTCTATATCTTATTCTAGACAATTTTTGTATAACTCAGCAACACGAAGAGCAGATAAGAGCAGAAGGTTTAATATTCTTGGTCTTACTCTAGGAGTTTCCACAAGGTTATCAGAGCCAGATGATTACTTTTTGTTATCACAAGCAATAAGCTACCAAAAGTATGATTTAAACAATTATAATACAGGTTTATTTACATTTGGTGATGGTACCTCTAATAACCTATCGTATACTATAGGCTTAAGTAGAAATAATTTATACACAGATCCAATTTTCCCAACAGGAGGTTCTAGTTTTACAGCTTCGGCAAAATTTTCTTTCCCATATTCTTTAGTTAACGGTGTAGATTATAAAGCTTTAAAGGATGAAAGAGATGCTTTAGATCCAACAGATGCAGATGATTATGCTCGTATAGGTGAAATTGACCAAGAGCGTTTCAAATGGTTAGAGTTCTATAAAATAAAGTTTAGAGCAGATTGGTATACAGCTTTAACAAAGAAGTTAGTTCTTAGACCAAGTGTAGAATTTGGATTCTTAGGTGCTTACAACAATGACAGAGGAGTTATTCCTTTTGAGCGTTTCTTTGTTGGTGGTGATGGTTTAGGAAACTTTGCGTTAGATGGAAGAGAGATTATTCAGTTACGTGGTTATCCTAATCAGTCCTTGTCAACTACAGATGGAGGCTCTATTTACAACAAATTCTCATTAGAATTGCGACATGCCATAACACTTGGAGCTCAAGCTAAGATTTATGCTTTAGGATTCTTAGAAGGAGGGCAGTCTATAAATAGTTTTAGAGATTTTAATCCTTTTAACGTAAGAAGATCTGCAGGTTTTGGTCTAAGAATCTTTATGCCAGCTTTTGGCTTATTGGGTATAGATTTTGGTCATGCATTTGATGATTTACCAGACGGAACATCGCCAAGAAAATGGGAAACACACTTCATTATTGGTCAACAATTTTAACTTTGGCACGATATTTTCTAACTGCTAAATAAGTATTTCATTATGGTGTTAAAATTTTTAAGGATATATTTCGTTAAATTTGAAGATTAGTAACACTAAAAACTGACGGAAAGATTGGTAAACAATTTAATAGGTCTCAAAACAAAAACAATCATGGTGAAATTTAAAGTTCTTTTTTTATTGGCAGTTATAGGTCTAGTGAGCTTTAGTAGTAATGCACAAAAAGGTGTTAGAATAGGATATATAGATACTGAATATATTTTACAAAATGTACCAGAGTATCAAGAAGCCTCAACGCAATTGGATAAAAAGGTGCTTCAGTGGAAAACAGAGATTGAAAAAAAGCTTAGTGGAATAGAACAAAAAAAGAAAGAGCTTGAAAACGAAAGTGTGCTTCTCACGAAGGAATTGTATGAAGAACGTATGGAAGATATTTCTTTTGAAGAGGCAGAAATCTTAGACTATCAACAAAAGCGTTTTGGTCCAAATGGTGATTTAATGATTCAGAAACGCCAGCTAATTGAGCCAATACAAGATCAAATATTTGCTGCAGTACAACAAATTGCAGAGACTAAAAAATTTGATTTCGTTTTCGATAAGTCAGCTGATGTAGTGATGCTTTATTCTGCAGAACGTTATGATATAAGTGAGCAAGTTTTAAGAACTATTACAAGAACATCAAAACGTAATCAGGCAAATAGCAAGAAGGAGCGTAAAGAATTAGAAGATGAAGAAGTCGTTCCTGAGGTAAGCGAAGAAAAAGATGAAAGACAAAAAGCTTTAGAAGAGCGTAAGGCAACAAGAGAAGCAGAATTAGCTGCAAAACGCGCTGAACGTGAAAAGGCATTAGAAGCTAGAAGAGCAAGACAAGACTCAATTAGAGCTGCTAAAAAGCGTGAAGCAGATGAACGTAGACAAAAAGTACTAGATGCTAGAAATAGCAATGAAGATGATGTTAAAACAACTGAAAAAGACAGTACATCACAAGCAAAAAATGCTGTTAAATCTTCTGCAGATAAAAAGAAAGATTCTGCTAAAAAGACTGATTCTGTAAGTACTAAAAAACCACTTACAGCGGCAGAGATAAAGGCAAGAGATAGAGAAAACAGAAGAAAAGCGTTAGAAGAACGTAAACAAAAAATATTAGAACAAAGAAAAAAAGCACGTGAAGAACGTGAAAAACAACTTAAACGAAGAGATTCTATAGCCAAGGCTAAGAAAGAAGAAGGAGAAAATAATTAATAATTATAACACACAAATACAATTTAGGAAAAATGAAACATTTAAAATCATTATTATTTGCAACTGCACTTTTTATTGGAGCATCAAGTTTTGTATCTGCTCAAAATAAAATTGCACATATTAATAAAGAGGAATTAATTAAAGCCATGCCAGCTTATGCTAACGCACAAGCAGAGGTTCAAAAATTAGCTGATACATACGAGGCGGAATTTCAAGACCAATTAAAGGAGATAGAAAATTTGGTTAAGCAATATAATGCAGAAGCAGCAGCGCAAACCGATGAAGAAAATATAAAGCGTAAGAAACAAGTTGATGGCATGAAGCAAGCATTAGCTATATACCAACAACAAAAGAATCAAGACTTAAGTAAGAAAGAGTACGATTTACTAAAGTCAATTGCTGATGATGCTGACGCAGCAATTCAGGCAGTAGCTAAAGCTCAAGGGTTTCAGTATGTATTAGACTCTGCTATGTTAATTGTAGCAGATGGTAAAGATTTAATGGCAGATGTAAAGGCTCACTTAAAACTATAAGTAAAAGCCTATAAATAAATACTTCTTAAAAAGTCGCTTTGTTAAGGCGACTTTTTATTTTTGTAGTATAATTAAATTTCAATCTTCTAGTGAGTAATAAACCTATTGGCATATTCGATTCTGGTGTTGGAGGTACTTCTATTTTTAAAGAAGTACACATGTTATTGCCTAACGAAAATATGATCTATTTAGCCGATAGTAAAAATGCACCTTATGGTAACAAGTCAGAGGAAGAGATTAGGAATCTTTCTATAAAAAACACCGAATTTTTACTAGAAAAAGGCTGTAAAATTATTGTTGTAGCTTGTAACACAGCCACCACAAATGCCATTTCGTATTTAAGAGAAACATATGATGTGCCATTTATAGGCATAGAACCTGCGATTAAACCTGCGGCTTTAAATACAAAAACAAAAGCTATAGGGATACTCGCTACAAAAGGAACGCTTAGTAGTCAGCTCTTTCATAAAACATCAGATCTTTACGCTAATGGAATTAAGGTAATTGAGCAAGTTGGTGAAGGGATTGTACCTTTAATTGAGTCAGGTCAATTACATACAAATCAAATGAAAGATTTGCTTCAAATGTATTTAGAACCTATGCTAAAAGCCAATATTGATTATCTGGTTTTAGGTTGTACTCATTATCCTTATCTAATACCAATGTTAGAAACCATGCTTCCTAAAGAAGTAAAAATAATAGATTCTGGATTGGCTGTAGCAAAGCAAACAAAGGCTATTTTACATTCTCAGAATTTACTTAATTCTGAAATAAATAAACCTTCAATAAAATTATACTCTAACAGGAATGTTGAGGTTTTAGATGCCTTACTTGAGGGTAAATTTGAAACAGCTTATTTAGATTTTTAAGCGTTAATCTTCCTTAAACCAACTGGAATATTTTACATAGTTATTGGCAATTCTATCGATTTCTCCTGAAATCAATTCCTTACTAATGTCTTTTACTTTTTTAGCAGGAACACCTGCATAAATACTACCAGATTCAACAACTGTGTTTTGAGTAACTACAGCACCAGCAGCAATAATACTATTACTTTCAATGATACAGTTGTCCATCACAATACTTCCCATACCAATAAGTACATTGTCGTGTATAGTGCAACCATGTACAATGGCATTATGCCCAATAGAGACATTGTTACCAATAGTTGTTGGTGATTTTTGATAGGTAGCATGTATTACAGCACCATCTTGAACATTCACCTTGTTTCCCATTTTTATATAGTGAACATCACCTCTAATTACAGCATTAAACCAAACGCTGCATTGGTTTCCCATGCTAACTTCTCCCACTATGGTGGCATTTTCGGCAACAAAACAATCTTCAGGGATTTGCGGATGTATATCTCTAACAGGTTTTATTATTGGCATAATTATAATTTTATGAATGAATAATTTTAATTCTTCTTCAATTTGCTAAAAACATCCCAAATCACCACACCAGCACTAACAGAAATATTTAGAGAATGCTTTGTGCCATACTGTGGGATTTCAATTACCAAATCACTAGTGTTTACAATATCTTGAGCTACTCCTTTAACTTCGTTACCAAATACAAAGGCATATTTTGTGTTCGGTTCTGGGTTAAAATTGTTCAGCATAGTTGCATTTTCAGCCTGTTCAATAGAACAGATATTTACACCTTCATTTTTTAAATTATTTACAACATCAATTGTGTTTTCGGCATATTCCCAATCTACGGTTTCTGTGCTTCCTAAAGCAGTCTTTCTAATGTCGTTATGTGGTGGTTGCGCTGTAATGCCACAGAGATAAATTTTTTCAATCAAAAAGGCATCACTTGTTCTAAAGACCGATCCAATATTATTAAGACTACGAATATTATCCAGAATTATAATTATTGGTGATTTTTCAGCGTCTTTAAATTCAGAAACATCGAGACGGTCTAATTCACTGTTTTTTAGTTTTCGCATGTTGAAATCTTATACTTTTTGTAAATAACTTATAAGCAAAAGGCTTTATAAAACAAGGCTATTTGGCTACATTAGCAATCTTACAATTGTAATTCCTGATAGCTTTCAGGATAAAACAAAAATACACAATTCTCTTGGCTAAAAAGGCAAAAAAAGAAACACCGTTAATGAAGCAATACAATGCTATAAAGGCAAAGTATCCTGATGCTTTATTATTGTTTAGGGTTGGTGATTTTTATGAAACTTTTGGTAGTGATGCCGTAAAGGCTTCAAAGATTTTAGATATCATTTTAACCAAGCGTGGTGCAGGTAGTGAGAGCGAAACAGAACTTGCGGGTTTCCCGCATCATTCGCTAAATACCTATCTTCCTAAGTTGGTAAGAGCAGGTGAGCGTGTTGCTATATGCGATCAGTTAGAAGATCCTAAGCAAACCAAAACTATTGTGAAACGTGGTGTAACTGAATTGGTAACACCAGGTGTAGCTCTAAATGATGATATTTTACACTCTAAGTCTAATAACTTTTTGTGTGCGGTTCATTTTGATAAACGTTTTACAGGAATTTCATTTTTAGATATCTCAACAGGTGAGTTTTTAACCTCTCAAGGCAATGCTGAATATATAGATAAGTTGCTTCAAAACTTTAATCCGAGTGAAGTTCTTATTTCAAAAAAATGCCGAAAAGAATTTAATGACACTTTTGGTAACGACTTTCATACCTTTTATCTAGAAGATTGGGTGTTTCAGGCAGATTATGCCAACGAGACACTTACCAAGCATTTTAATACAAAAACACTAAAAGGTTTTGGTGTTGAGGATTTGTATGAAGGTATTATTGCTTCTGGTGTTGTACTTCATTATTTGAGTGAAACACGACACAATAAATTAGAGCATATTGCCACGATTTCTAGAATTGCCACAGATGATTATGTGTGGATGGATAAATTCACCATTAGAAATTTAGAGTTGTACCATTCTACTAATGCCAATGCGGTGACTTTAATCAACGTTATCGACAAAACGATTTCTGCAATGGGAGGTCGTACCTTAAAGCGTTGGTTAGCATTACCATTAAAACAAGCCGATAAGATAAAGCAACGACACCTAGTGGTTAAGTATTTGTTGGAGCATGATGCTGCGCTTCAAAAAATGCAAGGACAGATAAAGCATATAGGCGATATAGAACGTCTTATTTCTAAGATTGCTACGACTAAAGTGAGTCCACGAGAAGTTATTCAACTTAAAAACTCTTTAGAAGCTATTGTGCCAATAAAATCGGTAGCTGAAAGTTGCGACAATGAAGCTCTAAAAATTATTGGAAGTAGTTTACATAATTGCGATTTGCTTCGCGAAAAAATAAAGCAAACCTTAAATGAAGAAGCACCTGTAAATGTTTTAAAAGGTAATACTATTGCCGAAGGGTTTTCAGAAGAGCTCGATGAGCTTAGAGGATTATCAAAGTCTGGCAAAGACTACTTAGATAATATGCTAGAGCGTGAGAGTGAGCGTACAGGTATACCATCTCTTAAAATTGCTTCAAATAATGTGTTTGGCTATTATATAGAAGTACGAAATACACATAAAGACAAAGTGCCGCAAGAATGGGTGCGAAAGCAAACATTGGTAAGTGCAGAGCGTTACATTACCGAAGAGTTAAAAGAATACGAGGCTAAAATATTAGGTGCTGAAGAACGTATTCTGGCCATAGAGCAACAGTTATTTGCTGAGTTGGTAAACTGGATGCATCAATTTATCGTTCAGGTGCAACAGAATGCACAATTAATAGGTCAGTTAGATTGTTTATGCGGTTTTGCGAGTTTGGCTAAGACCAATAATTATAGTTATCCTCAAATAGACGACAGTTTTGAATTAGACATTAAAGAAGGACGCCATCCTGTTATAGAAAAACAATTGCCACTCGGCGAAGCTTATATCGCTAACGATGTTTATCTCGATAGGGAAACACAGCAAATAATTATGATTACTGGACCAAACATGTCTGGTAAATCAGCTATTTTAAGACAGACAGCTTTAATTGTTTTGTTGGCACAAATAGGAAGTTTTGTGCCTGCTGAGGAAGCTAGAATTGGACTTGTAGATAAGATTTTTACACGTGTTGGTGCCAGCGATAATATTTCTATGGGTGAATCTACATTTATGGTAGAGATGAATGAAACGGCATCTATCCTTAATAATATTTCTGAGCGTAGTTTGGTATTGTTAGATGAAATAGGACGAGGTACGAGTACTTACGATGGTATTTCAATAGCCTGGGCAATAAGCGAATATTTACACGAGCATCCTGCAAAGCCCAAAACGCTTTTTGCTACGCATTACCATGAGCTTAATGAGATGACAGAAACATTCACTAGAATAAAAAACTTTAATGTTGCTGTTAAAGAGTTAAAAGACAACGTTCTTTTTGTTAGAAAGCTTGTTGAGGGTGGAAGCGAGCATAGTTTTGGAATTCATGTAGCTAAAATGGCAGGTATGCCTCAGCAAGTTATTAGACGCGCAAATAAAATTCTTTCTAAACTTGAAAAATCACATTCTAGTGAAGAATTAACCGATAAGGTAAAGTCTTTAAAAGACGATATGCAGTTGAGTTTCTTTAATTTAGATGATCCTTTACTAGAAGAAATCAAAGAAGAAATTCTACATACAGATATAGATACATTAACACCAGTTGAAGCATTAATGAAACTCAATGAAATTAAGCGAATGCTGATCAAGAAAAAACAAGCTTAAAATAAATTATATTTATTTTTAAAAAAGGCTTTGCATTTATAAGATTTATTTTAAATTTGCATCCGCTTTTACAGCGAAATAGTTCTTTAAAAACTGCGAAAGTAGCTCAGGGGTAGAGCATCACCTTGCCAAGGTGAGGGTCGCGGGTTCAAATCCCGTCTTTCGCTCTACAAAAATATATACCAATTAAAGTTACAGTCTGTAACTTGGATGCTGAAGTGGTGGAATTGGTAGACACGTTGGACTTAAAATCCAATGGCCATTATGGCCGTGCGGGTTCAAGTCCCGCCTTCAGTACAAAAAGCCTTGTTAATCATTTGATTTTCAAGGCTTTACTTTTTTTAAGACCCTTTGTTGGTCAACCATAAGTCAACAAAGGTAAAAAAAGGTGTAAATCAACACAAAACGTACTATTTACATACTGGTTAGGAAATACTCTATTTAAGGCTTGAATATTTGTCTAAAAGATATCCGGTTTTAAAGCTTTTGATTGTGTCGATTTTATTTGTTTTAGGATTGTAGCTTACCTCAACAAAAAAACGTCCTATTGCATAAAGATTACAACGTTCTGAGTCACTAACAAAGTTGTCAATGTAAGTGCCTAAATCCCATAATTGTTTTAATTGCTGGTCTCTAGTTAGAAGGTTAAATTCGTATAGAGTCAATCTTATTTTTTTTCTTTTGCTCGAAGCTTTTTTATTTTTTTGTCATAGGCTTCATGAAGCGCACTCATGTTAACTAAAGGAAGGGATTGTCCTGTATTCAATGTTAATGAAGTGAGATTAAAAAATGCTAGTCTCAGATGATTAATGCCTAGTGATAAACTGCCGAAATGATATAATGAGTCATATTCCTTTTTTTTAACCTCTTGTTTTATTTTATAATGACCTTGAGTAAGAATGTTTAAACTTAATGCGTCCTCATCATTTTGGTTTTTTTCATTAATTTCAAGCGCTATAAGTATGTAGTGTTCCCTATCATCTTGATTATTAATATAAAGGTCGTATTCAATATTAATTTCGAATAATTCCGAGTCTAACAAATTTACGTTAGTTTCATTATTAACTCTATCCGAATAATGAGCTTCTAATACTCTTTGTTCTAAAATTTCTATATCAGAGAAAAAGTTTGTCTTTTGCATCTCAGTTTTTTGTTATTTAACCGTAAGTTTTTATTTCTTTTCCAGACTTAATGATTTTTCCTTCAATGATGCGTTGTTTCGTACTTTTTCGTATTACACCAGTTATCGTGTTTTTTGAAGAGACTTTATATGAGGACTGGCATTCGTTTACGACTAAGCTATACGCACAACTAGAATAAACTCTATTTTTCAATGGATTTTTATCTTTAAAATTTTCTGAAACCCAAATAAATTTTGCAGTTTCAAGAGGTTCGTCATTTTCATTATAAAACTTATTGTTGTGAGCTTCTTTAGATAAAGCTGTAGGTGGTTGTAGTATAACACCTAGAGCTTCTTGAATTAAGGCAATATGCCTCATGCTCAATTTCTTTTTATTGTTAAATATACTACTTAAAAAAGGTTGACTTAAACCTGTAAGTCTTTCTAAATCTGATTGATTATATTCTTTTTCATCCATTATCTCGAGTATGGAACTTAAAATACGTGATTGTACCATTTGAGTTTCATGTTCAATATCGAAATTCGGGTTTGTAAGAATGTTTTTGAATTTATTCAATGATTTCATAATCATAAGTTGAAACTATTTTATATCTATTGCTTAACTGTTTGTCAATACCGTTTGTTTTTTTACTATAATAAAATTCGGACATAATAATGCATTTCTTTCGTCGTTTTCTGTTTTTTACATTACAAATAATTCTATCATTTTCTCTATTTAAGAATGGCTTCATCGCCTTAGTGCCGAATGGCTCATCGCTATATTTTTTAGACTTTAGCCCCTCAAGTATTTGACTGAAGATTAACTTCATTTCTTTAAAGTGACTTGCGTCTTGCATTACATATTGCATAAACTCATCTAGGAGGTCGATATCACAACAAATATCAAATTTTGTACCTTTTCTTAATATGACCGCCTGTTTTTTCAATATAAATATAACTTATAGGTTATAAAATATGGCAAAATTAACATATTTTTTTACTTAGAGCCTAATTCACAAGTTTTTAAATGATATATTTTTCTACTAAAAACAAAAGGATTACAATGAGGAGGTATATTATGCCTAATTTAAAGCTGTCCAAATATTTTTTAGAATAGTTGTCAAAGTAATCATTATACTTTTTTTTGTTTTTCTTTTTGTATCGTTTCATACTGTAAGGTAATAAAAGTAAAACAATACGCGCGCGAGGTAAATTTATTGCATTTGAAAAAAGATTGAATATTCAAGTTTTTTTTATGTGTGAAAATCAAAAGTGATGTTTTGTATATTAATTTTCTTGATGTGTAATGATTACTACATTATATTAATCGTTAATTATTACACAGTTCTGTTTTAAGGTTTCTATTATTTGAATACTTATTTCACTTTGGATTTTATCAGAATACTTTAAAATTATATTCTTTAAGTACTTTTTTTGTCTGTCTCTTCTGTTTGGCTTTAGGTTCTGCCAGTATGAAGGGTTGCAAAAGTCTTTTAGTTTGTTTCTTTGGATTGTGTTTAGACTGTCAACTTTAATGGTATAATCGAACATTAAAATGTTATTCCACATCTCAACTAATTCGTTGTTAAAAAAAGTTAAGTGCTCATTTGATAATAAGTCTGCGAGGGTATTTATTCCTTTTTGATTTAGTTTAATCATTCTTTCAAAGCGCATTTCAAATCTTAGAATGTTTTTATTGTTGACTAGATTTAAATACTGTTCTGATTTATTATAAACTTTTAAGTGATAACGTTGATGTTCAAACCTAAAGTCAGAAAATCTCGGTTTTAATGGTGCTTGGTTTTTGTGAAGTAAAAGGTTGTTAAGTAAGATGTTGATATTATGCTTTGTTTCTATGTTTACACCGTACTCAATATTTTTGATAATACAGTTTTTAGCTTCTATTGAAAAAATATCTAAGAAGATTGAGACTGAACTAATAAAATTGTTAATACTGAACTGATTGTAATTGTGTTGTCCATTATTGTGAAATTTATGAAAACTTCCATAAAGATATAACTTGTCATGTTCTGAAAAATGATGGAATGATAAGCACTTGTAATGATAAACGGTTTTGTGAATGTGACCGAGTTCATGACAAAATGTATTCGTCTTATCAAATCCATCAAAATTCAAAATATGATTAGAATTGACTAATTGTAATTTAAAGCCATCAAACATAGCTCAAAAGGCTATTCAAATAAATCTAATTGGCTTTTAGGTGGAAAAAATTTGGGATTTGTTGTTAGGTATTCAACGAGTTGATTTGTGATTGCGCAATAGTCTAGTTTTACAACTACTATTTGATTATTGTCTCTCATCATATCAACATACCTACAAACATTTTGTATCATAACTTCTGTGCCGAAAGAAGCCATTAATCTTGATTTAGGTGCTTCAAAAAAAGAGATGAACACCTTCTTGTATTGAGTCTTCATATCTTTTAATTTTTAAGTTTAACGATTGCGTTTTCAATATCAGCACGTTTGAAATAAATGCGACCTGATATTTGGTAAGGTATTAGAATGCCTCGTTTAGTCCAATTGTAAACAGAACTAACATCAATTTTAAGCATTTCTGAGACTTCAGCTCTTGTAAGATACTCAGTAGGCTCTTTTGGTTTAAAATGTTGCTTAAGGTCGTTTAATTGAATTTTCACACCATCAATTATGGCTTCTTGTAGTTGTTCTGGTGTTACCTGAACAAACTGAATACTTTTTGTACTCATTTTATTAAATCATTAGGTTAATAAATTGGGTACTTATAAAAGCAACTAGTAAATATCTTTATTAAATATCAACAAGAAAGTGTTGATATATTTAGAAGCAACAATAATTATTTTTAATAAAAAAAATGTAATTTTGTTTTAGTTAAGACTTAAACCTCCAAGTTAAAAGTCTTTAAAGATATTTAAGGGTGCTTTTATAGTGCCCTTATCTGTTTATCAAAGGTATAAAATCGTTTAAGGTTTAAACTTTTAAAATTCCCCTTTTTTTTAACACTATTATTAACATAGAGATAACGTTAAATAATTATCAATGAATTAGGTGTGTTGGATGGTAATTCTGAATTTATTTTAAAAAAATGCAAATTTCAATGAGTTATTCTCATTGTTTTTTTTGGTTAAATAGTTTTGAACAAATATTTAACAATAATAGCTTATTAGGCATTTAATTCTTATGTGTTAAAGATTTTTTACAATCTTTAGTTGAGGTTCTTTTTTATCTTTTATGGACTGTAAAGCATAATAATCTGCAATTTGTTGAGCAAAGTCTAAAGAGTCTTTCCCTATGTAATTAAGGAACATTTTTTCTGTACTGTGTCCAGTAATTTGCATTATTAATGCAGTCGGTAATTTTCCATAGTTGTTTGTAGCAAATGAGCGTCTACAAATATGGCTGGTAATTAACTTATGTTTAGGATAAAAGCCTTGCTTTTTTCTTTTGCTTTCTTTGTCTAGTAGTTTTCCTTCGACCTCAGCATTGATTTCAGCGAGTTTGCAAATATCTTTTATGTATTTGTTGAACTTCTGAATTGATATCTTGTAAGGTAATCCAGTTTCAATAATTTCTTTTGTTGTTGGTAATACTGGAATTGTTATGTTTTTGCCTGTCTTTTGTTGTTTCAGTTCAATAACGTCATATCCATTTCTAGTAATGAAATTATTTTCGGTAAGATTAAGTAAATCACCACCTCTTTGACCTATATTACAGCCTAATAAAAGCCATTTACGTGCGTTTTGAAGTGCTTCTGATGATAACTCTAAGTCTTTTATATTAATCAATTCTAACTCGCTTAAATAGATTACAAAATCGTTCTTTACCTTAAGACTTTTTATTTTTCTTAATTGTGAGTTTACTTTTATTCCTTCTGACTCAGCCTCAAAGCAAACGGTCTTTAAATCAGCTATTTTTTTTGTAGCATAGGATTTTGAATAATTACACTCAGTGAGCATAAATCTGAGAAAATCATCAGCAAGTTTTTTGTTTACCTCTTTTACTTTATAGGATTTGTTTTTCTGAAATGATGTAAATATCCTTTTTAATGACTTGTAAGAGTCTTTTCTGCTTTTAGATAAACCAATACCGCCTTTAGAGTTCTTGCGTAAATCAGCGTTATCGATTAGGCTTTGAATTATGTCGATAACATATTCGCTTTTTTTGTTTTCTGCTATCCTTTCAAAGTGCAAGTCGATTTGATATTGTAGCCATGTTCCATTAATAATCTCGCCTTTTGTTTGTGCTTCATTTACCTTGTCAAAGATTTTGTCTTTTAGTTTTCTTAAATCGAAAGTAAGATTTTTGTTTTGTGCAGTCGTTTGTTTGGGTTGCTTTTTGTCTTTGTTCCATTCTTTAGGATTGATTGATAAGCCTGTTTTGCGTTTGTAAACAGCATTTCTCTTTAGCGATAATCTTAAATAAATCGGTGCGTTGTTGCTTGTGCTTTGTAGTAAATAGTTTATTGTTGCCATAATTCACATCCTTAATTCCTTCAATAAAAATAGTTCAAATTTTATATTTAGTCAACGATTAGTCAACAAAAATTAATTCTATTTAGGACTCATTAAATTATTTTAGATTTCAGATGCAGTTTGTAAAGCGCCGTAAAATATCGTATTTATCGGTAAATGTGCTTTTTTATTGATTTAAAGTTGTTGATGATATTTTATGGTTTCAAGTCCCGCCTTCAGTACAAAAGAAAAGCCGAAACGAAAGTTTCGGCTTTTTTGTTTTTAAACGTGTTCTGTTTATAAAAAATATCTATTTACTATAGAAGAAATAAAGATTCAAAATACAGAATAGATTATGTTTTGGAGTTTGTTTACTTTAGTCACAGGTAAGCGTGATAAAATATTTACCTTTTCCATTAGAAGACATGTCAATTTTTTTAAATCCAAACTGGCGACCATCAACATTTTTACGATGTTCTCCGCCCCAATAACTACCTGTACTGTCTTCAGCATAGTAATAGAAAATGGCATTTTTAGTATCGGCAAGGTAACCTTCTTCGTTTGTTTGTAGATTAAACCATGCTTTGGTAGTCCAGTTATCTGTTTTCATATCTAAAATACGCAGTGCTACTTGTGCTTTTTTACTGCATTTATTTTTAAAGTAGATTTTGTAATAATCTATACGCTTTTCATAGCCTTCACTTGCTTTAGATTCTAACTTGCCATTTACCCAAACTTCTTTATCTACTATAGTATTGCCTTTTATAATATATTTAATGGTTTTAATAAGTTTGTTGTTTTTGTAATGTTTTTCACCTTCGGTGTAGTAACTATTATCAGTTTCGTCGTATTTAGAGATATATTCAATACCGTCTTTTACTTTTTCAACTTCATCACCGTTTTTGTATATTGTGTAGTATTCTTGCTCTTCGTTTCTATTGTAAAAAATCCATTTGCCATCTCGTTCGCCATTAACGTAGTTGCCTTCACTGTATATTCTATATTTTTTGGAGTGGTGGTTGGTTAAGTAAATTTTCCAATACCCATTTTTTTCATCTTTTTTATAAGGACCTTCTTCTTCAATATTGCCATAAGAATCATATAATTTCCAATAGCCAGACTTTTCGTCGTTTTTGTAAAAGCCTTCTTCTTTTAGTTGTTTTTTGTCAATGTTCCAATCTTCGTATCTTCCTTCTTTTTGGCCGTTGTTGTAGGTGGTAAGTTCGCTAAGTTCTCCGTATCTGTATTCTTTTCTTACACCATGGCGCTCACCGTTGAGAGCTTCTCCAGTCTCTGATAAAGTACCATCTTTATTGTATTCTTTGTAAGGACCATCAGCAATATCATTTTTGTAATTGGCTATTAACGCAATTTGTCCGTTTTCATAATACTTTTTATGAGATCCATGCTTTTTTCCGTCTAAATATTGTGCTTCTTCTTTAAAATTTCCATTAGAATAGTACTTGTTTTCAATCCATAAGCCTACCTTTTCGCCATTTTTATAAGTGCCTTTTTCCCTTATTTTGTCAACGTCTTCATATGCAATATAGTCACCTTCTAAAACACCATTGATAATAGTTGCTCTTCCTTGTAGGCTACCATCTTCAAAATAGGCTAGTGCTAATCCATTTGGTACACCATTTACGTAGTTTGCTTTGGTTTCCAACTGACCATTTTCGTAGTATGAAACCCATTCACCAACCTTTACACCCTCATCATAATTCTCAATAGCATATAGTTGACCGTCATCGTAATAATACTTCCAGGTGCCATGTGTTTTGTCGTTTTTATATTGGCCTTCTTCCTCAACCTTACCGTTATCGTAATAGGTCTTATGTTGTTTTAGTTGAGCAAATGATGATGAAATAATTGAAATAGAAAGCAATACAAATAGAAGGTGTTTGTACATCATGATAAATTGAGGTTAGGGTTTTTAACGTAAGTTAAAAGTAAATTAATTTTGTCTAATGAAAAATTATTCGGAATTATTTTAGATAACCCCTCATATTTATTCCATTTTTACATAAAAACAAGGATTTATAATATTAAAAAAGGCTTCTCTTAGAGAAGCCTTTTTGCTCAAATAAACACTTAATAATTAGAGCTTGACTAACTTAGTTGTCTTAGTTTTATTACTATCCTCAACTTTTATAATGTACATTCCTGTGTTTAAACTAGAAATATCAAAGGTGTCATTTTTAGTAAAATCACCTTTAAAAGATTTCACCATTTTTCCGGTTAAATCATAAATTTCAATATTAGAAACATTAGAGTTTATATTGAATGACGATTGAGTTGGGTTAGGGTATATTGTAAATACTGATAGTACTTCGTTGTCTATACTTAGAACACTCGATGGTCTATTTCCAAGGATTCTAAACTGACCAGCAGGTATTGATATAGTTGTTGTTGAATTTGAAACCGTAGTATTACCAGTTGCATCCATTAAATCATACCATGTAGCTGTTACGCCAGTAGGGAAATTAGTGTTAACGGTTTGCGTATTAACATCAAAGTTTGCTAAAATTATAACATTTCGAAGTTCAGTTGTAGGAATAGAGGTGTCAAAAACATCTATTCTAGGTGTAAAATCACCTGAAGACATAGTGTAGCTGCCTTCAAAAACAGGTTCTTCAATTTTAAGCTTATGTAATTTAGACCAATCTTCGTAAATCTGCGCTCTTACAGCATCTGTTAACCAGTTATTAGCCCATTGCGGTTGTGGTTTAGTGTCTAACTTACAATCGCCAGGTGTGGCATCATCAGAGGTGTTTACTGTACCATTATTACATGTGAATATGGAATTGTTCATTCCTAATTCTCCAAAATGCCAAATCATTTTTGGTCCAGGAACCATAACCGATACAGCAGCTAAAGCCGACATGCGTGATAGTGCTGTATTTAAATCTTGAACGTTATGGCTGCTATTACTTGTGTTTCCATATTGAAGATTCTTATACATTAAACGTTCTTCATCGTGACTTTCAGGATAACCCATCACTCTTGGTCCATTGTATCCTGTACGAGCATTATGACCAATTCTATCTATATTTCTATCTCCATTCTGTCCCATGGTTAATTCATTGTACTGATGAGTCATAATTCCCCACATCATAACGCCTTTACCTTCATCAAGGCGGTAATTTGCCCATTCTTTTTCTTCATTGTCAGTGCCTAAATGCTCAAAAATCACATAATGATCTGGGTCTAAAGACCAAGAGTAATCAGCATATTCTTTTAGTACATCAACTCTATCTTGTTGGTAGCTATTTGTACAGCCTTCGTTACTAGCAGAGCAATTTTGAGTAAATCCTTTGGTAAGATCCCAGCGTATCCCATCTATTTTAAACTCTTGAATCCAATGTTTTAATGTGCTTTTTACGAAGTCTTTAGTGCGTGGATTAGAATGGTCAAAATCATTACCAACACTATAAGTATGCGTTGCTACTTGGTTGAAATATGGGTTGTCTGAACTTGGTCCACCCCAACCATCTCCATCAGGATCGTCCATCCACATGCGCACCATTGGGTTTCTTCCAAAAGCGTGATTAAAAGCTAAATCCAATATTACGGCAATGCCATTTTGGTGGCAAACATCGATAAGTTCTTTGAATTTTTCTTCTGTTCCGTAGAATTTATCTAAAGCCATGTGAAAAGAGGTGTTATAGCCCCAACTTTCGTTGCCTTCGTACTCCATAACAGGCATTAATTCTATGGCATTGATGTTTAAGTTTTTGAAGTAATCTATTCTATCAATGATATCTTGATAGTTTCTGTCGGCATCAAAATCTCTAACCAAGAGTTCGTAAACAATTAAGTCTTCTTTTTTTGGTTTTTCGAAATCAGTTACCTGCCAGTTGTATGGTGTTTGTCCGGTTTGTAAAACGGTTACTTCTCTTTCTTGACCTGCAGGATATGTAGGCATGTTTGGATAAGAAGCTGTAGAAATATAAGGATCATCAAAAGGAGAAAGGACTAATGTAGAGTATGGGTCAGCAGTTTTAACCAAAGTAGGTGAGTTTGCTACAGGAGTTTTATCCACTACCCAATATTGATAGGTTTCGATCTGGCCAGGCGTTAGTCCTGTTAACTCAATCCAAAACTTGTTGTTTCTTGTTGGGTCTTTTTTCATTGCATAAGATGCATCAGGTTGATAGTTGTTAAAACTACCAGCTAAATACACAAAATCTTTACCTGTGGCATATAATACCAATAAAGCAGTATTGTCATCAATATAATTGATGCCATCTTCATAGTCAGTGGTCATTATACCAAAATTAGAACCAGGATCTACCAATACGCTAAAAGTTCTTGTAATTGTTGTACCATTTAAGGTTGCTGTTAATTCGTAGTTTTTGTTTTCGGTAATATTCATATCTGTATATGAATAACTCGAAATAAAATTAGCAGTATCAATAACAGAACCATTTGCAGATAATGTATAGGTGGCAGGTCCACCAATATTAGAGGCAGATATGCTTAGGCTTTCTCCAGAATTTAGTATTGTTGTTTCAGAACTTGGTGAAGATAGACTCATCTGGAAGGTACCAACATCAAAAAAGAAATCTTGGCAGCCATTGGCTTTAAGTTCTTGAGAGCCATCAGCACTTCTAAAAACCATACCCATTCTAACCACATTTGCAGCTTCTGATGCACTGAGACCATAATAAGTTTCAGGTACAAAGCTAATGGTCCAAATACCACCTCCTTGGTTTGTCATTTCTCCAATTCCATCATCCATTCCCCAATTACCCACTACATGAGTCCAAGGGTCTGTGGTATCACCTACACCAGAGTGTAAATATACTTTTGAAGGGTTACTAAGCCCATTACAATCAGTAGCTGTACTGTTTACATTTAGTGTAATAGTGATAGACTCGTCAACCTCAAACGGATTTGGTGTTATTGTAACTTGACTATAGCCTACTAAGGAAAATATAGCAAGTAATGTAAATATGTAAATCTTTTTCATAAGGCATTATTTAAAAAAAGGGCTGACATTAATCAGCCCTTTTGGGTTAATAATAAGATATTTTATTATTGAATTTTATTCAGTTCATAGGTGCCATTAGCAACATCCATTTTTACACGGTATAAGCCAGCTGTAACAACAATATTATCTCCGCCATCGTCTAAAGTACCATCAGCACCAGTGTCACCGTAGTTAGTTCCCCAATCTTCATTAACTCTAAATTTAATTTCACCATCTAACAGTTCTACAATTTCTGCTTCATATACATCTGGTTGTACTTGTGTGAAACTATAATCAGCAGTAGCTCCCCAGTCGTTATAACCAGAACCTACAATACCAAAAACATTTCCAGTTTCCATTGTGTAAGCATTATTGTTGAAATCTAAAGTAATATTATAGAATCCAGCAGTAACTACAATATTATCACCACCATCTTCTAAAGTGCCATCAGCACCAGTATCACCAAAGTTTGTTCCCCAGTCATTATTTAAACGGAATTTAATTTCACCATCAATTAATTTTACACCAACTTTAAAAGTGTCTGTTGTATAATCGTAATAGAACTTAGCATCTGGAGTAGCTCCCCAATCATTATAACCAGAACCTACAACTCCCCATGTGAAAGGTTCCATTGTATAGGTGTTGTCATTAAGATTCATAGTTATTTTGTAAGAACCAGCAGTAACAGCGATGTTGTCACCACCATCATCTAAAGTTCCGTCAGCACCTGTGTCTCCGTAATTGGTTCCCCAATCATTATTTGCTCTAAATTTGATTTCACCGTCAATTAAATTAGCATAAGCCACAAAAACATTGTCTTCAGAAGTAGTGTAAAAAACACCATCCAAACCAGCACTGCCCCAATCATTATAACCAGAACCAACAATTCCCCACATAGAAGGCTCAATTCCTGATCCTCCACCTGAAGTTTCTTGTTGTAATTCTACATTAAGTCCTTGAATAGCGGAATAAGATGGTAAACCGTCATCACCAATAACCGCCATTAATCTGAAATAAAGTGTACCTGTATTTGTACCTTCATTATTGTCTAATCCTGCAGCGTTGGCTAATGCAATCATTTGTCCAACTGTTACAGGTATTTCATTAGCTTCAGGATTTGCAGTATTGCTTCCTAAATCATAAAGACTTTCTCCTGCTACGTAATCTGAAAAATCAGACATTGTAGCGCCTTGTAAATAGTATGTGATATTAGTTGGTACCCCAAAATCGGCACTTCCCCATGTGAAACGCTCAGCTAGATTCCCCGAAACAGATGAGTTTAATACATAGTTATCTAAAAATGAAGTATTAAACATCAGTCCTTCTGCTTCATTTGCCACAAACTCTAAATCGTCATCTTGCTGGCAAGCAGTAAAGCTAGCCACAGTGACAAATAGCAATAAAATTAATTTTATTTTTTTCATCATTCTTTGTTTTTTGTTTATTAGTAATTTGGATTTTGTGTTAAGTTAGGATTTGCTTGTAAGGCAGTTGCTGGAATTGGGAATAATCTATAACTGTCTGGTATAGATGATCCTGAAGCTGATCCGCCTTTCCAAGGCCATATGTAGCTACCTCCTGTAAACATACCAAAACGTATTAAATCTGAACGACGATGACCTTCTAAATTAAGTTCTCTACCACGTTCGTCTATAATAAAATCTAATGTTAAGTCTCCACTTGTAATTGTACTAGCTCCAGATCTAGATCTAACAGCATTAACATAACCCAAGGCATCTCCCATAGATGTGTTAGCAGCACCTCTTAGGGCTAACTCAGCATACATTAAATATGCGTCAGCTAGACGATAGAAAGGGAAATCTGTAGCAGAAAAATCAACCGCACCACCTGATCCGTCTGAGGCTGTATTTCTAAATTTAGTTACAGGGAATCCGTCTGTCCACTCTCTGTAATCATTCATTTCGTAGTTATGTCCATCTGTCCAAAATAAACTTGCTCTTACATCATTAGAAGCTTGTAATTCTGCAACACTATTTCCAAATAATCCGTACCATCCTTTTGAAGATCTATGGCCTGTCCAACCTTGAGTAGCACCAAATTGAGCTAAAGGCATAGTGTCTGCACTTAAGCTACCGTTAACAATGTACGTAGTATTACCATAACTTTGACTAGTTACAGATTCTGCTATAAGAGGAAAGATAATTTCTGGTGACATATTATTATCAGAAGAGAACATTCTAATAAAATTAGTATCTAAACTATAACCACCTTCATTAATTACTTTGTTAATGTAAATTGCTGCATCATCCCATCTTTCTGTACCTGTGTATACTTCAGCGTTGATGTATAATTTTGCTAAAAGCATATCTACCACATACTTATTAGCTCTACCATAATTAGAAGTTTCACTAATAACAGGTTCTATTGCTAATAACTCAGTTTCTACATAGTTAAATAAGACTTGTCTTGAAGCTTCAGGTAAAGGTTCTGACTGACCAAAGTTTTCATCTGTTGCTAAAACACCTTTGCCAAACACATCAATAATGTTGTAGTAAGCAAGCGCTCTTAAGAATCTTGTTTCTGCCACAATGTTTTCTTCATTAGGGAAATCTGCGATTTCTAATGCTTGTAAGAAGTTATTACATTGTGGTATAGTATAATAAGCTCTATCATAGAATAATCTAAAAAACTTATTATTTCTGTCCCAAGCAGATGTTGTGGTAAGCTGATCTAAACCATCATCTCCCCAACGATTTTTCATAGCATCTGCTGTAAAATCTTGCAAATTAATAATTGCTCTCAAAAAAGCTCCTTCACCTGCATCTGGACTTTCAATATCTGAACTACCAGGGCCACTTGGTCCTGTTAAAGCGTATGATGCATATAATCTAGAAACCAGTCCTTCTACTGCATTAGGATCGGAAGCTAATAATTCTTCAAGTGTTAATTCAGTTATAGGCTTTGTATCTAGGTCGTCTGTACAAGACATATAGAAGCCTATAATTGTTAAACTGAATAAAATTAAAATTCGTTTTTTCATAATTCTTTTTTTAAAAATCTATATTAACACCCAATGTATAAACAGTAGGTCGAGGATAAAAGTTTCTATCAATACCTCCAAAGTTTTCTGGGTCTTCACCAGAGTAATCAGTTATTAAGAAAGGATTAGTTACGGCAGCATATAAACGCATAGAACCATCCTTAATCAAGTCACTGAAGCGATACCCTAAAGCGATGTTGTCACATCTTAAGAATGTAGCATCTTCTAGGTAGTAATCTGAGAACTGGATGTTACCATTTACATTTTGGATGACATCATTAGCAGAACCATCATAGAAATTTAATACATTGGTTAAGTTATTTTGACTGCTAAAGACAGCACTGTCGGTCCAACCATAATTAAGTTGTGCAAAGTTATACACGTTACCGCCAATCTGACCTCTAAAGCTTGAGCTTAAATCCCAGTTTTTATAGTTTACATTAAGGTTAAAACCATAAGTCCAGTTTGGTGCAATTTGTTTGTAGTAACGGTCTGCATCAGTAATTTGATTATCTCCATTTAAATCAACAAATGCATTTGGAATAGGATCTCCATTGGCATCGTATACTTGTTTAAATACATAAGCACTTCCTGCTTGTTGACCAACAGCATGTCTTAATAAGTCTGCACCTGTACCTCTAAGTGTACCACCTGCATTTATATTATCAAGACCATTTAAGTCGGTAACTTCTGTGTTGTTGTAGGATAAATTCCCACCAATATTGATGGTTAGATCTTCTGTGCTTACTGGAACTAAGTTAAGATTAAGTTCAAAACCTTCACTTTCTGTTTCTCCAATATTGTCGATAAAAGCATTGGTTAAAGCTTGTCCTGGTGGTACAGGTGCTTGAGCCAATAGATCTCTAGTTTTACGCTTATATATATCGAAAGAACCTGATAGCAATCCGCTATTGAACAATGAGAAGTCTAAACCTAAGTTATAGGTTGTAGTTTTTTCCCATGTTAAGTTAGGATTGAAAGGTTGTGCCGAATATAAAGATGAATTAGGGAAATACTGACTATTAGCATCACCCGCTAAGAATAGTGGAATTGAAGGATAAAAGCCTACTACGCCTGTAATATCCTGTTGCCCAGTTTCACCCCAACTTAATCTTAATTTTAAGGAGTTAAAAACTTTAGAATCTCTTAAAAATGCTTCTTCGTCTATTTGCCATGCTAAAGCAGCTGCAGGGAAATAACCCCAACGATTTTCTTTGGTAAACAATGAAGATCCATCAGCTCTAATAGAAGCTGTTAATAAGAAGCGCTCAAGTACACTTACGTTTGCTCTTGCAAAATATGATTGTAAATTTAGAACGTTATAATATCTAAAATTAGGATTAGCCTCGTTATAAACTAATTCTCTTCTACCAGTATCTGTGTTGTATTGATAGCGAACTTGATTACCGTCATTTTTAAAGTTTTGATAAGAATGACCTACCTGTACATCGTAGCTGTCTATGAATTTATCAGTTAACTCCTTTTTGTATTGTAAGAAGGCATCAAAAGTAGTATTTGTAATATGTTGTTGCTCTTTATAATTAACACCAGGATTAAATACACCAAAACCTGTAGTATTGTCTAATCTAAAAGTTTCAAATGCACCATTAGTAAAACGTTCTTCTATTTTAGAACCAGATGCATCTAAACCAAGATTTACAACTGCTCTCAGTTCTGGTAAAAATGGCATTGTGTAGTCAAATTCTGCATTACCAACAAAACGATAAACATTTTCAGGACGCTCTCTTTGTTCTAATCTTGCAAGTGGGTTAGCTTGAAATATACCAAAGTTACCACCTCCATTGAGTGTTAAATAGTAATTTTGAAATCTGTTGTTTGGAGCTCTATTAAAGATTGGTTTAGTAGGGTCAGAATTAAGAGCTTCACCTATTGCACCACCAGCATCAACAGCATTTTTAAAAGCGAAAATACTCTTAGCGTTAATGTCTAACTTAAGATTATCATTTAATAAACGAGGTGTTAACTTTACAGACATCGTTAATCTTTCGTAGTCATCATTTTTTACAACACCTTCAGCGTAGGTATAACCTACAGAACCTCTAAAAGGAATAGCATCCCAAAGATTTGCTCTCGCACTAAAATTAGTATTAGATGTCGTTGCGGTTCTTGTAATAGCATCTCTCCAGTTGGTGTTGTAAATGGCTCTTCCGTTTATTATTTGTGCTACATTTTCGTGAGTGTTAACACTTCCAACAGGAACTCCTAAGCCACCAATAGTTGTTGCATCTCCAACTCTAGTTGGATGATATTCTTGGATAAATCTTGTAAATTCATTCCCGTCCATCATATCCAATCCATCTCCTAAAGAAGATACAGAATAGTCGGTAGTGAAATTATATTTTGCTCCACTAGATGTCCCTTTTTTTGTTGTAATGATAATAACACCATTAGATGCTCTAGAACCGTAAATTGCAGTGGCAGAGGCATCCTTTAATATTGAGAAACTTTCAATATCGTTAGGGTTTACTAAAGTTAATGGATTAGATACACCAGCAGGATTATCGTTACCAATAGGTACACCATCAATTACAATTAATGGATTGTTTTGCGCATTTAACGAAGATCCTCCACGAATTCTAATGTTAGGTGCAGCATCTGGTGAACCTCCATTGTTAGTAATTCTAACACCTGCAGCCTTACCGTTTAAAAGTTGATCTGTAGAAACAATTGCTCCTTGATTAAAATCTTTTGATGATACAACATCAACAGATCCTGTGGCATCTTTCTTAGTAGTAGAACCATAACCAATAAGTACGACTTCGTCTAATTGTGCTGCATCCTCTTCGAGTGCAATATCAAGACTAGATTGACCGTCAAATATTAATTCTTGAGTTTTGTAACCAACATATGAAACGATTATAGTTTCTCCTTGGTTGACTTCTAAGGTAAACTTACCGTCAAAATCGGTAGAAGCGCCTCTAGAAGTCCCTTTTACCAGTACATTTACGCCTGGTAAAGGCATAGCGTTTGCTTTATCTGTTACTGTACCTGAAACGGTTGTTTGAGCCAATAAAGTTGTAGGCACCATTATCAAACAGAACAGTAAAGCATTTAAGAATGTTTTCATACAATGTTTTTAAGTTAATTGCTTAGTTTATTGATTTATATTTTCACTTCTTGGGTTAAATCTATGTAAATTTAGTGTGATTCGTGTGTTAAAAAACATGACATAAGTCACGAAAACGTTTTCGTGTTAAAAACTTTTTAACAATCATTAACATTTTTAGTAAAATAGCGAAAAAATGAGGAATTCGCAATTAGATCTAGTTAAAATTAAGGAGTTTGGAATTCGATTTGTTAAAATAAGGTTATCTTCGTTCATTGATTTATGGCTAAAAATATGAAACGAAAAATTACATTAAAGCAAATTGCTAGAGAGTTAGAAGTATCCATTTCTACGGTGTCTAAAGCATTGAGAAACAGTGCTGAAATAAGTGAGGATACGAAGCAGAAAGTACAAGCGTTTGCAAAGTTGTATAACTATAGACCTAACAATATTGCTTTAAGTTTAAAAAACCGTAAAACAAACACCATAGGCATCATCATTCCTGAAATTGTACATCACTTCTTTTCTAAGGTGATCCGAGGAGTTGAGTTGGTGGCCAATAAAAGAGGTTATAATGTTATAGTAGGGCTTTCAAACGAGTCGTTTTCCAAAGAGGTAATTAATATGGAAATGCTTGCTAATGGTAGTATTGATGGTTTTATTCTTTCAATATCAAAAGAAACACAGCAGTTGCAAGATTATCATCATTTTGAAGAAACGATGAGTCAAGGAATGCCCATCGTTATGTTTGATCGAGTAGTTTCAGATATTAACTGTGATAAAGTTATTGTAGATGACTTAAATGGGGCGAAAAATGCTGTTGAGAAATTAATAAAGAATGATTGTAAGTCCATTGCGCTAATCACTACTAAAGACTATGTTAGCGTAGGTAAACTTAGAACACAAGGCTATCTTGAGGCTTTGGAGAATCATAAAATACAACCTAAAGCTGAACTTATTTTAAAAATCGATGACACGCTCGATTATGAATCGCATTTAGAAGCTTTAGAAAAAGAGATAGAGCAGCTTTTTAAGTCTAATAAAGATATTGATGGCATATTTGCTGTTAATGAGCTTTATGCCTTATCGGCAATGAAAGTGGCTAGAAAATTAGGATTAGATATTCCAAATGATATTCAGGTTATAGGGTTTACAGATGGTGTGTTATCTAAGCATTCTACACCGAGTTTAACTACTGTAAGTCAGCATGCGCAACAGATGGGAGAGCGTGCGGCAGACTTATTGATAAACAAATTAGAAAACAAAATAGAATCTGAAGAAGAAGAGTTTCAAACCATTGTTATTGAAACCGAATTGATTGAGAGAGAGTCTACCAAATAGAAATTTAACATTGGCTTTCTAAAATCTTTTATATCTTTACAGCTTAAATCAAGACTTATATTTTCACTTCACAAATAAGTTTTGATAAGCATAGCTTGTCAGAATAGTATAAATCAATAACATACTATTATGAAAAAGCGCAGGTTAAGCTTCATGGAAATCTGGAATTTAAGTTTCGGGTTTTTAGGAGTCCAAATGGGTTTTGCTTTGCAAAACGCTAATGCGAGTAGAATACTTCAAATTTTTGGTGCAGACGTACATGAATTATCATGGTTTTGGATTGTTGCTCCATTAACAGGATTAATTGTCCAACCTATTATTGGTCATTACAGTGATAAAACTTGGACAAAGCTAGGTCGAAGAAGACCTTATTTTTTGGTAGGTGCTATATTGGCATCTCTTGGTTTGATTTTAATGCCTAATTCTGATATGTTTACGGCATACATGCCAGCATTGTGGGTTGGAGCAGGTATGTTAATGATAATGGATGCTTCATTCAATGTGGCAATGGAACCATTTAGAGCACTGGTTGCAGATGTACTGCCTTCAGATCAACGAACATTAGGTTTTAGTGTTCAAACTGTATTGATAGGTATTGGTGCGGTTATTGGGTCTTGGTTACCATACGTATTAGCTAATTGGTTTGGGGTAACTAATGAAGCTTCTGTTGGCGAGGTGCCTTTAAATTTACTCTTGTCATTTTTTATTGGAGCAGCAGTTTTAATAGGAAGTATTTTAATTACTGTAATAACTACAAAAGAATACACACCAGAAGAAATGGAGCTTATCCATGAAGCTGAAGGTGAAATTTTGGAGGAAGAGTCTTCAAGTTTACTAAATATCTTTTCGGACTTTGCTAAAATGCCAGATACCATGAGGCAGTTGGCTTGGGTTCAATTCTTTTCTTGGTTTGGTCTTTTTGGTATGTGGGTGTTTGCAACACCTGCAATAGCATCTCATATCTATGGTTTAGATATATCAGACACGCATAGTAAAGGTTTTCAGGATGCGGGAGATTGGGTTGGAATTCTTTTTGGTGTTTACAATTTAGTTTCTGCTGTATATGCATTTTTCTTACCAGCAATAGCAAAAAAAGTTGGTCGTAAAAAGACCCACTCATATTCATTAATAATAGGTGCTCTGGGACTATTGTCTCTTTATGTTCTTCCTGATAAGAATTGGTTGATTCTGTCTATGGTTGGTGTTGGAATTGCTTGGGCAAGTATTCTAGCTATGCCTTATGCTATTTTAGCAGGTTCTATTCCTGCAAGAAAGATGGGTGTCTATATGGGTATTTTTAACTTTTTTATAGTTATACCTCAAATTTTAAATGCACTAATAGGTGGTCCAATGGTGAAGTACTTATATAATGACAAACCAATTTTTGCACTTGTTTTAAGTGGTGTGTCCTTTATTATAGCTGCTTTATTAGTGTCCAGAGTTCATGATGTAGATGAAGTAATAGAAAATAATTAAATGAATAAAAAAGGATTCATATTCGATTTAGATGGTGTCATTGTAGATACCGCAAAATACCACTTCTTGGCGTGGAAAAAACTAGCCAACGACTTAGGTATAGACTTTACCGAAGAAGAAAACGAACAACTAAAAGGTGTAAGCCGAGTAAAATCACTCGAAAAGATTTTAGCTTGGGGAAATAAAACCCTTTCAGAAAAAGATTTTAATCAGCAAATGGCTAAGAAAAATGAAGATTACTTAAGCCATATTGCTAAAATGGATGAATCCGAAATTCTTCCAGATGTACCAAAAGTACTTAACTTCTTAAGTAAAAATAATCAACCTATATCGCTTGGTTCGGCAAGTAAAAATGCCAGAACCATTTTAGAGCGTGTTAATTTAAAAGAACAATTCAATGCTATTGTAGATGGAAACGATGTTACCAAAGCAAAGCCAGACCCAGAAGTGTTTTTGATAGCTGCAAAACTATTAAATGTAGCGCCAGAAAACTGCATCGTTTTTGAAGATTCAGTGGCTGGTGTAGAAGCGGCTAATGTTGCCAATATGATTTCTATTGGTATCGGAAGTGAAGATGTATTGGGACATGCCGATTATGTATTCAAGGATTTTACTGAGATCTCAGAAGAATTCATAGAAAAATTGATAAACGAATAAAAATAAGCCTTTGTTCTTGGCTCAAAATAAGAAATAAATGAACTTAGATTATATCATACCTAACGCTTGGTCAATCATCGAAGAAGGATTCGACCCAAACAAAGTTAAAGCTTCAGAAAGTATCTTTAGCTTAGGAAATGGTGCAATGGGACAACGTGCCAATTTTGAAGAGAGGTATTCCGGACCTACGTTTCAAGGGAGTTACATCGCAGGTGTTTACTATCCAGATAAAACTAGAGTAGGTTGGTGGAAAAATGGTTATCCAGAGTATTTTGCTAAGGTGTTAAATGCACCAAACTGGATTGGTATCAACGTTATGATTAATGATGAAACTTTAGATCTGCATACGTGTAAAAAGGTTGAAAACTTCAGACGTGAACTTAGTATGAAAGAAGGTTGGCTGTCTAGAAGTTTTACAGCAACACTTCAAAATGATATAGAAGTTGAAGTTAATGTGAAACGTTTTCTAAGTCTTACAGAAGATGAAGTTGGTGCTATAAATTATGAAGTAAAACCACTAAATGCTGACACTAAAGTAACCTTTCAGCCATATTTAGATAGTGGAATTACAAATGAAGATACCAACTGGGACGACCAGTTTTGGGATACGCAAGATGTAGTTCAAGATGGTGAAAAAGCATTCATCAAAGCCAAAACAATGAAAACAGAGTTCCATACCTGTACATTTATGGAATCTCGTATTTTCCATAATGGAAATGAAGTTGAAGCTAACGCAACAGTTGATAAATCTTCAAACAAAATAGCATTTACATATACGCAAAATGCAAAGCAAGGCGAGACCGTTGCTATCCATAAATTTGGTGGTTACACGGTTGATAGAAATCACGATAAAGACCAATTAATCAATGCAGCAAGTTCAGTTTTAGACACAGCTGTAAAAGCTGGATTTTCAAACTTGTTAGAATCTCAAAAAGAAGCTTGGGCTAAGATTTGGGATATGGCAGATATTACCATTGATGGAGACTTAAAAGCGCAACAAGGTATTCGATTCAATATCTTTCATTTAAATCAGACCTATTTAGGAACAGACCCACAATTAAACATTGGTCCAAAAGGATTTACAGGCGAAAAATATGGTGGGAGTACGTATTGGGATACCGAAGCGTATTGTATTCCATTTTATATGGCGACCAAAGACCAAAGCGTTGCCAGAATGTTGTTAACCTACAGATATAAGCATTTGGAAAAAGCCATTGAAAATGCTGAAAAATTAGGCTTTAAAAATGGTGCAGCTTTATATCCAATGGTAACAATGAATGGTGAAGAATGTCACAACGAGTGGGAAATCACTTTTGAAGAAATCCACAGGAATGGAGCTATAGCATTCGCTATTTACAACTATTTCCGTTACACAGGAGACTTCAGTTATGTGCCAGAAATGGGACTTGAAGTATTGATTGGTATCGCAAGATTCTGGCACCAACGTGCAACCTTTTCAACATACAGAAACAAGTATGTCATTCTTGGTGTAACTGGTCCAAATGAGTACGAAAACAATATTAATAATAACTGGTACACGAACTACATTGCACAGTGGTGTATTAAATATGCTGCAGAATGCATAGACAAGGTTGAAGCTGATTATAATACAGATTACACACGTATTATGAATAAGGCTAAATTATCTAAAGCTGAGGTTTCGGAGTGGTTAGAAGTAGCAAATAATATGTACTTCCCACATTCTGAAGAACACAATGTATTCTTGCAACAAGACGGTTTCTTAGATAAGGAATTAATCACTGTGGCAGATTTAGACAAGTCACAACGTCCAATTAACCAAAAGTGGTCTTGGGATAGAATTTTACGTTCGCCATACATTAAGCAAGCAGATACTTTACAAGGGTTTTATTTCTTTGAAGACCATTTTACCACTGAAGAGTTAGAACGTCATTTCGATTTTTATGAACCATTTACGGTTCACGAAAGTTCATTGTCGCCTTGTGTACACAGTATTCAGGCAGCTAAGTTAGACCGAATGGAACAAGCTTACACGTTCTACTTAAGAACATCGCGTTTAGACTTAGATGACTATAACCACGAAGTACACGAAGGACTTCACATCACATCAATGGCTGGTACCTGGATGAGTATTGTAGAAGGTTTTGGTGGTATGCGAGTTAAGGACAATATGCTAACTTTTGAACCTCGCATTCCTGAGCAATGGGAAGGCTATTCATTCAAAGTGAATTTTAGACATCAAATTTTAAAAGTTATCGTTAATCAAGGTAAAACACACTTTGAAGTTGATGGTGACAAAGATTTACAAATAATAGTTAATGGGGAAAAGGTAACCATTTCACCAAATAACTTAGTGACAGTTTAAGCTGCTAAGTTTTACAAGAACATTAAATACATTAATTATGAAGAAATTATCATTAGTTATAACACTTTTTTCAATCGTTTTAATGTGGTCTTGTAAAGAAAAGGCAGATTCTACAACGACTGAAACTGAAGATCAGCCAGTAGTTGAAGCAAATGATATTGATAAGATTGAACCGCCATTTTGGTGGACAGGCTTTAAAAACAAATCGCTTCAACTTTTAGTAAAACATCCAAATATTGGAAGCACCAAAGTTGAGATTTCAAAATCTGGAATCACACTTAAAGAAGTCCACAAAGCCGATAGTCCAAACTATCTGTTTTTAGATTTAGAAATTGCTGAAGGTGTAAAGCCAGGTCAATTCAATATTGTTTTTAAACAGGAAGATGGCACTGAATTAACGCAAACCTACGAGTTAAAAGCCAGAGAAAAATCTGCTGAAGATTATGTAGGTTTCAATAGTTCTGATGCTATTTATCTTATTACACCAGATCGTTTTGCAAATGCCAACCCAGATAATGATGAGGTTGAAGGTTTACTGCAACAAGGCATCGATAGAACGGATGGTTATAAGCGTCATGGTGGAGATATTCAAGGAATTACTGAGCATTTAGATTACATTGATGAGATGGGCTTTACTGCGGTTTGGCCTTGCCCAGTTTTAATCAACGATATGCCAAGAGGTTCGTATCATGGTTACGCCATGACCGATTTTTATAAAGTAGATCCACGTTTCGGAACCTTAAACGAATATAAAAACTTAGCCAACCAACTTCATAGTAGAGATATGAAACTTATTATGGACCAAGTGGCTAACCACTGCGGATTAGAACATTGGTGGATGAAGGATTTACCATTTAAAGATTGGGTAAATTACCAAACGCATTACGAGCAGAACAAGGATAATTGGAACAGAGAAACAACAAAAATGTCTAATCATAGACGTACTACAAATCAAGATCCTTATGCTTCCAAAGCAGATTACGAAGGCATGTCACAAGGTTGGTTTGTGCCTAGTATGCCAGACCTAAACCAGAAAAACCCATTTATGGCTAAATATATTATTCAGAATAGTATTTGGTGGGTAGAAGTTTTAGGTTTGGATGGCATTAGACAGGATACTTATCCATATCCAGACAAGGATTTTATGAGCGATTGGGCAGGAGCCATTATGACCGAATATCCAAATTTCAGCATCGTTGGAGAAGAGTGGAGTTTAAATCCGTTGCTAATTGCGTATTGGCAAGAAGGACATGTCAATAAAGATGGCTATGATTCTAATTTAACATCGTCAATGGATTTTGCGATGCAAGCAAAATTAGTTGAGGCTTTAAATGAAGATGAAAGTTGGAACAATGGTTTGGTAAAGATATATGAAGGTTTAGCAAATGATTTTGCTTATACCGCACCAGAGAAGATTATGGCTTTTCCAGATAATCACGATATGAGTCGAATTTTCACTCAGCTCAAAGGAGATATTATCAATACAAAAATGGCATTGAGTTATCTTTTGATGTTGCCGAGAATTCCACAAATTTACTACGGAACAGAAATCTTAATGAACGATTTTGATAAGCCAGGAGACCACGGATTAATCCGTACAGATTTCCCAGGAGGTTGGCAAGGCGATACAGTAAATGCATTTACAGGTGAAGGTTTGACATCAGACCAAAAAGAAATGCAATCCTTTTTAAAGACCGTTTTAAATTACAGAAAAACGAGTGAAGCTATTCACAAAGGCAAGACAAAGCATTTTGCACCTTTTCAAGGCACTTACTTTTTATACCGTACCAATGGAGACGAAACAGTGGTTCATATTATGAATAAAAATGATGAGCCTATTGAAATTGATTTAAAGTATCACGAAGAAATGGGATTGAAAGGCAAAACCTTAAAAAACATCATTACAGGAGAAACTTTAACTTGGGGAGATAGTATAAAACTCAACGAGAAAGGAAGTTACATCTATACCACAAAATTGTAATTATGAAGTCTTTAAATATCCTTTTTTGCTTAAGTCTGATAGTTTTTTCCTGTAAAAATGAAAACGCAAAACAAGAAACTTCTGAATCCGAAACAATTGAAAAATCAACAATTGAATTCAAAACGGTTGAAAATGCCAAACTAGCTGCTGGGAAACTGTTGCGAGTAGAAGATTTTCCGTCAGAATACATTAAACCAAGACCAGTTGATGTTTGGTTGCCTGAAGATTATTCCGAAGACAAAAAATACAATGTCTTATATATGCACGATGGCCAAATGTTGTTTGATAGTACCACAACTTGGAACAAGCAAGAATGGAAGGTGGATGAATGGGCTTCAACCTTAATGTCAGATAGAAAAACTAAAGATTTTATTGTAGTTGGTGTTTATAACATTGCAGATATTCGTTGGCAAGATTTATTTCCTCAAAAAGCTTTTGATTACATTTCTGAAGAAGCAAAATCAGAATTAAAAAGTATAGCAGGTTCAAAAGATTTTAAGTTGAATGGTGACAACTATTTAAAGTTTTTGGTTGAAGAATTAAAACCAGTAATAGATAGTACGTATTCAGTTTATAAAGATCGAGAACATACATTTGTGATGGGTTCTAGTATGGGAGGTTTAATGTCTATGTATGCCATTAGTGAATATCCAGAAGTGTTTGGTGGTGCAGCCTGTATATCCACGCATTGGGTTGGTGCAATGCCAATTGACAATAACCCTTATCCAGATGCCATTTTTAAGTATATGGAAGCCAATTTGCAACAAGCTGGACAACACAAATTGTACTTCGATTACGGTAACAAAACTTTAGACGAACATTATCCACAATACGCACCAAGAGTTGACGCGATTTTAAAACAAAAAGGATACACAGAAGATAACGCCAAGAACTTGTTTTTTGAAGGTACAGACCATTCGGAAAATTCTTGGAACGCTAGGTTAAATCAACCTTTATTGTTTTTTTTGGGAAATAATTAATTGGCTTTGTCATTCCTGCGAAGGCAGGAATCTATTTTAAATTATATGAAACATATCATCCTATACATCTCTATTTTCTTCATAACGGTTTCAGTAGTTGCACAAAACCCAAACCGTGTATACCAATCGCATCAACTTGAAAATGGAAAATTAAGTGTTACCACTAACGATGGTGAATATGTATTTCAATTTTATTCTCAAAATACTATTGAGACCACGTTTATTCCAAAAGGCGAAAGTCAAAAAAAAGAAAGTCACGCTGTAGCTCAACATAATAAAAACTCTGATGTGAGTCTTAAAATAACTGATGGTGGTATTATAGAATTTATTGGTTCAAACAGTTTAAAGGATTGTTTGCCTTCAAACCTCAATTGTAACTATTTTACAACAGTAAAAATCCAGAAATCCCCCTTCCAAATCTCATACTACTACAAGGACAAACTCATTACTTCTGAAAAACGTGGTTACTACAAAAGTAAGCACGAGCCAATGGATATGGTAAAAGGCAATATCGTTGCCGATTCCACCGAAAAAATAGAATTCAATTTATCAAAAGATGAAGTGTTGTACGGAGGAGGAGCAAGAGCTTTGGGTATGAATCGCAGAGGACATCGTTTGCCATTATTCAATAGAGCGCATTATGGTTACGAAACATATAGCGAATTAATGAATTTCACAATGCCAATCGTATTATCGTCTAATCAATATATGATTCACTTCGATAATGCACCAATTGGATACTTAGATTTAGATAGCAAAGACGATAACACCTTAACTTACGAAACAGTTTCAGGACGTAAAACCTATCAAATTATTGTAGGTGAGTCGTGGTATGACATGCTGAATAATTACACCAATCTCACAGGAAAGCAACCTATGTTGCCACGTTGGGCTTTGGGCAATTTTTCAAGCCGATTTGGGTATCACTCACAAGAAGAAGTTGAAAACACGATTTCAAAATTCAAAGAAGAAAAAATTCCTGTAGATGCTATTATTTTAGACTTGTACTGGTTCGGAAAAGATATACAAGGTACCATGGGAAATTTGGAAGTCTTTAGAGATTCATTTCCAGATTTTGAAGGCATGGTAAAGCGTCTCAATGATAAAGGTGTAAAAACCATAACAATTACAGAGCCTTTTGTGTTGACTACGTCAAAAAAATGGGATGAAGCAGTTGCCAAAAACGTATTAGCGAAAGATTCTGTAGGCAATAATGCTAGGTATGATTTTTACTTTGGTAATACAGGACTTATTGATATTTATAAACCAGAAGGAGATCAATGGTTTTGGAACATTTACAAAGATTTAGCCAACAAAGATGTGGCTGGTGTTTGGGGAGATTTAGGTGAGCCAGAAGTGCATCCAGATTGGGTGCAACATCATACTGGTTCAGCTTCAGAAGTTCATAATATTTACGGTCACGATTGGGCACGTTTAATCTATGAAGGTTATCAACGCGATTTTCCAGAAACAAGACCATTTATTTTAATGCGTGCTGGTTATTCTGGTAGCCAACGCTATGGAATGGTGCCATGGTCTGGTGATGTTAACAGAACTTGGGGAGGATTGCAAAGTCAGCCGGAAATTGCGCTTCAAATGGGAATGCAAGGGTTGGCCTATATGCATAGCGATTTAGGTGGTTTTGCAGGCGCAAATTTAGATGACGAATTGTATGTGCGTTGGTTGCAGTATGGTGTCTTCAATCCAATATTTAGACCTCATGCTCAAGAAGAAGTGCCAAGTGAACCAGTGTTCAGAAGTGAAAAAGCAAAGCGATTGGCAAGTTATGCTATTGCGATGCGATATAGGTTGCTGCCGTATAACTACAATTTAGTTTATGAAAATCACAAATACGGAAAACCATTAATGCGTCCACTAATGTTTGAAGAGCCAAGTAATCCTGAGTTATTCAATTATACCAAAACCTATTTATGGGGAAATGATATTTTGGTATCACCAGTTTTAGAAGCTGGTAAAAAAGAGCAAGACGTCTACTTCCCAAAAGGTTCAAAATGGTTTGATATTGAAACCGATAATATTACCGAAGGAGGTACAACAAAAACCGTTCAGTTGCGAGAAGATTTTATCCCTGTTTATGTTAGAGCAGGTGCTTTTGTTCCTTTAACCGATGTGGTTCAAACTACCGAAAATTATGATGATAGTACATTTCAACTACAATACTATCACGATACTTCTGTAAAAGAGTCTGAGAGAGAATTCTATTTTGATAATGGAAAAACAGCCAATTCAATCGAGAATGAAGCTTTTCAAATTTTAGAGTTTGAAGCCGAAGTTGATGGCAATTGGTTAGAAGTAGAGTTTGAAGCTAAAACAGGAGCTAACTATTCAGCAGACACAAAAAACATTGCTTTAACAATCCACAACATTGAAAATAAACCAAAGAAGATTAAAATAGGAAAGGAAAAGGTTGAAGGGAAGTATAATTCAAAATATAAAACTCTAACGCTTAATGTGACTTGGGATACTGCAACCGAAAAAGAAATTAAAATAAAATTAGACAGATAAAACTAAATACCAAGACCTAGTTAGGTTTTCAAAACCTTGCAGGTCTACAATTGATAATGAAAACAAAAACAACATATATTATAGCTTTTCTATTGCTTACCTTTTTGGCTTGTAAAAATGAATCAAAAGAAAAGACTACACTTACCGAAAAAACAGTAGAAAAAATGCCCAAAATAAAAAAGAAGGAAGTCGTATATCAGGTGTTTACACGTTTATTCGGAAACACAAATACAACCAATAAACCTTGGGGGACACTTGAAGAAAATGGAGTTGGTAAATTCAACGACTTTACAGACAAAGCACTTGCTGAAATCAAGGATTTAGGAGTGACGCATATTTGGTACACAGGTGTACCACATCACGATGTAATTACAGATTACACAAAATACGGCATTTCAAATGATGATCCAGATGTGGTGAAAGGTCGTGCAGGTTCCCCTTATGCTGTAAAGGATTATTATAACGTGAATCCTGATTTAGCTGAAAATGTTGAAAATAGATTACAAGAGTTTGAAGCTTTAATAGAGCGTTCACATAAGGCAGGCTTAAAAATTATAATCGATATTGTGCCAAATCATGTGGCGCGTAATTATCAAAGTCTAACTAATCCTGAAGGTACAACGGATTTTGGTGCAGAAGATGATAAAACCGTGACTTACGCAGTCAATAATAACTTTTATTACAATCCAGGCGAAACTTTTGAAGTGCCAAATTGGGAAAACGGTTACCAACCTTTAGGTGGCGAAAATCATTCAGAAGCCGATGGTAAGTTTGAAGAAGTTCCAGCAAAATGGACAGGCAATGGTTCAAGAGCGTCGCAACCTAAAATGCACGATTGGTACGAAACTGTAAAAGTTAACTACGGAATAAATCCAGACGGTCAAAAGGATTTTGATGAATTGCCTGAAGGTTTTGATAATGAAGATTACAAAGCACATTATAACTTTTGGAAAGACAAAACCGTACCAAGTTCTTGGGTAAAGTTTAAAGACATAGCCTTGTATTGGACAGCAAAAGGCATTGATGGTTTTCGTTTTGATATGGCAGAAATGGTACCTGTGGAATTTTGGAGTTATATGAATTCGCATATCAAGATGAAGAATCCTGATGCATTTCTATTAGCTGAGGTTTACCAACCACATTTGTACAGAGATTACATTAAAAAAGGAAAAATGGATTATCTGTACGATAAGGTGCAATTGTACGATACCTTAAAACACGTAATGCAAGGTCACGGTAGCACAAACAATATTCCACCAATTCAAGAGGAATTGAAAGATATTGAACACCACATGCTTCACTTTTTAGAAAACCACGATGAGCAACGTATTGCGAGTCCAGATTTTGCAGGTAATGCCGAAAAAGGAAAGCCAGCAATGGTGGTTTCTGCAACTATAAGTACATCGCCAACAATGGTATATTTTGGTCAGGAATTTGGTGAAAAAGCTGAGGAAGATTTAGGTTTTGGCGACCCAACACGAACTTCGATTTTTGATTATGGAAGCGTGCCAAGCGTTGTGCGTTGGGTAAACAATAAGCAGTTTGATGGTGGTCAATCTACCGAAGATGAAAAATCATTGAGAGACTTTTACAAGCGCTTATTAAACTTCACGATTAGCAGTGATGCCTTAATGGGAGACTATCAAGATTTACAACATTACAACCAACAACATACAGAATGGTATAATGATAAAGTATTGAGTTTTGCACGTTGGAGTGAAGATGAAAAACTAATCATAATTTCAAACTTTAATACCGAAAACAATTATGGTTTTGAATTGCAATTACCAGAAGATTTGGTCTCAAAATTAGAGTTGAAAGATGGGAATTATGAAGTTGAAGACCAGTTGTACAAGAATTATACTTCAACTTTAAAAGTTGAAGACGGTAAAGCCCAAGTTCGTATTGATATAAAACCTTTAGAATCATTCATACTTAAAATAAAGTAATCATGAAAAAACTAATATTTACCTTTTTTGCAATTGCTCTGTTTGCAAGTTGCAAAGAAGAAAAAAAGGAAACTAAAATAGTAGAAGACGAGCCAAAAACCAGTGTAGAAATCGAACCGATTTCAGATGAGATTTTGGAAACGGCTGTAATCTATGAAGCCAATATTCGTCAATACTCGCCAGAAGGTACTTTTGATGAATTTACCAAAGACATACCAACGCTAAAAGAACTGGGTGTAAAAGTCATTTGGTTAATGCCAGTCTTTCCTATTTCTGAAACCAAACGAAAAGCCGAGGGAGGAAAGTTTGCTTCAGAATTTCCAGAAGAGGAACAGGCTAAATATTTAGGGAGTTATTACGCAGTAACCGATTTTACTAAAATCAATCCTGAATTTGGAACTAAAGAAGATTTCAGAAAATTAGTTAAAACGGCTCACGAGAATGGCATTTATGTCATTTTAGATTGGGTACCAAACCATACAGGTTGGGATCATGAGTGGCTAAAAAATCATCCAGATTATTATACACAAAACAAAGATGGCGAAGTTGTTCATCCAGAAGGTACAGATTGGACGGATGTTGCAGATTTAAACTACGACAATCAAGACATGCGTAAGGAAATGATTGAGGATATGTTGTATTGGGTAAAAGATGAAGGTGTAGATGGCTTTAGATGTGATGTTGCAGGTTCTGTGCCTGTCGATTTTTGGGAAACGGCTATTTCTAAGTTAAGAAGCGAGAAAAACGTTTTTATGTTAGCTGAAGCTTGGGAGCCAGAATTACTAAAAGGCGAACTGTTTGATATGGCGTATGCTTGGAATGGTCACCATTTAATGAATGGAATGGCAAAAGACGAAAAAACAACTCAGGATTTTGATGAGTATATGGCTAAAGTTTCAACGGATTATGAAGCCGATGATATTCTTATGAATTTTGTGACCAATCACGATGAAAACTCATGGAATGGAACCATAAAAGAGCGCATGGGAGATAAAAAAGACATATTTACTGCACTAGAATATATGATGCCAGGAATGCCATTAATTTATAGTGGACAGGAGTATGATATGGCGCATCGCCTTAAGTTTTTTGAAAAAGATTCTATCCCGAAAACTAAGGGTGAATATTTCAATTTGTTAAAAAAACTAGGAGAGCTTAAAAACACCAATCCAGCCTTGAATGGTGGTAAAAATGCTGCTGATTATAAGCGTTTGGAGTCAGAAACTGATATTTTAATGTTTGAACGTTCTAAAGGTGATGAAACTATTTTGTTTGTTGGGAATTTTTCAAACGAAGGAAATAAAATCACTATTCCAAAAGGTGTATACTTAGATTATATAACAAACAATAAAGCGATACTTTCAGGTGATGCTTTTGATATAAAGCCTTGGGCATTTCACATTTTAATCAAACAATAATGTACAAATATTTTTTAGTAACCATTATAGCTTTTTCAATGCTTAGCTGTAAAGAAAATAGAACTGTAGTCGAAGAAAAACCAAAGGCGCCATTTGTTTGGGAAGGAGCGAATCTCTATTTTTTGTTAACCGATAGGTTCAATAATGGGGATACATCAAACGATGTTAACTTCAATAGAACAAATGAAACAGGAAAATTGCGTGGTTTTGAAGGTGGCGACATCAAAGGGATTACACAAAAAATAAAAGAAGGCTATTTTACCGATTTGGGCATCAATGCCATTTGGATGACACCAATCGTAGAGCAAATCCATGGAGGAACAGACGAAGGAACAGGAGTCACTTACGGTTTTCATGGTTATTGGGCAAAAGATTGGACAAGTATAGATCCAAATTTTGGTACTAAAGAAGATTTACACGAATTGGTAAAAGAAGCGCATGCTAGAGGCATTCGTATTGTGTTGGATGCAGTGATTAATCACACAGGTCCTGTAACAGAAAAAGACCCAGTTTGGCCAGAAGAATGGGTGCGTACAGATGTACAGTGCACTTATGATAATTATGAACATACCGTAAGTTGTACTTTGGTGAAAAACCTACCAGACATCAGAACTGAAAGCAATGAAAATGTAGAGTTACCTCCGCAACTGGTTGAAAAATGGAAAGCTGAAGGACGTTTTGAGCAAGAAGTAAAAGAGTTAGACGAGTTTTTCGAAAGAACTGGCCACCCAAGAGCACCACGTTTTTATATCATGAAGTGGCTTACAGATTACATCACCGAGTTTGGTGTTGATGGTTATAGATGCGATACAGTAAAACATACCGAAGCCTATGTGTGGGAAGAATTCAAAAAAGAGTGTGATTATGCTTTTGCGGAATTCAAAAAGAACAATCCAGAAAAAGTTATGGATGATAATGATTTTTATCTGGTAGGTGAAGTTTATAACTACGGCATCAGTGGAGGAAAAATGTTTGATTATGGTGATAAAAAAGTGAACTATTATGATGATATGTTCAATGCGCAAATCAATTTCGAATTCAAATGGAATGCTAAAGGAAATGGTTACGAAGAATTATTCAAACGTTATTCAGGTATTTTAAATAACGAGTTGAAAGGGTTTGGTGTATTAAATTATTTAAGCTCTCATGATGATGGTGATCCATTCGATCCTAAAAGGGAAAAACCATTTGAGACCGCTAACAAATTACTGTTATCTCCAGGAACATCACAAGTATATTATGGTGATGAATCTGCAAGATCTTTAGTGATTGAAGGCACTCAAGGTGATGCAACCTTACGTTCGTTTATGAATTGGGATGCTGTAAAATCAGATATAAAAACAAAAGAAGTCCTAGAACACTGGCAAAAATTGGGTAAATTTAGAGAGCGTCATCCGTCTATTGGAGCTGGTACTCACCAGATGATAACTCAAGAACCGTATCTGTTTTATAGAAGTTATCAAAAAGGTGACTTTAATGATTTGGTTGTTATAGGTTTAGATTTAGATAAAGGCGAGAAAATTATTGATGTATCCAAAATTTATGAAGAAGGCACTGTATTGAGAGATGCTTATTCAGGTGAAACAGCAACCGTAGAAAATGGAAAAATTACTATTAATTCAGATTTTAATATCGTACTCATCGAAAAAGAATAACTATGAAATTTAAATATATTTTACCTCTATTTGTTTTAGCGCTTTATGCTTGTTCAACAGAAAAGGAACAGATCCTAGAGGTCAAATCACCTAACTCTGAAATAGCTGTTAACTTTAATGTTAATGCAAAAGGAAAACCGTTTTACACTGTTATGTTTAACAATAAAACAGTTGTAGATACATCGTATTTAGGTTTCGATTTTAAGGATGCTGAAGACTTTGGCGAAAACTTCAAAATAAAGCATACAGCAACATCATCTTTTAACGAAACTTGGCAAATGCCTTGGGGTGAACAATTGGATGTAGTAAACAATTACAACGAGTTAAAAGTAGAACTTCAGGAAAATAATGAAGCTGCACGCTCAATGAACATTGTTTTCAAAGTATATGACGATGGTATTGGGTTCAGATATGAATTCCCTGAACAAAACGGTTGGACAGAAGCACTGATTAAAGATGAGCATACAGAGTTCAATTTAACCGAAGACTATAAAACGTTTTGGATTCCTGGTGATTGGGATATTTATGAGCATTTATATAATACAACAAAACTATCAGAATTGGATGCATTGCAATACGCTAACCATAATGACTTAGCGCAAACGTATATCCCAGAAAATGCGGTTAACACACCTGTGACAATGGTTGGTGAAGATGGCACGCATTTAAGTTTTCATGAAGCCGCTTTATTAGATTATTCAGGAATGACTTTGAAGGTTGATACTGAAAATTTTGACTTAAAAAGTAACCTTGTTGGTTCTAGAAACACAGACTACAAAGTTAAAAAAACAGTGCCTTTTCACACTCCTTGGAGAACCATTCAAATCACTGATAATGCATCAGAATTAATAGAGTCAAAACTTATTGTGAACTTGAACGAACCAAACAAGTTAGGAGATGTGTCGTGGTTTGCACCAATGAAATATACAGGTGTTTGGTGGGAAATGCACTTAGGGAAATCCTCATGGGACTATGGTATGACACAGAATATGAGTACTTGGACAGACACAGGAGGAGCACACGGTAAACACGGAGCTACAACTGAAAACGTTAAGAATTTTATAGACTTCTCAGCAAAAAACAACATGAAAGGTGTTTTGGTTGAAGGCTGGAATACAGGTTGGGAACACTGGATTGGTTTTGAGGATAGAGAAGGAGTATTCGATTTTGTGACGCCATATCCAGATTACGATTTAGACGAGGTAACACGATATGCCAAAGAAAAAGGTGTTCAAATTATCATGCACCACGAGACATCTGCAGCAACAGAAACTTATACAAAACAACAAGATACAGCTTATGCTTTAATGCAGAAATATGGTATGCATTCGGTGAAATCGGGTTACGTTGGTAAGATTCTTCCAAAAGGAGAATACCATCACGGACAGTATATGGTAAATCACTATAACAATGCAGCTATAAAGGCAGCGGAATATGAAGTTGCAGTTAATGCGCACGAGCCGATTAAAGCAACAGGTTTACGTAGAACTTATCCAAATATCATTTCTCGTGAAGGTTTAAGAGGTCAAGAATTTAATGCCTGGGCTAGTGATGGTGGTAATCCGCCAGAGCATTTGCCAATTGTAGCTTTTACAAGAATGTTGTCTGGTCCTATAGATTTTACACCTGGTATTTTCAATATTAAGTTTGATGAATACAAACCAGACAATCAAGTAAACACCACTATTGCTCAGCAATTAGCTTTGTATGTGGTGATTTATAGTCCTATACAAATGGCTGCTGATTTAGTAGAGCATTACGAAGCGAATCCAGAGCCACTTCAATTTATAAAAGATGTTGGTGTAGATTGGCAACAAACCAAAGTGTTAAATGGCGAAGTTGGAGATTATGTAACTATAGCAAGACAAGAACGTGAAACAGGTGATTGGTTTGTTGGTGGTATTACAGATGAAAACGCAAGAACTTTAGATTTAACGTTTGACTTTTTAGATGATAACCAAAAGTACGAAGCTATCATCTACAAAGATGGAGAAAATGCACATTGGGATAATAATCCATTAGATATAACAATTGAAAAAATAGAGGTTTCTAAAGGTTCTAAATTAAGTCTAAAATTAGCTGAAGGTGGTGGTTTTGCTATAAGTATAAAGAAGATTTAGTTCTTGGTTTATTATAACAAATATTAGTGTAAGTTCGTCTAAATAAACACGACTACATTAAAAATTTGTAACTTAGGAAATAAAACTACTTTTATTCATTGAATATTTATAACCATAAAGAGTCGCCTTTAAATATAAAGGTTAGCTTTAATAAGCTACTAGAAACGTATGAACTGCTTATGCACTCCGATAGTAAAGCAGTGGTCTCTAATGCTGAGCGCGTATTAAAAATAGCTAAAGAAAACCCTATTTTAAGAGACGGTTTTAGCGATCCTTCTTTGTTTGAAAAGTACGAAGATGAAATAGCAGGTATCCTTCAAGATTCATTCAGTCCTATTTTAACTCATAACGAAATTAAGACGGCATCAATTCCTTTACAGGATGTGGTGTTTAATGCTTCCGAGCGCTTTAAAACGATTTTGAAAGATGCTGGTGAAGATTTCGAATTAGAAATTAAAAATCTTCCAGAGGATCATAATTATATTATTGCTTGTTCTATTATACTAAAGGTTTGTTATGGTTATGACCTAAGTTTTAAAAGGCCTTTTTTTTATGAAATTCCAGATAAAAAAGGCGTAATGCGTTATTATAAAATTCTGTATAATGCAGATTTTATAGAAATCACTCCAAATGAGAATGCTATAAAGATTACTCCTGAGGATTATGACCAACTCATAGATGGTTTTGAGGATTTAGAACTCTGGAAAGCAAAATTCCCACCAAATAGTTACGACTTCAAAGGATTTGTAATCTCAAATGTTTTTGATGTTACAGACGACCAATCTATATCTAACATAAAATCGTCTTTACTCGGTAAAGGCAAACGAAAAGACGAAGCCTTTATGGAAGATTTCCATGAAATTTTTCGTTCGCTTTTAGGGATAAAGGATATTAATGTTGGTTTTTCAATTTACAATAAGGATGACGATTCTTTCGTAAGGGTATATGGTACCGGAATGACAAGCTATCTTCTCAATGAGTTAGAAGCTTCTTACTGTAAAGATGCCTTATGTGAATGGTCTTATAATAGGTTGCTTAAAGAGAAGAAGTATTTTACTATTTCTAATGTAAAAAACATGTATGAGGATTCAGATTGTGATGAACCTCACATTAAAGTGTTGTATGAACAAGGTATACAAAGCGCCATCTTTGCACCAATTGCAAATGACGAAGGGTTGATGGGTATCTTAGAAATAGTATCTGAACAGCCAAGGGTTTTAAATAGTGTTAATGTTAATAAACTTGTGGATGTTATGCCTTTTATCGTTTCTGCTGTAGAACGATCAAAAGCAGAGGAAGAGAATTTAGTAGAAGCTATAATTCAGAAAGAATGTACTTCAATTCACTCTAGTGTACATTGGAAGTTTGTACAAGAGGCAAGAAATTATATCAAAAAACAATACCAAACTGGTGAATCACCAACGTTTAAGAAGATAGCTTTTGATAATGTATATCCATTATTTGGGCAAATAGATGTTAAAGGGTCTTCTAATGCAAGAAACGAGGCAACACAAAAAGATTTATCGCTTCAATTAAGTTTGGCAGAAAAAATATTGAATAAAACACTTCAGAAGAAGAGTCTACCTATTTTAGAGCAGATTAAATTTCAGGTAAATGAATACTGTAATGATTTAAGGTCAAATTTTAAAGTAGATAGCGAGCATGCAATCTCCGTTTTTTTGAAGGATGAGGTTAAACCTGTTTTTGAGTTGATTGCTCAAACCGAACCTGATATCAAAGAGGACATCGAAGACTATTTTAGTAAAATAGATGAAGATTTAAATGTTATTTATTTCTACAGAAAGCATTATGATGACACGGTAAAATTAATCAATACCAATATGTCCTCTTTACTTGATGAAAAACAGCTAGAAGCGCAAGAAATGTACCCTCATTTCTTTGAACGCTTTAAAACTGATGGTGTAGAGCATAATATGTATATAGGCGAATCTATTACTAAGCAAGATAGTTTTAATACGATTTACCTCTATAATCTAAGGTTGTGGCAGTTACAGGTAATGTGCGAAATGGAAAATTCGTATTATCAAAATCAACACGAATACCCGATAAGTTTAGATGTTGCTTCTATGGTATTGGTGTTTAATCAGCCGCTTTCAATTCGTTTTAGAATGGATGAAAAACGTTTTGATGTAGATGGTACTTATAACGCACGTTACGAAGTAGTTAAAAAGCGTGTAGATAAAGCTTTTATAAAAGGAACAGAAGAGCGAATTACCGAAAAAGGGAAGCTAACCATTGTCTATTCTCAAAAAGAGGATGAAGATGAATACAAAAGGTATATTAGCTTTCTGCAGTCTAAAAACGTCCTAGATAAAGACATGGAAGTTTTAGAGCTCGAAGACTTACAAGGTGTCACAGGATTAAAAGCATTAAGGGTAAGTATTCTGTATCATAATGAAAATGATGATAAGAACTTCTACACTTACAATGATTTAATGGAAACCATTAAATCATAAAGTCAATATTGCTTTCTTTTTTTGAATTTATAAAACCTGTTTCGGTATTGGTTTCGGGCAAAACATCTTTAATGTCAACGTTAGGATTGTCTTTTACAGCAATAGCAAATGATATTAAAGAGGTTATAATTCCTATCATAAATACAGTATAGGTTATTCTTAACAATCTGTATTTACGTTCCAAAACTTTTCCCAGAAAGTATAAATCTTTCGTAAGTGCCTTATAAATATAATCTTTGTCTTTTACCATTTCTCCTATAGCCCATTCAAACTCTTTGAGTTCCATTTTATGAAAGTTTCCAAAAAAACTAAGATTTACCTCTTGGTTTTCTACATCTTCTTTGGTAAACTCTCCACTAGTAACGTTGGGTCTAGTTGCTACAATTGAGAGCACCATAGAAATTACACAAAACGATAAAAATATTACTGTAGGCCACGTCAAATAAGGATTAGTGTCTAATTTTGAAATAAGATTGGCAAGTACAACCGAAATTATAATAGCATTAACCGAGAGTAGTATATTGGCTTTTGTATCGGCAATATCACTCAGTTTAATGTGATTTCTTAGTGCAGTTCTATAGAATGTTTGTACACCACGCTCTGGGCTTTCATTTTTGTATTGTGCTTTGTATTTAGCTTTTAGTTTTTCAACATCGAGTTTCTTTTTGCGTTTTTTCTTTTTGCCCATCAACTTAGCCAAGTTCTTCTCTTTTCGAGGCTGCCAGTTTTTTAAGGCATATTCTGTGTAAAAACTATGAGCAGTAAGAACTTTAATGTTTTCTGCTCGCCATTCAGCAGGCGAATAGCTTTTAATAGCTCTAAGCTCAAGTTCTTTTCTAAGAAATTCACTAGCCTCATCAAAATACTTCTTGCCAAAATGCGATATATCAGCATCTCTAATAATTTCTTCAAGTTTGTTGCTAGGTGCTTTATCATATTTTGTTGCCATAATGCAATCTGATACAGCTTTGATGATAGCCTCATCAACATCGTTTTCTTTTAAGAAAGTTTCAGCAAGCTTTGCGCTTTCAGCCTCATGATTTTCAGCGCTAACAGTATAACCTATATCATGTAATAAGGCAGCAAGTTCCAGTATTTGAGCTTCTTCTTTAGTAACTTTAGAATTCTCAATAAGTTCTCGAGTACTTTTTAATACGCGTTGTGTGTGTGTGTAATTATGGTATATAAAAGTGTTAGGAAGTTTATCGGATAAAAGATTAAAAACATATTCCTGTGTGTCTTCAATAAGAGACTTTGCCATAAGTAACGTAGATTATTAATTAGGTCTAAATTACGAAAATTACAAGACTTAACATTTAATTAGTTTAGTTAGTAATTACTAAATTGTATTTTTATACATAGATATTACAATAAGTCGCAACCACCAACATTACATTTCAGACTTAAGAGTCTTCATAACGTCTATATGGAATTAAAAATAGCAGATAGTTTTAATAAGGAGTTATCGCCCGACACCAATTTGGATAATGCCAGAAGAAAAGTATTTGGTGCTATGTATTCTTATGTAAAGCCAAAAGTACCTTCATCTCCAAAATTAATTCATGTATCTCAAGAAATGATTGAAAGTTTAGGGATTGATACAGTTGATGTTGGTTCTAAGGATTTTTTAAATGTTTTTTCAGGTATTGAAGTTTATAAAAATACAGAACCATATGCTATGGCTTATGCAGGACATCAGTTTGGTAATTGGGCTGGACAGTTGGGAGATGGCAGAGCAATCAATTTGTTCGAAGTTGTGCACAATCAAAAACGTTGGGTTTTACAGTTAAAAGGAGCAGGAGAAACTCCTTATTCTCGCCAAGGAGACGGATTAGCAGTTTTAAGATCATCTATTAGAGAATACCTTTGCAGCGAAGCCATGCACCATTTGGGAGTGCCAACAACTAGAGTTCTGAGTCTTATGCTTTCAGGAGATGATGTCTTAAGAGATATGCTATACAATGGTAATGCAGCTTATGAGAAAGGCGCAATTGTTTGTAGAGTGGCACCAACGTTTGTTCGGTTTGGTAATTTTGAATTGTTTGCGTCTAGAAATGATATTGAAAATCTCAAAAAGCTTACAGATTATACCATAAAATACTTTTATCCTAAGCTTGGTGAACCTTCTAAAGAAACTTATATCAAATTTTTTAAAGCGGTTACAGATAGAACTTTAGATATGATAATCCATTGGCAACGTGTCGGTTTTGTGCATGGTGTTATGAATACAGATAACATGTCAATTTTAGGCTTAACGATAGACTATGGACCTTATGGTTGGTTAGAAGATTTTGATTTTGGGTGGACACCAAATACCACAGATCGAGAACATAAACGTTATCGTTATGGTAATCAGCCAAATATTGCACTTTGGAATTTATTGCAACTTGCTAACGCATTATATCCTCTAGTTGAAGAAGCAGAACCTTTTGAAACTGTTTTAAATCAGTATCAAACAGATTTTGAAATTCAATTTTTGAACATGATGCGTTCAAAATTAGGATTAGAAATTATTGAAGAAGGAGATAAGAAATTGGTTGAAGATTTAGAAGAATGTCTTTTATTGTCTGAAACCGATATGACCATTTTTTATCGATTACTGTCTAATCATAGAAAAGGAAAAGCTGAAGAAAGTTTAAAGGTTGTAGAAGAGGCTTTTTACAAACCTGAAGAGATTAAGGACGAAATAGAAATGAAATGGAAATCTTGGTTTAATAATTACGACAAAAGATTAAAATTAGAAGAAGCAAATGACCAACAACGCCAAACCCAAATGAATGCTGTTAATCCAAAATATGTGCTTAGAAATTATATGGCACAATTGGCTATTGACGATGCAGATAAAGGTAATTACGATTTGTTGAATGCGCTGTTTCAATTACTAAAGTATCCTTACGACGAACAGCCAGAAAATGAAAAATGGTTTGCTAAACGACCAGAATGGGCAAGGCATAAAGTAGGATGCTCTATGTTGTCTTGCAGTTCTTAATTTTGGTTAGTATAGTTTTTTATGCTATAATATTTAAATATGAAATTGATATACAGAAAAATTACCATACTTGTTTTAGTGATTTTAAGTCATGCTTGCGCCACATACAAAGCGCAGTACGCAGAAGATGACTTTACGCTTCAGAGTTTGCCAGATAAACCAATCGACAATGTATTCTATTTAGTAGGTGATGCAGGCAAATCACCTATGAATGGTTACTCAGACGGACTAGAGGCTTTTAAAAAACATCTGGCTGAACAACAAGTTTCAAAAGAAGATTACACGCTTTATCTCGGAGATAATATTTATCCGGCAGGATTACCCAAAAAGGAACATAAAGACAGAGCAGAAGCTGAGAATGCTCTTAACGCCCAAGTTGGAGCAGTTGAAAATTTTATTGGCAAAACAATATTTATTCCAGGTAATCACGAGTGGTATGCAGGTGGATTAGAAGGCGTAAAGCGTCAGGAAAAATATATTGAAAAAGCCTTAGGGAAAAACACGTTTCAACCAGAAAATGGTTGTCCGTTAGAAAGTATAGACGTTAGTGAAACGGTTCAACTTATTATCATAGACACGCAATGGTATTTAGAAAATTGGAACGATAATCCAGGTATTAACGACGAATGCGAAATAAAAACCAGAGAACGATTTTTCTTAGAAGTTGAAGGTGAATTAAAAAAAGCCCAGAATAAAACAATAGTGTTTGCTATGCATCACCCAATGTATACTAATGGTGTACATGGAGGTCAGTTTGCTGCTTCAAAACATATTTTTCCAGGTCAAAAGAAAATACCAGTTCCAGGTTTAGCAACGCTAGTGGCTCAGGTTAGAACTCAGGGAGGAGTTTCTATTCAAGATCGCTACAATGAGCGTTATAACGAGTTAATGAAACGTTTAGAAACTCTGGCAGTAGATAGTCCAAAACTTGTTTTTGTATCTGGTCATGAACATACCTTACAATACATAGAGGAAGGGAGAATAAAACAAGTAGTCTCTGGTTCTGGCTCAAAAGAATCTTATGCAACCTTAAGTGATAATGGGTTGTTTTCTTATGGAAAACAAGGTTTTGCAAAACTTGTAGTATACAAAGATGGTAGTTCTTGGGTACAGTTTTTTAGTGCCATAGGAGGAGAACCAAAAGTAATATTTCAAAAAGAAGTTATACCGCCAAATAAACCAGATTTTGATATATCAACATTACCAGATAGTTTTCCTAATACAGTAGAAGTTTCTATTTATTCAAAAGAGGAAACAGATAAATCAGGTTTTTTTGAAGCCATTTGGGGAGAAAACTATAGAGATGTGTATAGTAAAAAAATAACAGCAAAAGTTGCCACATTAGATACGTTATACGGTGGTTTAGAAATTGTTCGCAAAGGAGGAGGACACCAAACACGCTCTTTGCGATTAAAGTTAAAGGACGGAAGAGAGTTAAACATGCGTGCCTTAAGAAAAAGTGCAACACAATACATTCAAACTGTAGTTTTTAAAGATAATTTTGTTAAAAATGAATTTGATGAAACCATTGTTGAAGATCTCATTTTAGATTTTTACACAGCAGCACATCCTTATGCTTTTTTGGTGGTTCCTAAACTATCTAATGCAGCACAGGTTTTACATACCAACCCAAAATTATATTATATACCCAAGCACAAGCATTTAGGCAAGTATAATGATGAATATGGCGGTGAGTTGTATATGATAGAAGAGCGGCCAGAGGATAATTATTCTAACGATAAAAACTTTGGATATGCAGATGATATCGAAAGCACCCACGATATTATTGAAAAAATAAGAAAAGATGAGGAGTATAAAATAGATGAAGTCGCTTTTGTTAGAGCACGACTCTTTGATATGCTTTTGGGAGATTGGGACAGACACCAAGATCAATGGCGATGGGCTCAATTTGATCAACCTAATGGTGATAAACTTTACAGAGCAATACCAAGAGATAGAGATCAGGTGTTTTCTAATTTTGATGGTACTTTGCTAGACATTGGAAGAACTATATCTAGCTCCACAAATCAGCTACAGGTATATGATTCTGAATTAAAAGACATCAAATGGATAAATAGCGCAGGTCACAAACTTGATAAAGCTTTAATAAAGCAATCCGACAAATCTGTATGGTTAGAGCAAGCCGAATTCCTTCAAAATGAGATTACAGATGAAATTATAGAAGAGGCTTTTTCAAATTTACCAGAAGAGATTCAAGGTGAAACTATAGAAGATATAAAAACCAAATTAAAAGGAAGGCGAGACAATTTATTGGATATCGCAACGCGCTATTCTAACTATTTAGATGAATTGGTGATTCTTACAGCAACAGATAAAGACGATTTTATAGAAATAACCAGAGTTGCCGATAAAGAAACCAGAGTACAAATTTGGAGAAATAAAGGTGGAGAAAAAGCAGATGTTATTGTAGATAGAACGTATCATAGAGATATTACCAAAGAAATTTGGGTTTATGGCTTAGATGACGATGATATTTTTGAGGTCAATGGTAAAGCCAATAACTTAATTTATACGAGACTTATAGGAGGGCAAGGTAATGACACTTACATCATCAATGAAGGAAGACGTATTAAGGTTTACGATCATAAATCCAAAAAAAATACTGTTGAAAAAAATAAAGGAGGTCAAATAAAGTTTACGGATAATTATAAGTCTAACCTTTATGATTTTCAGAAGTTTATAACAAAGACAGGTGTTATAACACCAAGTCTTGGTTTTAATCCAGATGATGGTCTTAAAGTCGGTATAAGTCTAACCAAAACTAAAAAAGGTTTTGAGCGTAATCCGTTTTCTCAACAGCATAGGTTTAAGGCAGGATATTATTTTGCTACAGAGGGTTTTGATGTTAGATATAATGGGCAGTTTGCCAATATTTTTGGAGATTGGAATTTAAAGTTGGGTGGTATTTTTACCAGTGAAAATTTCACCAATAATTTCTTTGGTTTTGGTAACGAAACAGTAAATAATGATGATGACTTAGGCTTGGATTACAATCGTGTAAAGACAGGAATAATAGGCCTAAATGTAGGTGCGGTTAAAAATTCTGGATATGGTAGCGAATATGGATTTAAAGCAGTTTTTGAAGGTATAGAATTAGAGGAGACAAGTAATAGATTTATTACAGATTTTGCTCCTACGGCAGATGAAGAGTTTTTTGAAAGACGCTTCTTTACCGCTTTAGAAGCTGAGTATGATTATCATAGTGCAGACGACGAAATTGCAACTTCAAGAGGTATGGATTTTAATATTATAGCTGGTGCCAAAACAGAGATTAACGAGTTGAATAATATTTTTGGTTACGTAAATGCCCATCTTGGATTCTATAATGCATTGAGTATTAATAGAAAGCTGGTTCTAAAGACAGATATAAGAACACAATTGCGATTTGGAGATGATTTTTTGTTTTTTCAAGGAGCCAATATTGGTGATGGTGGAGCAGGATTAAGAGGTTATAGAACCGAGCGTTTTACAGGAAAAAATTCTTTAGTAACCAATGCAGATTTAAGGTATAGCTTTAATAGTTTTAAAACAAATTGGTTTCCAATACAAATTGGAATCTTTTCTGGTGTAGACCTTGGTAGAGTTTGGGTGAAAAATGATACATCAGAAAAGTGGCACAACTCTTATGGAGGTGGATTTTGGGTTGCAGCAGCAGATTCTGTAGCAGGAACATTTAATTTCTTTACAGGAGAAGATGGTTTAAGATTTTCTTTTGGTTTTGGGTTAAACTTTTAGTTGAGTTTAAAACTGTAAATATTGCCGCCTTCATCTCCATTACGTTCATCTGTTATGTAAACCATAGAGTTATTTTTAAAGCAAATACCTTCTTTTTGAGAGTTATGGTCAAAAAGTATCTCTTCAATATTTCCAGAGAAGAAATCATCATTTTTAAAATCTGTGAGCTTCCACAATTTATTATGGTTTAGAAGTACTATGCTTTTGCCATCATCACTAATGTCAGCAGCAGTAATTTTATTGTTTTTACCGTCTAAATTAAAATCAGATCTTAAAATAGCTTCATGTTTTCCTGGTGAGTTAGGTACTTTTAATGTGATGAATTTCTTCGTTTCTTTACTAAAAAGATAAAATGAATTATTGTACAAAAAGAACGCTTCAAAGTCTTTAGAATATTTCTTTTTTGGTACAGTAAAGTCGATAATTTCAGCTTCAGCAGTTTCGCTATCTAAGTCGTTATGATTGATTTTTAAAATCCTAAAATGCTCTCTTTTTTCATTGTTGTTTCCAAAATCGCCAATGTAGATATTTCCTTGCGCGTCAGAAGTTAAATCTTCCCAATCAATATTACTGGCATTAGTAATCGTTATTTTTTTTACAATTTTTCCACTAGAGTCTAATCCGAACAAATTACTGTCGTTTCCAGAATCTTCAATAGTCCAAATTAAATCCGATTGAGGTATAACTTCAGCAGCAGAAGCCTCTTTTATAGAATTATTAATACTACCTTCTATTTTGAGTTGACCAGCAGATTGACAAGAAACCGCAATCAGCGTTATTAATATTAATCTTTTAAAGTGTATCATTGTAAATATTTTCATAGGTTAAGAATAACTATAGAAGTTAGTTTTAACAAAGATTTACTCATAAAATCTTCTTAAATCATCATTTTGAACGCACAAAAAGACATAATTGTTATTGGTGGAGGTGCAGCTGGATTTTTTGCTGCAATAAACATATCGGAAAAGCATCCTGAATTATCAGTTGCCATTTTAGAACGCGGTAAAGAAGGTTTGCAAAAGGTGAAAATTTCTGGTGGTGGACGTTGCAACGTTACACATGCAGAGTTTATACCTTCAGAATTGGTGCAAAATTATCCAAGAGGTGAAAAGGAGTTGCTTGGACCTTTTCATACCTTTATGACAGGAGATACTATTGCATGGTTTGAAGAGCGTGGAGTAGAATTAAAGATAGAAGAAGATGGTAGGATGTTTCCAGTCTCAAATTCGTCTCAGACTATCATAGATTGCTTTTTGTTTGAAGCTAAAAAGCATAAGGTTGAGGTGTTGTATAACCATTCTGTAAAATCAATAAAACCTACTGATAATGGATTTACAGTTAATACATCACAAGGAGATATTGAAGCAAAAAAAATAGTTTTGGCCACAGGAAGCAACCCTAAAGTCTGGAATCTTTTAGAGGATTTAGGACATTCTATAATTCCGCCAGTCCCTTCGTTATTTACTTTTGATATAAAAGATAAGCGCATAAAAGATATACCAGGAGTTGTAGCGCAAAATGTAGAAGTAAAAGTTTTAAATACAGATCTTTTTTCTGAAGGTCCTTTGCTTATAACTCATGTAGGTATGAGTGCGCCAGCGATTTTAAAATTATCGGCTTATGGTGCAGTAGAGTTAGCAAAGCTTAATTATAATTTTAAGATTGAAATTAACTTTATAAAACAAGATTTTGAAGATTGTCTAGATCAATTAAAAGATTTAAAACAAGATTTAGCCAAGAAACAGATTTATGGTACTGCACAGTTCGATTTGCCAAAGCGATTGTGGAGGAAATTAGTCTTAGCTTCAAATATTTCAGAGAATGAACGTTGGGCAGATCTTAATAAAGAGCAACTGACTGCTTTAGCAGAGCAGTTAACACAGGCGGTTTTTCAGGTAACAGGCAAGAGCACCTTTAAAGAAGAGTTTGTTACAGCAGGAGGAGTAGATTTAAAGGAAGTAAACTTTAAAACCTTTGAAAGTAAGTTAGTTCCAAACTTATATTTTGCAGGTGAGGTTATTAATGTAGATGCAGTAACAGGTGGTTTTAATTTTCAGAATGCTTGGACCGGAGCTTATATAGTTTCTCAATCAATTGCTGGTAAATGAAAACATACATAGCTTTACTAAGAGGAATTAATGTTGGCGGACACAGAAAGGTGCCAATGGCAGAGTTAAGAGACTTGTTAACTAAGATTGGATTTTCTAATGTAAAAACTTATATCCAAAGCGGTAATGTGATATTTAAAGTTGCAGAAACTAATGTACAAGAGATAGAAAATTCAATTCAAAAGTCCATTGCTGATCATTTTGGATTTGATGTATCTGTGATGGTAAGAACAAGACAACAGCTGCAAAAAATATTTGATAATTGTCCGTTTTCCGAAGACAAAAAAATCAACAGCTATTTTGCCATATTATCTCATAGTCCAGATAAGGATTTGGTTCAGGAAGCTTATGAGAAAACCTATGAAAATGAGGAGTATCATATCACAAATGATTGTCTTTATTTCTATTCAAACAAGGGTTATGGCAATGCAAAATTTAGCCTTAATTATTTTGAAAGAAAACTTAAGGTTAATGCCACGGCAAGAAACTATAAAACAATGCTAAAGTTACTATCTTTGTCGGCAGAAAATTAGATTATGATAGCCGAAGATTTTATTCTTAAAAATTACAACTCTAATGTAGAAAGTGGCTCAGTGAAATGGGAGTCTCCAAGTAATATTGCATTGGTAAAATATTGGGGAAAAAAGGAAAATCAAATTCCAGAAAACCCTTCAATAAGCTTTACGCTTTCTAATTGCAAGACTATTACGCAGCTTACGTACACTAAAAAAGAAAGTAAAGGATTTAGTTTTGATGTATATTTTGAAGGAGAACAAAACGAAGCCTTCAAACCAAAAATCCTAACCTTTTTTGAGCGTATTGAAGAATACGTGCCATTTTTAAGAGATTATCATTTTAAGATTGAAACCTCTAATACCTTTCCACACAGTTCAGGTATTGCCTCTTCGGCATCAGGTATGAGTGCTTTGGCATTGTGTTTAATGAGTGTTGAGGTAGATATAGGTGCTGATTACACTTCAGAATATTTCAATAAAAAAGCGTCCTTCTTAGCCAGGTTAGGCTCTGGTAGTGCCTGTAGAAGCATTGAAGGTGAGTTGGTAGTTTGGGGACAAAATGAAAGCACAGAAAGTTCAGATTTGTACGGAATTAAATTTGATGGCGAAGTACATCCTAATTTCAAAAATTATCAAGATACCATCCTTTTAGTAGATAAAGGCGAAAAGCAGGTGAGCAGTACAGTTGGTCATAAACTAATGTTTGGTCATCCTTTTGCTGAACAACGTTTTGCTCAGGCTCATGATAATTTAGCAAAACTCAAAAAAATTTTAGCATCTGGTGATTTACAAAACTTTATAAAAATTGTTGAAAGTGAAGCATTAACGCTTCATGCTATGATGATGACGAGTATGCCTTATTTCATTTTAATGAAGCCCAATACTTTAGAAATAATCAATAAAATCTGGAAGTATAGAGCCGAGAATAATTCTAATGTGTGTTTTACTTTAGATGCAGGCGCAAATGTACATATGTTATATCCTGAAAATGAAAAAGAAAGTGTGCTAAAGTTTATAAATGATAAATTAGCTGAGTACTGCCAAAATGGTCATTTTATCACTGATTTTACAGGTAAAGGTGCACAATTAATTGAAAAATAACATGGCTTAGGTCTTGAATGCAAACCATATAGCAGATTAATCCGTATATTTGTTAAAAGAAATTGTTTAATACCAATATGAAAGGACCTCTTTTCTACTCAAAAATTCTACTCTTTGGTGAGTACGGAATCATTAAAGATTCTAAGGGTTTATCTATTCCTTATAATTTTTACAACGGAGCTTTAAAGGTTGATGAAAATCCCTCTGAAGAGGCTTTAAAATCTAACGAAAGTTTAAAACGTTTTGCGTCTTATTTAGAAAGTTTAGACAAAGATTTAGTGTCTTTTGATATAGATAAACTTAAGGAAGATATTGAAGCTGGTATGTACTTCGATTCGTCTATACCGCAAGGGTATGGTGTAGGAAGTAGTGGAGCATTGGTTGCGGCAATTTATGATAAGTATGCTAAAGAAAAGATTACAGTTTTAGAAAATTTAACGCGCGAAAAGCTATTAAAGCTTAAAGCTATTTTCTCTGAAATGGAATCGTTCTTTCATGGTAAATCTTCTGGGTTAGATCCTTTAAATAGTTACTTAAGTTTACCAATATTAATTAACTCTAAAGATAATATTGAGGCTACAGGCATACCATCTCAAAGTACAGAAGGTAAAGGAGCTGTATTTTTATTAGATAGTGGTATTGTTGGCGAAACTGCACCAATGGTTAGTATTTTTATGGAAAACATGAAGAATGAAGGATTCCGTAGTATGCTAAAAGAGCAGTTTATTAAACATACCGATGCTTGTGTAGATGATTTCCTAAAAGGTGATATTAAATCTCTGTTTAGAAATACAAAGCAGCTATCTAAGATTGTATTAAATAACTTTAAACCTATGATACCAAATCAATTCCATGAATTATGGAAAAAAGGTATTGAAACTAATGACTACTACCTTAAGCTTTGTGGTTCTGGTGGAGGTGGCTATATCTTAGGCTTTACCGAAGATATAGAAAGAGCTAAAGCAGCTCTAAAAGGTCAGAAATTAGAAGTTGTTTACAACTTTTAGAACTAAAAATATTACATTTAAACCTCACAGATTCTAGTAATTTGTGAGGTTTTTTAATTCTAAATATATGCTAACAAGAAGGCAGAAACATATTCTGTTAAAATTCTTCAGCCTGTTTTCGGTGGTGCGTGGTTACAATATCTTGGTTGTAGTCATTGCTCAATATCTAGCATCTATCTACATTTTTGCACACGATAAGCCTTTAAAAGAAGTATTGTTTGATGTTAATTTGCTTATGTTGGTATTAGCATCATCTGCAACAATAGCCGCAGGTTATATTATCAATAACTTTTACGATTCCGAAAAAGACTTAATTAATAGGCCAAGAAAAACTATGTTAGACCGTTTGGTAAGTCAAAATACAAAGTTGTCATTTTACTTTGTGTTGAATTTTTTAGCAGTTGTCTTTGCAAGTTATGTGTCCTTTAGAGCTGTTATATTTTTTGCGCTCTACATTTTCGCTATATGGTTCTATTCGCATAAATTAAAGAAGCAACCAGTTATTGGTAATTTGGTGTCTGCTATACTTGCCGTAACTCCGTTTTTTGCCATATTTATTTATTATCGAAATTTTGAATTGGTCATTTTTGCCCATGCCATCTTTTTGTTCTTGTTGGTATCTATGCGAGAGTTTAGCAAAGACTTAGAGAATATTAAAGGAGATTTAGCATTAGATTATAAAACAGTTCCTGTAGTTTATGGAGAGCGAACTTCTAAGGTAATGTTAACGGTTTTAGCATTACTAACAATAGGTTCGGCAATAGCACTAATTTTGTTTTTTAAAATAGGGTATATGTACTATTTCTTTTATTTAAGTATAGTGTTGCTTTTACTTTTCTTGTTAATCCTATGGAAATCGAACAAAAAAACGCATTACCTCATTCTTCATAACATTTTAAAATTCATCATAGTAGCAGGAGTGTTTTCTATTTTACTCATAGATGTTTCAGTGGTTTTAAATCGCTTGTAATGTTTTTGTTGTAAGAACAAACAACCAAAAAATAAAGTCGTTGGTATTAACTAATATTATACCTTTGCCAAAAATTTAAATATGAGCAGACATCAAGATAGCAAAGGAAAAGGAAAAACTTCAGGAAGAGGACAAGCTAACAGCAAATCTAAAAGTTTTGCGAGAGGTAATGCTCCTTTCAAAAAGAAACCAAAACCAAAAGCGACATCTAATCCAGATGAAATTCGCCTAAATAAATATATTGCCAATTCTGGCATGTGTTCGCGTCGTGAAGCTGACGAAAACATAGCCATTGGCTTAGTAACTGTTAACGGAAAGGTCGTAACCGAAATGGGTTACAAAGTAAAGCGTACAGACGATGTGCGTTTTGATGGTCAGCGTATTGCGCCAGAACCTAAGGTATATGTGTTACTAAATAAGCCAAAAGGGTTTGCAACAACTACAGCAGAAGGTAAGGGTAGAACGGTAATGGATTTAGTAGCCAATGCAACCAGTGCTAATATTAGACCAATAGGTCGTTTGGGTAGAAATTCGCTTGGACTTTTGTTATTTACTAATGATGACAACGTAGTGCAAAAATTTACCAATTCTAAAAATGGTGTAGCACGATTGTTTCAGGTAGAGTTAGATAAAAACTTAAAGTTTGAAGACTTAAAAAAGATAAAAGAAGGCTTTAATGTAGATGGTAATTTAATTACTGTTGAAGATATAAGCTATGTCGAAGGAGAGTCTAAAAATAAAGTAGGCATAAAAATCAAAAACACTGGGAATACCATATTACGTACCATATTTGATACGTTGAAATACGATTTGGTAAAAATAGATTGTGTAGCTATTGGTCACTTAACCAAAAAAGATATTCCTAGAGGACATTGGAAACATCTTACAGAACAAGAGGTTAATACCTTGAAGATGTTGTAATCTTAGCCAAATAAATCTGAAGACAAATACCGATCTCCACGATCACAGATAATACTAACTATAACACCGCTTTCTAACTCGTTAGCAAGTTTTAAAGCGGCAGTTGTAGCACCTCCGCTACTCATACCAGCTAAAAGACCTTCTTCTTTTGCCAGTCTACGAGTCATAGCAATAGCTTCTTCTTGGCTAACTTCTATAACACGATCTACTTTAGAAGCATCAAAAATTTTAGGTAAATAAGCTTCTGGCCATTTTCTAATACCAGGTATTTTAGAGTCGTCTGTAGGTTGCACACCAACAATCTCAACACCTTTGTTTTGTTCCTTTAAATATGTTGAAGTGCCCATAATTGTACCAGTGGTTCCCATGGCAGAAACAAAATGCGTCACAGCACCTTCAGTATCTCTCCAAATTTCTGGACCAGTAGATTTATAATGCGCCCTCCAATTATCATTATTTTCAAACTGATTAAATGAAAAGTAGCCTTCGTTTTTAACCTTGTCTATGGCATAATCACGAGCGCCTTCTATACCATCAGGATGTAGAGTTACTTTAGCGCCATAAGCTTTCATAGTTTGCACACGTTCCTTTGTTGCTGTCTCTGGCATAACAAGTTCTATATCTAATCCGTAGATAGCAGCAATCATAGCAAGGGCAATACCAGTATTTCCACTTGTGGCTTCAATTAATTTTGAAGATTTGTTTATTCGCTTAGCTTCCAAGGCACTTTTAATCATGTTGTGGGCAGCTCTATCTTTAACACTGCCACCAGGATTATTACCTTCTAGCTTAAAATAAAGACTCACATTAGGATTAGTGTTTAAAGCTATCGATTTTACAAGAGGAGTATTTCCTATTCTATCAATTAACGTCTTGTTCATTTAGCCTGTGTTTTTTTAGAGTAAATTTCAACTTTATGATTGTGGATTACTGTGGAGTTTTTTGGTACTGAGGTTGTTAACCAAGTGTTGCCACCAATAATACTATTTTCGCCAATAACAGTATCTCCACCAAGGATTGTTGCATTAGCGTAAATCGTTACATTATTTTTTATTGTTGGGTGACGTTTCGTAAACTGATCTTGTTTCCTTACGATTAATGCACCTAATGTAACACCTTGATATATCTTTACATTATCGTGTATTTCTGTGGTTTCACCAATTACAACACCTGTACCATGATCTATAAAAAAGGAACTACCTATAGTTGCTCCAGGATGAATGTCTATACCTGTTATTTGATGTGCATATTCAGTCATTAACCTAGGAATTATAGGAAGCTTTAAGTTGTGGAAAATCCTTGCCATTCTATAGATTGAAATAGCAAAAAAACCAGGATAAGCCATATAGATTTCCTCGAGCGATTTTGCAGCAGGATCGTTATTAAGAATAGCTTCAGCATCTTTTTTTAAACTGCAATACAAATCTGGAATGTTTGTTAAAAAGTCAGTCCAACGTTTGCAAGGTTTACCTTTGGTTTTTGGGCAGGCAATATCTCTTAAAGATATAAACAGAGGTTCTAAAACAATAAATGCCTCTTCGGTATTAGTGTCACTATCAAAAAAAGCTTTAAAGAGTAATTTGGTAAAACGTTGAGATTCCTCTTTTAAAATCATAGGTACTTTAATAGCAGATTTCTGCTCATTTATTACCATTAATAACTTCTTATCCATTCTTGCCTTTTCTGTATGTTAACGACACTTATTAATCGTGTCTAAATAACGAATTTAGTGAAAGTGAAGTTGAAAGGAAAAAGCTTAACACTAATTTATTATTGTTAATTTATAGAAGTGCAAGTCTATTTTTTAACGTCAACAGTGTAAGTTGATATTAAATCATCATCGATATACAGATGCACATCATAAAAACCAGTTTGGTTAAACTGATGTTCCAGCTCTAGAGATTTATCCTTAATAGAAATTGAAGTAGGTTGGTCTTTCCAGGTACTAAAACCATTGTCAAAACCAAGTTTTACATTTTTTGGCTTTGTGTTGTTTTTTAATTCATACTTGAATACCACTTTTTGATGAGGCTTTATAGTATGATGCATTTGTTGAGGAGCATTGTGCAGCTCTAGATTTTTATAGGCATTACCATACAATACTGGCGCTTTTAAAAAAGTATCAAATGTAGGAATCTCATCATCATCTAAAAGCCACCAACGTTTATCAACAGGAAAATGATTTATGGCAAACAGCTTTGGGTTTGCTAAAAAGAAGCCATCGTTATAATGAAAATAGAATCTGTTGGTCTTAGGGTTTGGAATGCCACTGGCCCAAGTAGGATCACACAAATACCATTTGCTCTTAAGTTTTACAGCATTCCATGAGTGATTGGGTAAATCTAAAGTTTCAATATTTGTGGTACTTACACGACCAAAACCTTGTACTATCTCACATTTTAGATTGGCAAAATCAGCTAAAGTTTTTACCAAATAGGCATAACCTGTGCAAATAGTTCGTTTTTTCTTAAGCAGCCTGCTAAAAAGCTTAGATCTAAATTTTGTACTCCAGGTATCAAGCTTTAAGCTATCATCTTTAAAACGTTGTCGTTGTCGGTCGTTTTGTAGGTAAAGATTGTAGTCGTTAGCAATATTGTCGCAAACCCACTTATAAATGGCTCTAAACTTTTCTACATCTGTGTTTAGTGTATTGGTGAGTTTAAAAGAAAGTTCAGGTAGATTTGTAAGGCTTTCACCTTTTAATGATAAGGCAATACTATCTGCTTTTTTAAAATCTATATGGTCAAAGTCTGCGATTTGAGCATTAAGCCTACATAAACTTAAAAAAAGCAGTAGTAGTAATAGAAACGTTTTTTGCAAAACTTACACTTAATTCTTTTTGCGTTTAGACTTGTAAGGTTTGTTGGTGTCTACAGCGCCAATCATTTCTACCATATCTGGTGTAAGCTCTAAAATAATAAAGCTTGTTTTATCTGTTATAGATACCTTTTGGGTTTCGTAACCAAGATAGCTAAAGACCAATACATCACCAGTTTTTAATTTCTTCGGAAATGTAAATTTACCTTCATCATCTGTTACAGCGCCAACTCTGGTGCCATCTAATGTAATGTTAGCACCAGGTAAAGGACCATCTTCGTTAGATACGAGACCTTTTATGGTACGCTCTTGTGTAACTTCTTTAGTTTGACCGAAAGCGGTATTAAACGTAAATAATGTCATCATTAAAACCATTGCAAAACCAAAAGTTTTGAATGTGTTGCTCTGTGTTAATGTTTGTGTTTTCATAAAATCTAGGTTTTGTTTACCTCTAAACTAAAGCGTTTGGTTAAAGATATAAAATACACTTTAGTTATTAATACCTTTGGTTGAGTAAAGTGCTGATTGTAGTGAGGGAATTTTCATGTCTTAAACAACAAAAGCTCCTTAATGGTCTAAAAATCTTGTTTGGATTTTGAATTGCGTCCAACGGTCTCGGCTATGAGTAGTTGCGTGGGTTAGCACTAACTTTTACAAGTACACACCAAACTGAAAATCCGCAGGGATTTTCAGAAGTAGGCTCTCACTATCAATGGATTATATACGTTGTTGCCTGCTGGCTTTTTTATTCAAAATTTTTGTCATTCCAACTATAAGTACAATTCCAAATGAAATTAATAACGCTATGGTTTGATAATTATATATTAATTCCAGTTTATCTTTATCTCTAAAAACTGCTAATAGATAGTAGGTTGTGATATTATAAAACAAATGAGCAAAAATGTTCAAATAAATACTATTTGTTTTAAAGTAAATATAGGCTAATACTATTCCAGCGATGAAAGACGGTAAAATTCCAGTATCAGAATAGATATGAGCAATTGCAAAAATAAAAGCCGAAATCCAAATTCCTTTTCTAATTCCGAGAGTGTTTTTAATATTTTGTGCTAAAACTCTACGAAATAAAACCTCCTCGAATATTGATATAGAGATTAGAATTGGAACCATTAGATTCAAACCAATGATAATAGGATGCTTAGTGATGTCGATTCCAGCCATCTTGCTCGCAAGAACAGGAATAAGATTACAAACGGCTATAAGTCCGATTATTCCAGTTATAATTCCAATAATCTTATTGATTTTAAATTCGGCTTTTTCTTTTTTAGGAAGCTTTCCTTTTTCAGATGCGATAAGAATTAGTCCAGCTAAAGCCATTATTCCTAGATGATACAGATGAGCAATCCATAAATTATTTAATTCAGACGTAAAGTAAAAACCTACTAACAGAACTGAAATAAAAAGTAATAAATTCAGGTAGAGGTTTTTCGTCATTTTGATTTGGTCGAGTTGGTTTTTTCAGCTTGCAGGTAACGGTCTCCTTTACTTTGATATCATTAAATTTAACAAGAGAAGAGAGGAGAACTCGAACGGTCTTTAGATAATATCCATTACACGTAATAGTCCTCTCTGTCTCTTGTAGGATGTTTTGAAGAACTAATTGGAATACCTAGCCCTATAGGCTCATTAAAGGAAATAGTTACAAAACATCATTAATGATAATTTTTTTAAATATATGAAAAATGTTAGAGATGTAATCGGGATAGATGTATCCAAGAAAACCATAGATGCTACAGCATACCAAAGCGAGCATCATGCTGTATTTACCAATGATAGAGCAGGTTATTCAAAACTCCTTAAATGGGCAAATCACCAAGTTGGCAGTGATTCTTATTTTTTATGTTTCGAAAATACGGGCAATTACTCACTAAAGCTATCTGTTTTTTTATCAGAAAGTGGAGTTTGTTATGTAGAAGAAAGTCCTATGCGCATAAAGCGCAGTACAGGTCTTACAAGAGAGAAGACAGACAAGCTAGACTCTTATATGATAGCCAGGTTCGGATGGATGTATAGAGAAGAGCTTCAGCCAAGTCATATGAAACCACAGATCTTTCAAGAACTGGGAAGAATACTCTCATTAAGAGACCAATTGGTTAAAGATCGAAGTGGGTTAAAATCTACATTAAAAGAAAACAAGCACTTGCTGTCAAGCCCATCCACAGATGTTTGCTGCAAGATTTTAGAACGATCTATAAAACATATAGACAAACAAATAGAAGCCTTAGAAAGCCAGATGAAAACATTGGTAAAGACCGATGATACCTTAAGGCAAAACTATGAGTTGCTGCGTTCGGTAAAAGGCGTAGGTCTTATACTTAGCTGCCAATTGCTCTACCACACCTCTAACTTTATTAAATTCAGTACATGGAGAACCTTTTCAAGTTATTGTGGTATAGCACCGTTCGAGTACAGTTCAGGAAGCTCAATAAGACGGCGAAAACAGAGCCATTATATAGGTGATAGAAAAATGAAGACCCTATTGAGCATGGCAGCCGTATCAGCTATTCAATCAGACCAAGAACTTAAGAAATACTACCATAGAAAACTCGAAGAAGGTAAACACAAAATGATAGCCTTAAACAATGTTAGAAACAAAATATTGGCAAGAAGTTTTGCAGTAATAAAAAGAGGTACGCCCTTTGTAAATATAGCAGCTGTAAATTATTAAAAAAACACTTGTTTTTTACCTTGGAATACGTATAACTGTCAGTTACGGGATTAAAGATAAAGTTTTTTAGTTAGGTCTTAGTATAAGCCAGTTTTTTATTATCGCAAATAGAAGCAGCACAGAAAGCACCATTTTCATGTTTAACTCGATAAAAAGGGTAGTAAGCAAAAAAAAGCACTGTGCAATCATATGTATTTCCACAAAATACCATTATAAGTAAGTTAAACAAGGTAAAAGCAGCTATCCAAACCCAATTTATACCAAATATATACCGACTATATGCCGACTTTATGCCGTGTTAAAAGTGGGGCTACTAGCCCTATCATTAAGGTCATATGTAAAAAAAATACAAAAAAGTGTTGCGTATTAAAAAATAGTATACATTTGCTGCGAAATTTAGAGTCACTAACACAACAGATTCTAAATTTAGCTGAACACATTGAAAACTGTTTTTACGTTCGGGCTTTTGAAAATTAGGAAGTCATATTCAAAAGCAGCTTATAAGATAAGCATCCGAAATTTAAAGCTAACTCCCGTTTCTCCGATAGCTGCTAGCCAGCATAGTTATGGCTTTGTGCCAACTACAGAAAGCCAATTTCAGATTTGATATAGAGTTAACATTAATTGTAAATATATCTTTATACCTTTATTTTTTTTCTGAAAAACACAAACGAGAATTAAACAAAAATGAATACAAAATACATTGATCTTATCGATCAATCCTTTTACTTTCCTCAAGAAGAATTTCACCTAGAGGAAAACGCACTTCAATTTCATGGTATAGATTTAATGAAATTGATAGAGCAATACGGTGCACCTTTAAAGTTCACCTATTTGCCTCAAATATCTAACAACATACAACGTGCCAAGTCGTGGTTTGCAGATGCTTTTGCAAAACATAATTATAAAGCAACATACAATTATTGTTACTGTACAAAGAGTTCGCACTTTAAGCATGTATTAGACGAAGGTTTAAAGAACAATATTCATATCGAAACCTCTTCGGCTTTCGATATTGATATTGTAAATAGCCTTAAGAAAGAAGGAAAAATTACAGACAAAACCTTTGTAATTAGTAACGGCTTTAAGCGCGAAAAGTACATTAATAATATTGCCGATTTAATCAACGGAGGTCATCAAAACTGTATACCAATCATAGACAACTATGAAGAGTTAGATTTACTTACCGAAGAGATTAATGGCAAATTTAAAGTAGGTATTAGAATAGCTTCTGAAGAAGAGCCTAAGTTCGAGTTTTATACGTCGCGCTTGGGTATTGGTTACAAAAACATTGTGCCGTTTTATAAAAATCAGATTCAAAACAACGAGCAAGTAGAGCTTAAGATGCTGCACTTCTTTATCAATACTGGTATTAGAGATAATGCATACTACTGGAACGAGTTGACCAAATGTCTTAAAGTATATACGTCGCTAAAGAAAATCTGTCCGTCTTTAGATAGTTTGAATATTGGTGGAGGTTTTCCAATTAAAAACTCACTGGCTTTCGATTTTGATTATGCCTATATGGTAGATGAAATTGTTAACCAGATAAAAACTTTTTGCGAGCAGGAAGAAGTAGACGTACCACATATTTTTACTGAGTTTGGAAGTTTTACTGTGGGTGAAAGTGGAGGTGCCATTTACAAGGTGTTATACCAAAAGCAACAAAACGATCGTGAAAAATGGAACATGATTAATTCATCTTTCATTACAACATTACCAGACACTTGGGCAATAAACAAACGCTTTATCATGTTGCCAATCAACCGTTGGCAAGAAGGTTATGAGCGTGTGTTATTGGGTGGATTAACTTGCGATAGTGATGATTATTACAACAGCGAACAACACGTCAATGCTATTTATTTACCAAAGTATCACAAAGACAAACCGTTGTATATAGGCTTTTTTAATACAGGAGCATATCAAGAAACGATTGGTGGTTTTGGCGGATTGCAACACTGTTTAATACCAAGTCCAAAACATATATTAATTCAACGCGATGATAACGGAAACTTAACAACCGAAGTTTTCGCAGAACAACAAAAAAGTGAAGATTTACTGAATATTTTAGGATATTAGAAGTATTCAGAGTCAAATAAAAACAAACAATAAAAATAAATAATTAACTTCCCTTTCAGGAATTAAAAAAATGAAAACAAAAACTTACGCTGGTATTCCAGCAGAGCATTCAAAATTAGATCAGTCAAAGATTGTTTTAATCCCAGTACCTTACGATGGTACAAGTACATGGCAAAAAGGAGCAGATAAAGGCCCAGAGGCGTTTTTACATGCGTCAGAAAACATGGAATTGTACGATATCGAAACCGACTCTGAAGTGTATCTTCAAGGTATTCACTTAGCAGATGCGGTTACGGAAAATGCGTCACCAGAAGCTATGGTAGAGGCTGTGCACGAAGCAACCAAAAAGTACATTAAAAAGAACAAGTTTGTAACAGTTTTTGGTGGTGAACATTCAATTTCTATTGGTACTATTAGAGCTTTCAATGAAATGTTTGAGGATTTAACAGTGTTGCACATTGATGCGCATGCCGATCTTCGCGAAAGTTATGAAGGTTCTAAGTGCAACCATGCTTGTGCAGTGTATGAAGCTAGCCAAACAACAAACCTTATTCAGGTTGGTATTCGTTCTATGGATGCTATCGAGAAAACAGTAATGGACGAAGAAAAAACGTATTTTGCTCACGAAATGGCTGTAGATGATAACTGGATGGATTCAGCAATAGATCAAATGACGGATAATGTTTTTATTACTTTTGATTTAGATGCTTTTGACCCTTCTATTATGCCGAGCACTGGTACACCAGAGCCAGGAGGATTGTTTTATTATGAAACACTAGAGTTTTTAAAACAAGTTTTTGAAGAAAAGAATGTTGTTGGTTTTGATATTGTTGAGCTTTGCCCAAATGAAAATGAAAAGTCTTCAGACTTTTTAGCAGCAAAGCTTTACTACAAAATGTTAAGTTATAAGTTTCAAGATCAAGACGTAGACGACGATTTTGAAAGTAATTTCAATAACAATTCAAACGGAAATAATAAATTTTCTAAATTTAATGACGAAGATGAGTACTAATAAAGGACACATAACACAATTTATAGAGAAGTATTACCTACACTTTAATGCAGCAGCTTTGGTTGATGCAGCAAAGGGGTACGAAGATCAGCTTAATAATGGCGCTAAGATGTTAGTGTCTTTAGCTGGTGCTATGAGTACCGCAGAGCTAGGTAAGATTTTTGCTGAAATGATTCGTCAAGATAAAGTACACATCATATCTTGTACAGGTGCAAACCTTGAGGAAGATATCATGAATTTAGTAGCACATAGCCATTACAAGCGTGTGCCTAACTACCGTGATTTAACTCCGCAAGAAGAGTGGGATTTGTTAGAAAAAGGTTTAAACCGAGTTACAGATACTTGTATTCCAGAAGAGGAAGCATTTAGACGTATACAAGAACACATCGTAAAGATTTGGAAAGAGGCTGAAGCTAAAGGTGAGCGTTACTTGCCACATGAATACATGTACAAATTATTATTGTCTGGTGCATTAGAAGAGTATTACGAAATAGATTTGAAAGACTCTTGGATGTATGCAGCAGCAGAAAAGAACTTACCAATTGTTTGCCCAGGTTGGGAAGACAGTACTATGGGTAATATTTTTGCAAGTTATGTGCTAAAGGGTGAGCTTAAAGCCAGTACAATGAAATCTGGTATTGAGTACATGACCTTTTTAGCAGATTGGTACACAGATAACTCAGAAAATGGAATTGGTTTCTTTCAAATAGGTGGAGGAATTGCAGGAGATTTCCCAATCTGTGTAGTACCAATGTTATACCAAGACATGGAACGTACGGACACACCATTTTGGAGTTACTTCTGCCAAATTAGCGACAGTACAACAAGTTATGGGTCGTATTCTGGAGCAGTACCGAACGAAAAGATTACTTGGGGAAAATTAGATATTAACACACCAAAATTTATCATAGAAAGTGACGCAACTATTGTTGCGCCATTAATTTTTGCGTACCTTTTGGGTATGTAATCCAACCTAACAAGATGAACAGAAAAGACCAACACTTAAAACGCGTCATTGTAGACTTTAAAAAACTAACACCAGAAATACTAGCCTTATTGGTGGAGAAATATCCTGATGGTTATGATGAAGATCATATTATAACATTCAGAAATGCTAAAAACGAAATTATAGATGCCGTTGAGGTAACTACCGAGGATACCAAGTATTTGGTTAAAGTTAGTACAAAATTAGCGGTAACCATGGAGAATTACGATGAGGATGATTATGAGGATTATGACGATGATGATCCAGAAGCAGTACAAGATCCTGAGATTGCTGAGGATGCAGAAGATGATGATTTTTAATAATTACCGTAATTGGTGTTATATAATTTTGTAACTTTCTTTATATTAAAAAGTTATAAACTCTAAGTGCTTAAATTATGGAAACGTCATTTCACATGTCATTACCGTGTTTGAGTGTAAAGGAAACCCAAGACTTTTACATTAATAACATTGGAGCATCTGCAGGAAGAACCTCAGAAAACTGGGTGGATATAAATTTGTTTGGTCACCAGATAACATTTATAAAAGCCGAAAAATTTAACTTCAATAATCCAAATTATGTATTTGAAGGTAAGATTTTGCCATCCTTTCACTTTGGTGTTATTGTAGATGTTGATAATTGGAAAAAAATCTATACCAAGCTTACCAAGCAGAAGTTAGAGGTTGTAACCAAAACCACTTTTTTAAAAGATAAAACAGGAGAGCATCTATCATTTTTTATTAAAGATCCTAATGATTACATGTTAGAGTTTAAAAGTTTTACAGAACCTAAGGATATGTTTACTACATAATGTTACCAGTTGTCGCTTATCAGGTAGCAAATACTATCAGTATAAAATCTAGCAAACCGCAATTGTGTTGGCAGTTGTTGTTTCAAGATAGTGATGAGTTGTTTTATCTACACTCAAAAGACAAGTATATTTATTTGTTTCAATATGGAATGGTGAGCTTTTTCAACCTTTCAAAAGCAGAAATAAATGAAGCCTTGCAAGCTATTAAACCGTTTTGTGATACTTATTTTGCTGATAAAATTTCCGAAGAGGTTAACGTAGAAATACAAGCCAATACACTTCAAGTAAATTTTGAAAGTATTGTGTTGCCAGACTTTAATAGCGAAATGATACGATTAGTGATGCTTAATGCATCGCAATCTGTAGCCTTAAACCGTTTTTCGGAAATTACAGAAGCCTTATTAATAGAGACTAATGAACACACCAAATATTTAGAAGCTAAAGGAAAGCTCGATATTTCAGGGAATAAGTTAAAACGCTTCATTGGTAAGATTCTAAATATAAAAAACAAGATTTCTGAAAACCTGTATATTTTTGATTCACCAGAAATAACTTGGGAAGACGAACAGTTAAACAAGTTAAATTCTGATTTAAAACAGACCTTCGACCTTAAGGATCGTTACCATGTTATCCATGATAGGATAGAGATTATTAAAGAGAATTTAGAACTCTTTAAAGATATTATGGATCATAGAGAAAGTAGTCGACTAGAATGGATTATTATCATTCTAATCTTAGTAGAAGTTATAGATATGTTTATTCTAAAATTGTTTTAGACAAAGGACAGTAAATTCTTCACAATTATACCACAGATATCATTGTCTTAGATAGTGATCTAAAAGATATGGGCTTGAGGTGGTAAACTCCCAGCAATAAAACAAAATAAACAAAAGGTGTTTTCTAGATGTATAGACAATGAGAATGCCTATAAACGTATAAATTAAAATGAAAAACAAACATTTCTTAGTATTCGTGTTTTCAATTATAGCGTTTAGTGTAAACGCAATTGACGAAAATAAAAAAGTGACAAAAGAACAAGATACAGAAACAATCATGGCTACTTTTGATGGTTATGATGAAGAAGATGGTTATGCCTTTTTGGTGCAAGGTGAAGACGATGAAGATGATGAGGATATTATGTATTTCTATGAGGTAACAGAAGAGGTTTTAAAAACAGTAAACCTAAAATCGGATGATATGATAGGTGAGCGTTTTCAGATAACCTATAAGATTGAAACCTATGAGGAAGAAGATGAATATGGTTACAAAGAAACCTACGAAAAATATACTATTATAAAGATCGCAAAGATTTAATATTAAAGAGACTGCTAATTAAATTGGCAGTCTTTTTTTTAGAATGACTTCCCAAAAGAAAGCAGAAAATACTACGAAGTATTCTAGAGCAACAATCCACAAATTTTCAGATTTATCTGCTGTGCCAATACCAATGTAAGAGAGATAGCTTAAGATTATAATTGCACTCCAAATAAGTGTATACCTGTAGTTAGTGAATATGCAAAGCATTACCAAAGTAGCAATATACCAAGGATGTACTGTAGTACTTAAAAAAAGATAAATTGTAAAAACTAGTAGTATGGATGTACTAAGTTTAGGTATGGAATTATTTTTTTTAAAAAAGGAAAAGCCTAAAATTGCCAAAATTGAAATTAGAGGCAGAATCTTACCAATTATACCAATTTCATTATAACCAGTAATAGCATAACCAATAGCTCTTAATACATAGTAGATGCTGGCATTAAATTCAAAATTATTAAACCACAGTCCGACCGTTTTAGAGTAGTTGTCTACAAATGCCATTGAAAAGAATGGAAGGAAAAATGCAATTAAGGTGATGCCAACAATGGTATAGAATACAGATAATCTAGTCATTCCTGCGAAGGCAGACAAATTTTTAGGTTCAGCGTAGCTAATCCATTTTTGTGGGCTTCTATCTTGATTACTGAGCTTAGTAGAAGTGAACCACCAAAAAAACAAAGGCAAAAACATTAACGGAATCAATTTTACTGAAACCGAACAAGCAAAAACAACAGCAGCCCATTTCCAATAGCCTTTATGCAATAGATATAAACTCCAAACTAGGAAGAAAATCATAACACCCTCAAAATGGAGATTGCCAGTAAGTTCTATGATGATAAAAGGATTTAAGATGTACCAAAAGATTCGATTAGAAGGTAGTTTTAAAGCTTCTAAAAGTTTTTTTCCAAAATAGAGTGTTCCTATGTCGGCAGCAATGATAATGAGTCGCATACCAATAACTGAGCTCAAAATACTATGACCAGGAAAGAGATTGCCAATTACAAAACATAACTGATTTAATGGAGGATAATTAGTAAAGTGAGAGGAGCTAAGTGCTCCCATTCCATTATACAATTTTTGTGCTAAAGGAATTTTAGTCTCACCTTGATTTATTATAACATCTGGTGTATATAAATAAGGATTTAGCCCTTCTAAAAGCATCTGCCCATCCCAAATAAATCGATAGAAGTCTTGTGATAAATTAGGGATAGCAAATAAAAATAACAGTCTGAATATAATAGAGGCTATTACTAAAATTCTAAAGTAGAATCCAGACGTTTTCAAAATTTGGAAACCTAAAATAAATAAGATGCTATAAAGTAAAATGAGTTGTAAAGCATCGGTTCGCTTTGTGTAGTATGTAAACCATATGTAAAGCATACAACTTATTAAGATGTAAGCTAATGTTATCTTTTTGTATTTGTAAATATTGGCTAATCCAAACATAATAGAACCAAAGATAGAATTATTTAAATCTGCTATGTCTTAGATGTAAAAAAAGAATAATAACTTTAAATGGAATTAAAATGTATAGTTATGAGCCATTCTATTTATTTCAATTTTATGATTAATACAGATAAATTCAGTGTTTATAGAGCTGTGTCAGAGCCAGAGCATTTGGTGAATTGGTGGCCTTTAAAGTGTTCTGGAGTTCCGAAAGTAGGAGAGGAATACAATTTTAATTTTACAGATCAATACGATTGGTATGCCGAAGTGAAAAGCGTTCAAGAAGGGGAATACATTCACTATAAAATGACAAAGTCTGATAAAGACTGGAATCCTACAACTTTTGGTTTTGACCTAGAAGAAAAAAATAATGGTATTTATCTTCACTTTTTTCATGAAGATTGGCCAGAGTGTAATACACACTTTAAACATTCCTCCTTTTGTTGGGCAATGCTCTTAAAGGGTTTAAAAGATTATTTGGAAAATGGGATTATTGTGCCGTTTAAAGACAGAGAATAGTATTTATACTTTAGAGCCTAAAGATTTAAAAAATACATACCCAAATCCAATACAAAGCATTAAATGAAAAGGAAACAATCCAAAGTCTCCACCTTGGTCACCTACTATAAAAGCGCTATAAAGTCCAAATGCAAAATACAACATCAAAATACCTTCTAGGACGACGTTTTTAGATAGCGATTTTTTAAGGTACTTGTTGTTTTTCCAGTTGTCTTTAAAACTCTTAATATTAAACTTTGGTGTTCTAACAAACTCACTTTTTTTACCTACATGACCTTCTATTACAGCAATAGAGTTGTGAAGTGAAAAGCCCATAGCTATTGAGAAAAAAGTAAAGAACATACCAATGTAACTAAAGAATTTTTTGAAACCACTTCCGTAGATATTTCGGTACATAAACCAGTAACATACAAAGAAGATGATGGTACTCATTATAAAGAAACTCATAACATAGAAGTAGTCTCTTAAATGTGCATATTCATTCTTTATATACAACATCGGAATACTTAAAATAGCGACAATAAAGATGCTTAAAAACATAGAGCTATTAAGTAAATGCAATAAGCCGTGAACTTTGGTTTTTGCAGAAATATTTTTAGACTTAATAACACGCCAAAGCATTTTTCTAAAATTCTCTGCACCACCTTTATTCCAACGAAATTGCTGGGATCTTGCAGCACTAATAACTATTGGTAATTCTGCAGGAGTTTCTACATCTTCAAGGTATTTAAATTTCCAGTTTTTGAGCTGTGCTCTATAGCTTAAATCTAAATCTTCGGTAAGTGTGTCACCTTCCCAGTTACCTGCATCTATAATACATGCTTTGCGCCATACCCCAGCAGTACCATTAAAATTGATAAAGTGTCCTTTGCTGTTACGCCCAACTTGTTCTAATGTAAAATGTGCATCTAGAGCAAAAGCTTGTATTCTGGTAAGTAAAGAATAATTTCTGTTAATGTGTCCCCAACGCGTTTGTACAACACCTATTTTTTCATCTTTAAAATAAGGTACAGTGCGCTTTAACCAATTAGGTTTTGGTAAGAAATCGGCATCAAAAATGGCAATAAATTCACCTTTAGCAATTTCTAAACCTTCTTTTAAGGCACCAGCTTTAAAACCAACACGATTGGTTCTGGTTATGTGTTTTATATCTAAGCCTGTAGCTGCTAATTTATCTACATGTGCTTTGGTAGAATGCACAGTTTCATCTGTAGAATCGTCTAAAACTTGAATCTCTAATTTGTCCTTAGGATAGTCTAGTAAAGCAATGTTGTCTAGCAGGCGTTCCATTACATACATTTCGTTAAAAACAGGTAATTGTATAGTAACGTAAGGCACTTCTTCGGGATTATTTAAGTCAAGTTTTTCGCAAGTACTGCGTTTCTTTTTGGACGATAAATAATTATAAAGAAGGTTTAATTGCGCCAATGCGTACATAAAAATAAGTACGATAGCAATAGTATAAATTACAATAATGAAGTAATGCAGGTATATCACTTAAAACTATATTTAAAAATCCATCCAAGGATTTTTACGCCTGCAAATATAGCACCTTTTATCGTTCCTGAAACTTTTGAGACACCTATTCTGTTTTTATATTTTACAGGAATCTCTCGGTAGCTCAATTTTTGCTTTAGTGCTTTTAGTTGCATTTCTACCGTCCAGCCATAAGTTTTGTCTTCCATTTTTAGGTCTAAAAGCTTTTGGTATTTAATGGCTCTAAAAGGGCCTAAGTCTGTAAAGGTAGACCTAAAAAATAAGCGCATTAATTTGGTAGCTAGCCAGTTGCCAAAAATTTGAGGGTCAGTCATGGAGCCATCTTCACGAAATTCTTTAACACGAGCACCAACTACAAAATCGACATCGTCTTCTAAAATGGGCTGAACAATTTTTGTAAGCTCTTCAGGGTAATCACTGTAATCTCCATCTAAAAACACTATAATGTCTGGTTGTAGTTCTTTTTTAAATCCAGCAATATATTCCATGCCTTTTAAGCACGCATAGCCATAACCTTTTTGTTTTTCAATTAAAACTGTAGCACCTGCTTGTTTGGCATTTGTTTCGGTATTGTCGGTAGAATTGTTGCTTACAACAATAATTTCATCAACAATAGAAGGAATATCTTTTATTACAAGAGGAATGGAGGCTTCTTCGTTGTAAGCCGGAATGATGACTTTTATTATGGGCATTTTAGGCTGTCAAAGCGCAAAAATACAATTTAGTTTTTGTTATTTTCTAACTTTTGCTGCCTATATTCTTCTTGTTGTGCAGGTACAATGTGTTTGTCAAAATACCATGATGACCACTTCTCTAAAGATAAGAATATACCAACTCCTAAAACGGTAATAGTTAAGATAACAAGGATGAGGTTTTTCTTTTTTCTTTTTGGGTCAATAGAACATTGATTTTGCTTTTTTCTGTACATGTAGATGCCATATAAACCAATAACTACTGCAACACCTCTTAGAATCCAAGAGCCTAATCCAATAGAACCATCTTCAGCATAAAAAAAATCGGCAAAAGATATAGCGTAAACACCTCCCATTAATCCAAACATAAATAATACCGCAGGCGCAACACAGCATAAAATTCCTGCAATTCCAGCTGATGCGGCAAACTTAAATGCCCATTTAATAATGTTTGGTTCTGCTTCTTCCTTTTTTGTTTTTAAATTAGCCATAGTTAAGTTTTATCTTGTTACGGACTTCAGTCTAACAAATTAAGTAAACCTTTCAAAGTTAATTTAACTATTAATTAGAATTAACTAAATTTTAAGTATGAGAAGTATAGTATTACTTTGTATATTTTCTTTGTTGAGTGCATGTTCAATGGCACCAGTAAAGCAAAATAAAATTAATGGTGTGAGTTTTGTAGCTGCTAGAGATATTGTGGATAGTACACATGTTGAACCTGTAGTAAAAGTGAATGCGAATTATGCTGCTATTATGCCGTTTGGGTTTATTAAAAATCTTGAACACTCAGAAATTATTCACAACACAGACAGACAATGGTTTGGTGAAACCAGAGCAGGAGCAGAGCAATACATTTCTGAATTACGAAAAGCAGACATTAAGGTTATGATTAAACCTCAAATTTGGGTTTGGGGAGGCGAATTTACTGGTGAAATAATGATGACAACAGAAGAAGATTGGAAAGCTTTAGAAGCTTCTTATACAAGCTTCATTTTAGAATATGCAGATATGGCAGAAAAGGTAAATGCAGAGATATTTTGTATAGGTACAGAGTTAGAGTTATTTGTAAAATTTAGACCAGCATATTGGTCTCAACTTATTGAAAAAATTAAAACGATTTTTAAAGGAAAACTCACCTATGCAGCCAATTGGAATGAATTTGCTAAAACACCGTTTTGGGATCAGTTAGATTATATCGGTATCGATGCTTACTTCCCACTTAGCGATAAAAAAACACCGAGCTATGAGGATTGTTTAGAAGGCTGGAAGTCTCATAAATCCATTATTGAAAAACTTTCTAAGCAACAAGACCGACCAATTTTGTTTACAGAATATGGTTATAGAAGTGTAGATTATTCTGGTAGACAACCTTGGGTGTCAGATCATACCATGAGAGATGTAAATCTTGAAGCACAAGTAAATACCACAAAAGCCTTATTTGATACTTTTTGGCACGAGGATTGGTTCGCAGGAGGTTTTGTCTGGAAATGGTTTATTATGCACGACGAAGTTGGTGGACATGACAATCCTATGTTTACACCGCAGAATAAACCTGTTGAAGAAGTTCTGAGAGAATATTATAAGAATTAGTATTTTTGTGTATTAACTACACAAAAATGGCACTCATACAAAATATAAAAATTGCTGTAGATGCAGTGGTTTTTGGTTACGAATCCAAAAAGTCCTTATCCGTTTTATTGATTAAAAGAGGAGTAGAACCCTTTAAAGATACTTGGGCTTTACCTGGTGGATTAGTTTTAGAGGAGGAATCTTTAGAAGCAGCTGTTAAAAGAGAACTTAAGGAAGAAACAGGTGTTACCATTGATTATTTAGAGCAATTGTACACTTTTGGTGAGCCTAAACGAGACCCTAGAAATAGAGTAGTAGCCGTGAGTTATTTTGCTTTGGTAAAACCACATCATTTTAAAATTGCAGCTAGTACAGATGCTGTTGAAGCCCAATGGTTCACCCTTGATAAATTACCAAAATTAGCATTCGACCATAAGAAAATTTTAGAGATGGCGAAAGAGCGTCTTAAAGCTAAGTTAACCTATCAACCTATTGGGTTTGATTTGTTAAATAAAGAATTTCCGTTTTCAGATCTTGAACATTTATATACTTCCATTTTAGAAAAAGACATTGATAGACGTAACTTCAGAAAGAAAATCTTAAGCTTCGATATTCTAGAAGAGACAGATAAGATAAGCCAAAAAGGAAGTGGCAGACCAGCTAAACTCTTTAAGTTTAATCAAAAGAAATACAACGCACTTTTACAGGAAGGTTTCCATTTTGAAATTAAGTTTGTGTAAAAAAAACACAAATAATTTTTGTGGCTGAGTAAATTTAATCTAAATTTGTGTAAAAATAACGCAAAATGTATTTAAATTTAGATACTCAATTTCAGCCTTTTCAATCAGAAAATAACATTCAGTTTGAGGTTTTTACCTTTTCTGGTGGTGAGCCTCATATTAAGATTTTGACAGATGTTTCTAATCAAACCGAAGTTACTATCACGACTAGGATTCAATCTTTTAATGATTTTGGCTTGTTGCTCTTAGCAGTAGATGCACTAAGACGGTATGGTGTAGAGAAATTAAATGTATTCATGCCTTATTTTCCGGCAGCGAGGCAAGATCGAGTTATGGTAAAAGGAGAACCGTTGTCGGTAAAAGTGTATGCAGATTTATTAAACCAGTTGAATTTAAATAAAATCACTATATACGATCCTCATTCTGAAGTCACACAAGCGGTTCTAAATAAATGTGAGGTAATTACTAATCATACATTTATCCAAGAAGTCGTATCTGATTTGGGTAAGGATGTTTTGTTGATCTCACCAGATGGAGGAGCGTTAAAAAAGATTTATAAAGTATCTGAATTTTTGGGAGGAATACCAGTGGTAGAATGTTCAAAAAAACGAAATGTCAAAAACGGACAATTGGAAGGCTTTAGAGTTTTTGAAGATGATCTACTAGGCAAAAATTGTTTAATTGTAGATGATATATGTGATGGTGGTGGGACTTTTATTGGTTTGGCTAAAGAACTGAAAAAGCATAATGCAGGCAATTTGTATCTAGCTGTAAGTCATGGTATTTTTAGTAAAGGTCTTGAGGAACTCAATCAATATTTTACAAATATTTTTACCACCAATAGTTTTAAAAAAATAGATGAAGGGGTAGAACAGATCGGATTAAAGGAATTGATAAAATGAAACTTAAAATAAAATTACATAACGAACAAATAGAAAAGTGGCCACAACAAGGTCACCATATCATGGCGCAATATGATAATGAGAAGATTATTGTATACCAGTCATACAGACCAGAAATAGGAAATTTTGCGGTGCAAAACCAATATTTTGGTGGAGCTTTTAGTCTGAATAGAATGACCTGGATTAAACCAAATTTTCTTTGGATGATGTACCGTAACGGATGGGCAACAAAAGTTGGGCAAGAAGTTGTTTTAGCTATTCACTTAAAACGAGAAGCCTTTGAGCGCTATCTCAAGCAAGCGGTTTATTCGAGTTATCAATCCGATTTGTATATGTCTAGAGATTATTGGCAAGAACAAGTGAAAAATTCTTCTATTCGTTTGCAATGGGATCCAGATCACAATCCCTATGGAGCCAAACTAGAACGACGAGCGATCCAAATTGGTATAAGAGGAAAGGAAGTTGTAAACTATGCAAAAGATGATATTTTAGAAATAGAAGACATCACGCCTTTTGTAAAAGAGCAATACCAATTTGTTTTAAATAAGCAATTGGATCAATTAATGATTCCAGAGGAGCATCCTCTTGTGTTTAATGATGAGGTATTGAATAAAAATTTAAGATTACAATGAAATCAAAAATACACTCAGCATTATTTGGTTTGTCGGTAGGAGATGCTTTAGGTGTTCCTGTTGAATTTAAAAGCAGGGATTATTTAAAGCGATTTACAGTTGCCGATATGATGGAATATGGTTCGCATCGCCAACCAAAAGGAACGTGGAGCGATGATAGTTCGTTAGCGTTTTGTTTGGGTGAAAGTTTAGTCGAGGGTTTTGATTTAAGGGATATCGCATTAAGGTTTACGCGATGGGTATATTCGGGATTTTGGACACCGCACGGAAAGGTTTTTGACATAGGAATTCAAACTAGAAGCTCAATATATACATTACAAAAATACTGAATCAAAAAGATTATGAAGCCTTAGAGTTGTTAAAGTACGAAGCCGATGAGTATACAAACGGTAATGGTTCTTTGATGAGAATATTACCACTGCTATTTTATGTGAAGGATAAAAATATAAAAGAACAATTTGAAATAATTTGGAAAGTATCTGCTTTAACTCATGGACACATTAGAAGTGCGATATCATGTCTAATTTATTTGGTTTTTGCTGAAAAAATTATATATGGTTACAACAAGCAAGAAGCTTATGTTTTAACCCAAAATGAAATAAAACAATTCTTTAAATCCGAAGAGATGTCAGATTATGAAGTGAATAAATTCTCTAGATTAATTTATAGTGATATCTCAAAACTAAATGAAAGCGAAATAAGTTCAAGTGGTTATGTGCTAGATACTTTAGAAGCTAGTTTTTGGTGCTTACTTACTTCGAACACTTATGAAAAGAGTGTCCTGAAAGCAGTAAATTTAGGTGATGATACAGACACTACGGGAGCAGTAACAGGAGGTCTAGCGGGTCTATTATATGGCTATGAAGCAATACCAGAAAAATGGATAGATGTTCTGGCAAGGAAAGAGGATATCACAGATTTATGTGATAAGTTGTTTATTAAATATGGATAAAGATGAATGAAAAAGATAAAAAACAAATAAGTAAATTTTTAAGTTTGGTGCTACGACACCAACCAGACTATATTGGTTTACACTTAAATGAAAATGGTTGGGCAGATATTAATGAACTTATTAAAAAATCAAAACTCAAGAACTTAAATTTTTCATTTGAAGAATTGGAGGACATTGTAGTAACAAATGATAAACAACGTTTTGCCTTTAATGAAGATGAATCTAAAATAAGGGCAAACCAAGGTCATTCAGTTAAGACTATAGATTTGCAATTGCAAGCCGTTCAACCACCAACCCTTTTGTATCATGGTACAGTAGCTAAGTTTATGCAATCAATCAAAGCGAAAGGATTACAAAAACGAAGCCGACAACATGTACATTTAAGTGAAGATAAAGATACAGCAACCAAAGTAGGTAGTAGAAGAGGAGTTCCTGTAATTTTAAAGATTAGGGCTTTAGATATGCATCAAAAAGGCTATGAGTTTTACCGTTCAGAAAATAATGTTTGGCTAACGGATAGTGTGCCTTTTGAATTTATAATTTTTGAGTAAGATGAAAAAAACATACGCCATAGGCGACATACACGGAGGTTTAAAAGCCTTACAACAACTGTTAGAGCGTTTAGACTATTCCGATAAGGATACATTCATCTTTTTAGGAGACTATGTTGATGGTTGGAGCGAATCTGCTCAGGTCATTCAATTTTTAATCGAGTTTTCTAAAGTACATAAGTGTGTGTTTATTAAAGGTAATCACGATGCTTGGTGCGAAGAGTGGTTAGCTTCAGGTCATATAAACGAGGTTTGGTATGCACATGGAGGAAAAGAAACCATTATAAGTTACTTGGAGTTTTCAAAAGAAGATAAGAAAGCACATCTCAATTTTTTTGAAGCTATGGATATGTATCACATGGATGATAAAAATAGGTTGTTTGTTCATGCTGGTTTTACTTCAATGCATGGAGTAGAAAAGGAATACAATATTCAAACGCTATATTATGACCGTACATTATGGGAAATGGCATTGACTATGGATGCACGCATACAAAAGCAGTCAGAGCTTTATCCAAACCGATTAAAACATTATGCAGAAATCTACATTGGTCATACACCAACAATCAATTATTCTAAAATGTATCCAATGAATGCCATAAACGTTTGGAATGTAGATACAGGCGCAGCGTTTACAGGGCGACTATCAGCTATAGATATAGATACAAAGGAAGTCTTTCAGAGTGACGAGGTAATGTCTTTTTATCCTGAGGAAACAGGTAGAAATGATATATCGTATAAGAAGAGAATAATCAATTTTAAACGACGATTATAGAAATGAAGTACACAAGAGAAAATACAATTCAACGGTATAACTCAGGTGAGAATTTAAAGTTTTTATTTTTCTGGGGACATCAACCTAGTAAAGATGGCTCAATTAAAAGCAGTTGTTTTAGCCAATGGTGGGAATCTGACTTCAATGTGTCTGATATAACATATAAAACAGCAGAACATTATATGATGGCTGAGAAAGCGAGATTATTTGAGGACGAAAGAATATTAAAAGAGATTCTACTTTCAAATAATCCACATGAAGCTAAAATGTTAGGAAGAAAAGTAGCCAATTTTGATAATGAACTTTGGGAAAAGTTTAAGTATGAGTTCGTAAAGCAAGGTAATTATCATAAGTTTTCTCAAAATAAAAAATTAAAAGAGTATCTACTTACAACTTCAAATAGAGTTTTAGTAGAGGCAAGTCCAGTCGATCGTATTTGGGGAATAGGATTGGCTAAAAATGATGAGAAAGCACAGAATCCAAATCTTTGGAGAGGAGATAACTTATTGGGGTTTGCTTTAATGGAGGTACGAGATTTGTTAATTTCTTAAATAATGGTTTATACAGCTTTCAGTCCCTTACCGTCAAAAGAAAAAGAAAATTCATATTACTTTTTAGCGGGAAGTATTGACTTTAAAGCGTCAAATCCTTGGAGAGAAAGTTTGTGCAAAAACTCAAATGAATTCATTCATTTTTTTGATCCAACAAGACCAGATCATCATCTTTTAAAAGATAAAGAAATGAAGCAGCATATCAATTGGGAGTTAGATGCTTTAGAACTGGCGGATAAAATTTTTTTAAATTTTTTATCAGAAGCAAAATCACCTATCTCTTTGGTTGAACTAGGCTTATACTCAAAATCAGGTAAACTTGTAGTAATTTGCCCTCACGATTTCTATCAATATAGGTATGTAGAAACTCTTTGCGAGAAGTATGATATACCTCTATTTCAAAAGCTCGAACAAGTTAAATTTTAATATTGTGTATTTTTTACACAAAATAATTGTTTTGCAAAAAAATTCATTTTATATTTGTGTAATAATTACGCAAATTAATATATCATGAACCCATTATTATTCACAGACGGTTATAAAGTAGACCATCGCAGACAATATCCAGAGCAAACAACTTTAGTGTATTCTAATTGGACACCTCGCAAAAGTAGAATAGAAGGAATAGAAGAGGTCGTGTTTTTTGGGTTGCAATACTTTATCAAAAAATACATGATTGAAGCGTTTAATAAAGATTTCTTCAATCAGCCAAAAGATGCAGTTTGTCAGAAATATCAAAGACGTATCAATAATTATTTAGGCGAAAATAAAGTAGGTATAAAACATATCGAGGACCTACACGACTTAGGTTATCTGCCAATGGTTGTAAAGGCGTTACCAGAAGGTGTTTCTGTGCCAATTCGTGTGCCAATGCTAACCATGTACAATACAAAACCAGAGTTTTTTTGGCTAACTAATTATTTTGAAACGTTATTATCTACCACACTTTGGTTGCCATGTAATTCGGCTACTATTGCGAAACAGTATCGCAGGATTTTAGATAAGTATGCTGAAGAAACTTCAACAATACCAGAATTTGTAGATTGGCAAGGTCATGACTTTTCAATGCGAGGTATGGGAGGTTTGGAAGCTGCTATCATATCTTCAGCAGGACATTTATTGAGTTTTACAGGAACAGACACCATTCCATCAATTGATTTTTTTGAAGAGTATTACAATGCCAATTCAGATACAGAACTAATAGGAGGATCCGTTGCGGCAACAGAACATTCTGTTATGTGTATGGGAACCAACGAAGGAGAGGAAGAAACCTTCAAACGTTTAATCACAGAGATTTATCCTAACGGTATTGTGTCTGTAGTTTCAGATACTTGGGATTTATGGAAAGTGTTAACCGAGTATCTTCCAAATCTAAAGAATGAAGTCCTAAGTCGAGAAGGAAAAGTCGTCATCAGACCAGATTCTGGCGATCCTGCTGACATCATTTGTGGTAACCCAAATGGAAAAACAGAAGCTGAAAAGAAAGGAGTTATACAACTACTTTGGGAAATTTTTGACGGAAAAACCAACGAGAAAGGTTACAAAGAATTAGATAGCCATATTGGTGCTATTTATGGTGATAGTATCACTTTAGAAAGAGCTAAGGACATTTGCGAACGCCTTAAACAAAAGGGTTTTGCGTCTACCAATGTGGTGTTGGGTATTGGCTCATTTACTTATCAATACAACACCAGAGATACGTTTGGTTTTGCCATGAAAGCAACTTACGGAGAGGTCAATGGAGTTGGAAGAGAAATTTACAAAGATCCTATAACAGATGACGGCACTAAAAAATCAGCTAAAGGCTTAATTAAAATTGAAAAAACTGAAGGTGGTTATATTATGAAAGATCAGGTATCTTGGGAAGAAGAACAACAAGGCGAACTAAAAGAAGTCTTTAAAGATGGCGAGCTATTGATAAATGATACTTTACAAGAGATTAGAAATAGAGTGAAAAATAATCAGCCAATCCTTTTTTTATAATAATTATGCAATTCACTAGCTGAGGCTCCAAACCATTTTTTGAGATAAATTATTAAATAATAATACTGTAATTTCCAGACTCCAACTTTTTTGTAAAGTCTCGCAGAGGTTGTGATTTTCTGGTTAATTACAGTGAATTTATTACGCTTATAAAGTTCGTTTATTAGGATGTTATCTTCGTAAATGATGTAGTTTTCATTATAACCACCAATAGTGTTAAAAAGAGTTTTGGTGATAAACAAACTTTGGTCGCCACCACGACATACTTTTAGGTTGAATTTTGTAAGCCAGCCTGTAAGGTTTAGCCACCAATGTTTGCTGTTAAACTGCATTCTAAAGCAGCCTGCTTCATGCCCTTTTTGTACTTTGTCTAAAATGAATTGATCAAAGTCTTTAGGAGGAAACGTGTCGGCATGTAAGAAGTAAAGAATGTTTCCTGTTGAAGCTTTTGCTCCAGCATTCATTTGTTTGGCTCTTCCTTTTTTTGAAGATATGAGTTTAACGTCTGTTAGAGAGAAATTCTTTACAATTTCAGCTGTTCTGTCAGTGCTTTCGCCATCAACAACAATGATTTCTGAAACATTTTTAGACGAAGAATTCTCAGTAAGATAACGTAATAAACGGCCAATGTTTTCAGCCTCGTTGAGTACTGGGATTATAATCGATATTTTATTTAAATCCTTTGTCATTCTACCGAGTTCAGTCGAAATGTTGATACAGAATCATGTAAATTGAGATATGCAGAAATCAATTAATCATTCAGATCCCAACTATAATCTTTATAACTCTTTTTTGCTTTATTTGAAATTTCAATAGCAGTGTATTTGTTTAAGAAATCAATCAAGCTACCATCTTGCTCAAAATCCTTCTTAAACCATTTAAATATTTTAGAGAGTTTTATTTCGTTTTCTGAAATTTCATTTTTTGAGGTGTCTGCCAGAAATTCTTGAGTTGCTTTGGTGAGTTGCTCTTCTAAATTTTCAGCGGTAAATGCTGTATTCTGAAGTTTTGGGCAAGACTCAGAAGCACAAACAATCGCAAAGTGAATGCGAGGCTCGTTCATTTTGCGGAGAATGTTGTGTTCTATTTCATCTAAATTATAATCTAGGTCAGCTAGTTTCCAAAGACGTTGTTTCCAAGGGTCTTTGATGTCTTTTATGCTTTCTAATGGATAATTCCGTAGAATTAAATCTATGGTAAGCGCATTGTAAGCATTAATCCAGAAGGCAATTTTTTTGGTTTTCGAAAATGATTCAAAATACTTACTCTCATGCATCAAGCTTAAGCAATAAATATAATCGAGTAATTTTTTGTGCTCCGTTTTAAAAGATTTGTAATTTACTTTACCGTCGTTAGAAACATGCTTTTGTAATAATTCGTCCCAAAGTTCGTGATCTTTCAAAAGGCGTTTTATAACTGTTATATTATTTTTTAAGGTTGAATCTACTTTTGTAATGTTGGTATTTGTTGAATCTACAGATGTTTTGTGTTGAGCCATAGCATAGTTGGGTAGAAGAAAAAGGAGAATAAATACTAATGCATATTTCATAACTCTACTTTTCTTTTTTTGAAAATGCAGGATATAACTCCTGACTTACAAAATCCTTTGGGAAATCCTCATCACCTTCAAAACCTAATTCTATGTCGCGACCATCATGAGGAATATAATCAGTTTTAAAAAGGTAATCCCAAAGACTTAAGGTAATCCCAAAGTTAACACCATATCTTGCGTGTTTAGGAAGCTCCTTTGCATGATGCCAAATATGCATTTTTGGGTTGTTAAAAATGTATTTAAGAAATCCGTAGTTCCAACCTAGATTGGCATGATTAAGATGACCAACAGTAATGTTAAAAAAGTGAACGATGGCAACATCTTGAGCATCAAATCCACCAATAATAGCAATTGGGATATAGAGTAAGGATTTGTACATCACAGGTTCCATCCAATGGTAACGCAAATGCGCTGCAAAACCCATTTCTTTTACACTGTGGTGTACTTTATGAAAATTCCACAACCAATCAAAACGGTGAAGTAATCTATGTGTATTCCATTGTACAAAGTCGGCAACTATAAAAAAGATAAATAAGCCCAACCATGTTGGTAAACTGTCAATATCAAACAGCTCGAAATCTTTTATAGATAAACCAACAATTCCGAGTATATCATTAAAAAACTCTGCAACAGTATTAGATAAAGCTATAAAGACAATGAGATTTAGTAAAAAGAAATTAAAGAACATATAGAATGTATCTAACCAAAAATCTTTTCTAAAAATAGCTTGGTTCTTTCTCCAAGGAAAAGCGATCTCTAATAGCCATACAAGAACAGAAATACCAATAAGCCCATAGAAGTAATTGTCCCAATGGTTTATATCAATGAGCTCGTGTTTTAGATAGTTCCAATATCCTGAATAGGAGTTTTTGATTATGTCTATATACTTTTCCATAGTAATGTGGTCTAACAGCACCCACCACCATCATAGTGATATGTTGATTCACTAATAAAAATATCATCTCTGCCTAAACTAGCTAGTGCTCCAGCAGTTTTATCACAAATAGCTAAAGGTTGATTTTTTAATAATACATGTCCTGCTTTATCATCAAAATAATCATCTTCGCCATAATAGATAGCCGCTTTTCCTGTAAAAATACAAGGTCCATCTGCTGGCATTGGATCTTTGATTGCTGCAACTTCAATAGACTCTATATAGATTAATTCATCTGTTGGGTAATGTTTTGGGTCTAAAATTCGGTAGGGTTTACGCGCTCTAATTTCAATAGTGCTAAATCCAGCATCTGTAAGTGCTTTTACATAATCGGCAATTGGCAAACTACCACTGAGGCAAAGTGCTCTTAAGCGTTCGTCGTTTCGTAAGTCATCGTTCATAGGTTGCTCGCAAGTAGGATCGCTCATAACCAATCTTCCATGAGGTTTTAGCACACGATACATTTCTGCAATGGCTTTCTTTAGATCTTCAGCTTTGAAAATATTGAACAAACAATTTTGTGCAGCGACATCAATGCTATTATCTTCAACCGGAAGATTCATGGCATCTCCTTTTTTAAGATCAACAAATTCAGATTTAAACCAATCGTTTTGTTCTTCTGCAATTTTGAAATTTTTACGAGAAGCCTCTAACATTTCATCAACAACATCTACACCAATAACTCCACCTTTTTGTCTGCTGAAATAAGAAAATTGAAGCAACTCCATGCCACCACCAACACCAACATAGAGTGTTTTTGGATTATTGGTTAAGTCTCGAGCATGAACTGTAGAGCCACAACCGTAGTTCATCTCTTGCATAATTTTTGGGATTTTTAAACCTGGTAATTCCCAAATAGGATTTGTTGTGCAACACAAGCCAACATCTGGTGTTAATGCAGCTTCTTTATACACGTCTTTTGTGGTTTCTAAGTAACTCATGCTGACGATTAAATACTTTTAATTAATTCTTTAAATAGCGTAATCATATCAGGTTCAGCTTTATTGGCCATAGCTATGATTTCTGCGATGTCTACAGGTTTTAAATTATCTGGGTCGCATTCATCTGTTAAAACCGAAACTGCGGCAGCTTTTAAGTTAAGGTGATTAGCAACAATAATTTCTGGAACTGTGCTCATGCCAACAGCATCTGCACCCATAATTTTTAGCATTCGGTATTCTGCTCTGGTTTCTAGTTGAGGCCCTACAACAGAAGCATACACGCCTTTGTGTAATGTAATATTGTGTTCTGAAGCAATGCTTTCAAATTTTGAAATAATTCCTGCATCATAAGGTGCGCTCATATCTACAAAACGTTCGCCAAGTTTAGAAACACCTTTAAAAGCAAGTGGAGAACCTCCTTGAAGGTTAATATGATCATCAATTAGCATTAATTCACCTTTTTTAAAATCTAAATTTACTGCGCCAGCAGCATTAGATACTAAGAGTGTTTTAATACCCAGTTTTTCCATAATTCTTACAGGAAAAGTCACATCCTGAAAGGTGTAGCCTTCATACACATGGAAGCGTCCTTGCATAACGATTACTTTTTTTCCTCCGAGTGTGCCGTAGATTAATTTTCCTTTGTGGAACTCTACAGTTGCTGTTGGAAAATTTGGAATATGGTTGTAGCTCGCTTGTGCTATAATATCTATTTCGTTAACTAATTGTCCTAATCCAGTACCTAAAATGATACCAACTTCTGGATTATCAAAACCTTTTTCTTGAAGGTATTCTGTGCTTTCTGTTATTTGTTTAATCATTAAGCTGCTGTATTTTTTCTTGTAATTTTTGGTTGTTTTTGTAAAAATCTGAAGCGATTAAATCTTCATAAGTGTCAATATCATTTAAAGTCTCTAAAGTACTAACTGAAACATTTAAATTGTGTAACTCTTGTAACGTAGTTTTTAGTAAAGTAGATTGGCTCCAAGGTTTATTTTTGAATAGTTCTGGTATTAAACTGCTAAGTCCAATAAGATAATAACCACCATCTTCTGCTGGCCCAAAAACAACGTCGTTTTCCTCTAATGCGCTCAGCCCATTTTCAATATGCGATGTGCTAATGTCTGGTAAATCTGAGCCAATGAGTACAATATTTTTATAGCCATCTTCAAATCCATCTTTAAAGGAGTTAAGCATGCGTTCGCCCAAATCAATACCCTTTTGAACGGTTTTAAATTCATTGGGCCATTTGTTTTCAATAACAGCATCAGAGAAATAAATGCGTTTGTCAATTTGTAAATCTATAGTAGCCTTTTCGGTGATTTTTACCAATTCAGAATATACTTCAAAAGCGCCATAATCACCTATGGTTTTGGCCAACCGTGTTTTTACGGTTCCTAATTTCATGTTTTTTACAAAAACAATCACAAGAGCATTAGTCATAAATCTTATTACCTTTTAAGAGCCATTTGCTCCATTTTTTAGAAAATGCATGCACATTTTCGGTAGGTTCTTCTTTATTATCGTAAACTTTATGGTTGTTATTTTTCCATTCAAAAATACCGCCAAAAAGGTTATAAACATTGGTGTAGCCTTCTTTTTTTAATTGCTCTGCAATGTCTTCAGACCTAACACCCAAAGAACAATACACAACAATCATTTGGTCTTTATTATTGAGTTGTTTGGTGGTGTTTTTTAGGTTGAATTCATCATAGCCAACATACAGCGCATCCTTTAAGTGACTAACTTCATATTCCTTAAGTTCTCTGGCATCTAAAAGAATAGCATCTGTTTTTTGCATTGCTAATTCTTGAACTGAAATGTAAGGTATACTTTCGTTATTGTACTTTTTTAATAATTCTGAAAGGGATTCCTGAGAAAATATAATTCCTGATAAGAATAGAAAAATGTATATAATTTTATTTTTCATAGTTATGAGATTCCTGCGAAAGCAGGAATATGTTACGCTACAGTGCCTTGGCAACTACTACCTGCACCAGCTGTGCAGCCGTAGCAATGTTGAGATATTACAATGTTTCGGTCTTCTAAAAGATCTTCGTTATAGTCTGATATGTGTTTTGCTTTGCTATTTACAGGTAATTCTAACATTTGGTTAAAATCACAGTCGTAAAGATACCCATCCCAACTCACTGAAAGCGTATTGGTGCACATCACATTGGCAACAGCAGCAGGATTGTATGCATCAACCAATTGATACATGTAATCTTCATAATTTTCTGAAGCGATGAGATAGTCTAAAAAACGACTTATCGGTAAATTGGTAATGGCAAACAAATTATGAAATTGAATGCCAAAATCTTCCATTAAAGCTTTTTTGAAGTCTTTTTCCATTGAAGCTTGGTCGCTTGGCAAAAACGCACCTGAAGGATTGTAAACCAAATCTAGCTTTAAAGAACTTTCAGGCATACCATAACCAACTGCGTTGAGTTCTTGCAATGCTTTTATAGATTTGTCAAACACACCATCACCTCTTTGTTTATCTGTTTTACCGCGTGTCCAATGTGGCATAGAGCTTACAACATGAACGTTATGTTTTTTAAAAAACTCAGGTAAATCGTGATACTTTTTATTAGCGCGAATGATGGTGAGATTAGAACGTACTATAAAATCCTTAATACCTGCTTTTGAAGCTTCTTCTACAAACCATCTAAAATTAGGGTTCATTTCTGGAGCTCCACCTGTTAAATCTAGTGTGTGAGCACCAGTATTTTTTATGACCTCCAAACATTGTTGCATGGTTTCTTTGGTCATTATTTCTTTACGATCAGGACCAGCATCTACGTGGCAATGTTCACAAACTTGGTTGCACATATAGCCAACATTAATCTGAAGAATTTCGAGTTTTTTTGCTTTTAACGGAAACTGATTGGTTTCAGCAATTTTATTTTTAAAAGTAGGCAGTTCTCCATTTTGAAAAATTCCGTTAGACAGAATTTCTAGCTGCTTTTTACTTTGGGCTAATACGTTTTCTCGTTTGTGTAAAGATTTGGTAATCATTAATAAGGTTTTGCTCTTTTGCTTTGCAATTAGCTTTTAGATAAGCTAAAAGAAACTTTTATCCATCTAGTTTATTCACTTTATTCATCATTTGTACACCATGTACAAGCGTGGCTCCTCCTTTTATGGCTGCGCCAACATGTATGGCTTCCATCATTTCTTCTTTGGTTACTCCTCTTTGTAGTGTGTCTTTAGTGTAAGCGTCAATACAATAAGGGCATTGTTCTGTATGGGCAACTGCTAATGCAATCAATGCTTTTTCACGAGCGGTTAAGGCTCCTTCTTCAAATACTTTTCCGTAGTAGTCAAAAAATTTGTTGCCGAGTTCTTCGTCCCATTCGGTAATGTTTCCAAATTTTCTTAAATCGGCCGGATCGTAATAGGTTTTAGACATTTAATAATTTTTAAGAATTGTACGAAAAATCAATATAGCACTTTTTGTCGAGGATAATTATTAAAGATTACAGAAAGTATTCAAAAAATTATCTGGATTTTTTGCTTTTTCGTTTATAAAAATGAGAGTAATCTGGGTTTAATATTCGGTTTTGTCTTCTTTTTTCTCCCATTCAACAAATGGCTTAATGGCAATCTCTGGAGCTAATTGCTCAAAGGGAATGCTTCTTTCGTTGTATGGCAATGGAATTTCTTTATAAATAAATTCGTCATCAAAACCTATGTTAGCGGCATCTACTTGGTTGCTACCATAGTATACTTTATCTGGTCTTGCCCAATAAATGGCACCCAAACACATTGGGCAAGGTTCGCATGATGTGTAAATTTCGCAACCTTCTAATTGAAATGAATTTAAGTTTTTACAAGCATCTCTAATGGCTGTAACTTCTGCATGTGCTGTAGGGTCGTTGGTTGAGGTCACTTTATTATTGCCCTTGCCTACTATTTTTCCATCCTTAACAATTACACAGCCAAAAGGACCTCCTTCGTTGCTGTGCATTCCTTTTAGAGCTGCGTTAACGGCTTCGAGCATAAATTTTTCTTTCTCTGTCATATTTCAAAAAATCAATAGTCTTGTTTGTTCTGTAAAAATAAGTAATGCTAAAGTTGAATAACAATAATTTAATGCCTAAATATTAATAATTGCTTTAGCGTTACGTCTAAAAATAATATCTTTAAGATTCTGTAATTCGCCAAAATAATAGGCTTTTAAAACCTAATTAAATTTTATGCACACTGAACCAAAATTAGCACGTTTCAACCAAAATGTTCTTTCTAAATATCAGATTTACAATAGTATTTTTATGACGTTACCGTTTGATACATTATCAAAAACCGTAGCGTTGTTACCATTGTTTTATGAAACATGCAAATTAGGATTTGAAGACAAAAATGATCCTACAACTATTGTAAATACTTTTTTTGATAAGTATCAAAGTCAGTTGAATGAAAAAGGGCAGATAGATTTACTGTTCCGTTTTATACAGTATATAGAGCGTCAAGTGGTATTGTTTGATGCTGTAGAGGATGCGGCTTTCCCTATTGTGAATAACATGGAAGGTGTTGGATCCTTGAGAAGTTTAAAGGAAAATGCAACTGCACAACATAAGAAAGCACTTTTAAAAAGTTATCTAGAGACCTTTAATGTGCGTATAGTTTTAACAGCTCATCCTACGCAATTTTATCCTGGAGCGGTATTAGGTATTATTACAGATCTAGCTGAAGCTATTAAAACCGACAATTTAACTGAGATTAGTGAGCTACTAGGTCAGTTGGGTAAAACACCATTTTTTAAAGACCATAAACCAACACCTTATGATGAGGCTGTTAATTTAATTTGGTATCTAAAAAATGTTTTCTACCAATCCTTTGGAAGTATTTATGATTATGTGCAGCAGAATATCTTTGATTATGAAGAAATCAATAATTCTTTGGTAAATATTGGTTTTTGGCCAGGAGGAGATAGAGATGGTAATCCGTTTGTAACTCCACAGATTACACTAGATGTTGCTAAAAAATTAAAGGAGTCTATCATTAAAAACTATATTAAAGATATAAAGTACCTGAGAAGACGATTAACTTTTAGAGGTATTAGAGAACGTATTGTAGACATAAATCACAAATTGTATAATACGCTATTGCTCAAGGATGATCAAATCACTTTGGAGGAATTAAAATCTGAATTACATGAGATTAGAACCCGACTAATTGAAGATCATCAATCTTTGTATTTAGATAAGGTGACTTCGATGATAAACAAAACAAATTTGTTTGGTTATCATTTTGCCAGTTTAGATATAAGGCAAGATAGTCGTGTGCACGATGCAATGTTTAGGTCTCTTGTTGGTGAATTAATTGCTAATGGGAGCGAATTATTCCCAGAGAATTTCTTTGAGTTTTCTGAAGAAGATCAAAAATTACATTTGACAGCCATAAAAGGATCGATTGGAAATATTGAGTTTAAGGAAGAGTTATCACAAGATATTGTGGCGACCATAAAAGCTATGAAATCTATACAAGAAACCAATGGTGAAATAGCTTGTAGTCGTTATATAATTAGCAACAATCAAACCACAATGAATGTTTTGCAGTTATTCGCTATGTTAAAGATTGTGGCATTCCATGAGAAACTAACAGCAGATGTTGTGCCGCTATTTGAAACCGTAACAGATTTAGTAGCTGCACCAAAAGTAATGGAAGAGTTGTATGCAAATCCGCATTACCGCGCTCATCTAGAAAACAGAAACAACAGGCAAACGATAATGCTTGGTTTTAGTGATGGCACAAAAGATGGAGGTTATCTTATGGCAAATTGGGCAATCTTTAAAGCAAAAGAAGCCTTAACGACCTTATCGCGTCAATACGATATTGATGTTATATTTTTTGATGGTAGAGGAGGACCGCCAGCTCGTGGTGGTGGAAAAACACACCAGTTCTATGCATCTTTAGGCCCAACGATAGAGGATAAGGAAATTCAATTGACCATTCAAGGACAAACGATTAGCTCTAATTTTGGGACATTGGATTCTTCGCAATACAACATGGAGCAACTTATAAGTTCTGGTATTATGAATCGTCTAAATGATAAAAACCAAGAAATGGCACCCGAAGATAAAACGGTGATGAATCATTTGGCAGAATTAAGTTATCAGGCTTATGTGGATTTTAAAGGGCATCCTAAATTTTTATCCTATTTAGAGCATATGAGTACCTTAAAATATTATGCAAAAACAAATATAGGAAGTCGTCCTTCAAAACGTGGAAAATCTGAAGGATTAGATTTTAAAGACCTTAGGGCAATTCCGTTTGTAGGCTCATGGAGCCAGTTAAAACAAAATGTACCAGGTTTCTTTGGTGTTGGTACAGCCTTAAAATTTTATGAAGATAAAGGTGAATTTGAAAAAGTTCAACATTTATACAAAGAGTCTCGTTTCTTTAGAACACTAATTGCTAATAGTATGATGTCTTTATCAAAGTCTTTCTTCGATTTAACACGTTATATGGCAGACGATAAAGAATACGGTGAGTTTTGGAAATTGATTTATAAAGAATACGAAACCACTAAGCGTCTTATTTTAAAACTCTCAGGATTCAATGAATTAATGGAAAACGAACCAGTAGCAAAAGCGTCTATTGCTGTTAGGGAATCTATAGTATTACCACTACTGACCATTCAGCAATTTGCACTAAAGAAAATGCAGGAATTAAAGAGCGCTGATCAAAAAGATGAAGCTAAAATTGCTGTTTTTGAAAAAATGGTGACAAGGTCATTATTCGGAAATATTAATGCCAGTAGAAATTCAGCTTAAGTTTTTAAGACTGTGATGAAATAAAATACCCTCTCGATTATATTCAAGAGGGTGTTTTCCACAATTTAAATTAAAACAAGTATATAAAGCTTAATGTTCGTTCAATCTAAAGTCAGGATAAGCGTCCATGCCATGTTCATAAGCATCTAATCCTTCCAATTCTTCAAGTTCAGAAACTCTTATTCCAACAGTTTTCTTCAATGTAAAAATGATTAAAAACGACGAAACAAGGCAAATGGCAGCGTAAGCCAATACTCCGTAGAGTTGAGGTAAAAATGATAGTGCATTAGCTGCGTCTAATGTAGAAGCTACCACATTGCCGTCTGCATTTAAAAATTCTCCTGCATCATTGGTTAAAGGTTTAAAGCCAAAAATACCAACAGCTAAAGTTCCCCAAATACCGCAAACAAGGTGAACTGCTATGGCTCCAACTGGGTCGTCTAGTTTAAGCTTGTCTATAAAACTTACTGCAAAAACAATAATAACTCCAGAGATAGCACCGATTACAATAGCATCTGTAGGGGTCATGACATCTGCGCCAGCAGTAATGCCAACCAAACCACCTAGAATACCATTTAAAAACATAGTAAGGTCTAGGTTTTTGAACATTATTGTTGAGGTAATTGCAGAAAATACTCCGCCAGAAGCAGCAGCAAGACAAGTTGTAACTAATGTGAGTGATGTAAGTTCAGGATCTGCGGATAATACAGAGCCTCCGTTAAAACCAAACCAACCTAGCCAGAGAATCAATACGCCAGCTGTGGCAATAGGTATATTATGACCTGGAATGGCTTGAATTTTTCCGTCTTTAAATTTTCCGATTCTAGCTCCTAATAAACATACAGCGACCAAGGCTGCCCAGCCACCTACTGAATGGACAAGCGTTGAGCCTGCAAAATCATAAAAACCAAGTTTGTCTAGAAATCCGCCTCCCCATTTCCATGAGCCTGCTATTGGATAAACTAAACCGACATATAGCACAGTAAAAATCATAAAAGGACCAATCTTAATCCGTTCTGCTACAGCTCCAGAAACTATGGTTGCTGCTGTTGCTGCAAACATGCCTTGAAATAAAAAGTCGGTCCAATAGGTGTAGCCTTCGTTATAGGTTAGGTCTAAAGTGCCAGACTCGGTGAGTGGTGCTTCTAGTCCAAAACCTGAGAACCCGATAAAACCATTAAATTCTCCAGGATACATAAGGTTGAAACCTACAAGGTAGTACAGTAGTAGACCAACTGTAATGATAAATATGTTTTTGAATAATATGTTTATGGTGTTTTTTTGACGTGTTAAACCAATTTCTAAGAAAGCAAACCCTAAGTGCATAAAGAAGACCAAGGCCGTGCAAATCATCATCCAAATGTTATTGGTGGTAAATAATTCCATGGTGTTAATTTAAAGTTTGACCTCCTTTTTCTCCGGTTCTAATTCTGTAGCATTCTTTAATGTCTGATACAAAAATTTTACCATCACCAACTTCACCAGTTGCGGCAGATTCTAAAATGGCTTTTATGGTAACTTCTTCAAAATCGTCATTCACTACAATAGATAAGTAACGTCTTTGTATATCGCTAGTGCTATATGAAACGCCTCTGTATACATGTCCTTCTTTTTCGTTGCCAAGACCTGTAACATCCCAATAGGAGAAGAAATTTACGCCAACATCATGTAGTGCGCTTTTAACAGCAGAAAATTTAGATTTTCTAATAATGGCTTCAACTTTTTTCATTGAAATAAATTTTGAAATTTATTCAAATTTATAATAAATAAAATTATAGCCCTTAAAATTTTAGGGTATGAATAGTATAATTATGATAAAATCAATTTTTAACCCTAAAAATTAAGGGGTTCGTAATTTGAAAATAGATTGAAGTAGATTAAGGGTTGTTTAAAAGAAAATGTTTTAGTTGATTATAATTAGAAATTTTAATAGACTTCTTTTCTTTGTGTAGTATAGATTTAGTCTGTAATGGCATTTCCATATTGTCTGCTATTTGTTTTGGTATTACAGGTAAGAATTTAATAGGATGTGCAGTTTCTAGGAAAATACCGAAGGAATCAGGATTTTGGTTTAAGTAGTTTTTTAGTGCTAAATAACCAATGGCTCCGTGAGGATCTGCGATGTAATTATGATGTGTTTTTAAATAATTGATAGCATCAATAGTTTCAGAATCGGTATAGCTGTAACCTGAAAGATTTTCTTTTAATTGCTTAAAGCTATTATTGTGTAGTTCTTCAATCCTTATAAAATTACTTGGTGCACCAACATCCATAGCGTTACTTATTGTAGCTACGGATGGTTTGGTTTTGTAATCGCCTGTTTTTAAATATTCTGGTACAATATTGTTGGCGTTAGTCCCAGTAACAAAATGCTGAATTGGCAATCCAAGTTTTTGAGCCATCATACCTGCGCAAATGTTACCATAATTGCCACTAGGTACAGAGAAAATCAGTTTTTTACTTTTGTCTTTTAAAGTTTTATAGGCAAAAAAGTAGTAGAACATTTGTGGTAACCATCTGGCAATATTTATGGAGTTTGCTGAGGTAAGCGTTCTGGCTTTTTTTAAATCTTCATCTAAAAATGCAGTTTTTACCATGGTTTGGCAATCGTCAAAAACACCATCAACTTCTAAAGCCGTAATATTTTGCCCAAGTGTAGTGAGTTGTTTCTCTTGAATATCGCTAACCTTTCCGCTTGGATACAAAATAACAACGTCTACTCCGTTAACACCCAAAAATCCATTAGCAACAGCTCCGCCTGTATCTCCAGAAGTAGCCACTAATACCGTGACATTTTCGGTGTTTAGATTTTTGCTATTGAAATAACCAAGACAACGTGCCATAAAACGTGCTCCAACATCTTTAAACGCCATAGTTGGTCCATGGTATAATTCTAAAGTAGCAATGCTTTTATCAATTTCAACTAAAGGGAAATCAAAGCTTAAAACATCTTTTAAAATTTCTTTAAGTTGAGCTTCAGGAATTTCATCACCAACAAATTGTTTAATGGCCTCAAAAGCAATATCAACATGACTTAGGGTTTCAATATTTTGAAAAAATGAATCTGGTAATTGTTGAATGGTTTTCGGAAAGTATAAGCCCTTATCTGGCGCTAATCCTCTAACGACAGCTTCTTCAAATGTAACTTCTGGTGCGTTATGGTTTAAGCTAAAATATGTCATTGAATTCGTGTTCCTGTTTTACTAATATGAGATACGTATGTGCTGTATTCAATACCTGAATTTTTATAAACAGTATCCATTGCTTCTTCCACTTTTTTGGCCGTTTCTATATTTTTACTCAGTGCAAAAATTGAAGGTCCAGAACCTGAAATCCCAGCTCCTAGAGCACCTGCAGAAATAGCAGATTGCTTAACATCGTCAAAAAGTGGAATTAATTTTTTGCGGTTGGGCTCTGCAACTAAATCAACCAAAGAGCGACCAATTAAATCAAAGTCATTGCTGTGCAAGCCGCTGATGAGTCCACCTACGTTAGACCATTGCGTAATGGCAGTTTTTAGCTCAATTTGTGTTGGTACAACTTTACGAGCGTCTTCTGTTTTTATTTCAATCTGAGGATGAATAACTGTAGCCACGAGATTTGTAGGTGTTGGTATACTTACGATATCTAGCGGAACATAACTTCTAACCAAAATAAAACCTCCGTAAATTGCAGCAGCAACATTGTCTGCAATGGCAGAGCCACAAGCCACAACTTCACCATGCATGGCAAATTTGGTGAGTTCTAAGTTAGAATAGGTGTTGCCTAATAAATGGTTTACAGCAAATGCGGTTCCTGATGCACTTGCTGCACTACTCCCTAAACCACTACCTGGTTTAAAGTTTTTAAAGATTTGAATGTCTAGCCCAAAATTAGCATTACAGTCTTTTAGCATCATTTGCGCAACCACTCCAGCGGCATTTTTATGAGCTTCATACGGAAGATTTGCGCCTTCTATTTTAGAAATGATAACGTCTTTGGAGTTTGTTTTAGTAAAAATCATGTCATCACCCAAAGTCTCTAATGCAAATCCCATAGCATCGTAGCCACATGATACATTGGCAACAGTTGCAGGTGAAAAAACTTTAATTTGATCCATTTTTTAATTTCTTCCTAAGGTGATAATATCTCCAAACAAGCCAGATGCTGTTACTTCTGCGCCAGCACCAGCTCCTTTAATTATCAATGGTTGCTCAATATATCTTTCGGTAAAGAACAGTACGATATTGTCTTTTCCTTTTAGGTTGTAAAAAGGATGTTCTTTGTTAATTTCTTTTAGTCCTACACGAGCTTTACCGTTGTTAAACTCGGCAACATATTTTAGTTGACAGTCATTGTTTTTGGCAGAATTGTATAGTTTGCTAAAATGCGAAGCTTCAGTTTTTAAGGTGTTGTAAAAATCATAGACTGTTTTTGCTTTTAGACTTTCTTTTGGTAAAAACGATTGATTTTTAATGTCTTTTAAATCGAGTTTAAAACCTGCTTCCCTAGCAAGAATTAAGATTTTTCTAGCCACATCAACACCACTTAAATCTATTCTTGAGTCTGGTTCTGTGTAACCTTCTTCTTGGGCTTGTTTCACGATGTCATGAAAACTGCTGTTGTCATCAAAATTATTGAAAATAAAATTCAGACTTCCAGATAAAACGGCTTGAATTGAAGTAATCTTATCTCCTGAATTTATTAAATTATTAAGTGTGTTTATGACTGGTAATCCTGCGCCAACATTAGTTTCGAATAAAAACGAAGCATTGTATTTTCTCGATAAATCTTTTAACTCTTGATAGTCGGAATATTTAGAAGAACAAGCAATTTTATTACAGGCAATTACCGAAATACTTTCTTTTAAGTAGTCTTTGTATGTTTTTGCAACTTCTTCGTTTGCGGTTACATCTACAAAAATGCTATTGCTAAGGTTGAATTCTTTAACGGTATCAAAAAAAGATGTGTGAGATCGTTTTTTTCCTTTTTTCAACTGTTCGTTCCAAGAGTTGAGATCAATTCCTTCCTCATCAAAAATCATTTTTTTAGAATTACTAATGCCAACAACTTTGACATTAAGCAATAGATTTTCGTTCAGGTAGCTTTGTTGTTTGTTTATTTGATTTAATAAAATAGCACCAACATTACCAACGCCAACAATAAATAAGTTGAGGGTTTTGATTTGCTTTTCAAAAAAGCGGTTATGAAGTGCCGTAAGTGCTTTTTTAATGTCTTTGTTAGAAATAACCGCTGAGATATTTCGCTCTGAAGCTCCTTGTGCTATAGCTCTTACGTTGACATTGTTTTTACCCAATGCTCTAAACATTCTGCCGCTAATGCCTTGATGGTTTTTCATATTGTCACCAACAACGGCAACAATAGCCAAACCATCTTCAACCAGCAGAGGTTTTATTTTCTTTTTTGAGATTTCATAAACAAATTCTTCGTCAACTATTTGTTTTGCTTTTTTTGCATCAGCACTGTAAACACCTACACATATAGAGTGTTCTGAAGAAGCTTGAGTAATTAAAACTACATTAATATTACTTCTCGATAATGCAGAAAACAAACGCTTAGAAAAGCCGGGAACACCAATCATGCCATTGCCTTCTAATGTTAGTAGGGCAATATTTTCAATATGACTTATGCCTTTTACAGGTTCTTTTTTGTCTTTACTTTTTTTGGTAATAAAAGTGCCTTTGTCAGTTGGTGCAAACGTATTTTTTATGTGAATAGGAATATTCTTTTGCAAAGCAGGTTGAACCGTTGGTGGATACAATACCTTAGCGCCAAAATGCGATAGTTCCATGGCTTCCTGATACGAAATCTCTGTAATAGGAAAAGCTTGCTTTACCAATTTTGGGTTGGCTGTATACATGCCGCTAACATCAGTCCATATTTCTAAAACGTCTGCTTTTAAAGCTGAAGCAATTAATGCTGCCGTGTAATCTGAACCACCTCTTCCTAATGTTGTGGTGTCGTTGTTTTTGTTTCTGGAAACAAAACCAGGTAACAAAACAACTTTGTCTTTGTTCTTTTTAAAAAACGTTGAAATGTTAGTTGAGGTTTCCTTTGTTTTTACAATAGCATTTGTAAATGTAGAATCTGTTAAAATGAGTTCTCTGCTATCTTTTAAGGATGAATTTTGAAGAGTTTGTTCTAAGGCTTCAGAAATAATATAAGATGATAAAAGCTCTCCAAAACTTACAATTTTATCAATGGTTTTGTTAGAAAACTCGTTGATAAGGTAAATGCCTTGAAGAATTTGTTTTAACTCTTCAAGCTTTGAATTGACTTGTTTTAGAACGGTTTGCTTTTTTTGTCCTTTAATTAATCCTTCGACAACATTATTGTGACGATCTGCAATTTGTTGAAAAACCTCTAAGTAGTTTTCGTCTTTAGCTGTAGCAAGCTCACCAGCTTCAATTAGCATGTCTGTTGTACCACCAAGAGCTGACACTACAACAGCGATTTCATATTTTTTAGATTCGTTTTCTAGAATCTTAATGACCTTTGATATGTTTTCGGCATTGGCAACTGAAGTGCCTCCAAACTTGAGTACTTTCACTTGTAAATTAATCTTTTAACAATGATATTAAAAAATGTGTAAAAAAGGTACTTGCCTAAAGTAAATATATTATAGAAAGTCTGTGATAAAGGTGGTTATAGGATAAAAAACAAAATAAAGCAGTTATCTCTTTAAAGCAAAATGTGCCCTAAACTCTTTTCTCTCGCCTGAACTTGGCTCGTTATACTCTACAACAAACCAATAATCGCTAGATGGCATAAGGTTGCCATTATATGTACCATTCCATCCAGCACTATTAGCACTGATTTGTTTTAATAATTTGCCATACCTATCAAAGATAGAGATTAGTGCGTCTTGGTTTTCTATTATGGTTATATTCCATGTATCATGAATACCATCTCCATTAGGTGTAAAGTATTTAGGATAACCCATTACGGTTACTATATCATAGCTTTCACCACAGCCAAATTTATCTCTAACGGTAATAGTGTGTTCGCCTATAGAAACATCTGAAAAGGTTGAAGAGTCTTGCCAAGAATCACCATCTAGACTATATTCATAGATACCGCTTCCGGTTACAGTCACTTCAATACTATTAGAATTTGAAAATGCATCAGATGTAATATTAGCTTCAACTATTGGTGGTTCGCTAATGGTTACGGTTGTGCTAACTTCAAATGATTCACATTGCGTGTTGCTATTTGTTGCAATAACACTATAAATGCCTCCTTGCGATGGAAGATATTGTCCTTCATTAGCGCCTTGTATTTCAATACCGTCTTGATACCAGACAAAAGCATAGTCTGGTGTGCTTAATCCAGAATCTAAAATAGGCGAATCAATAATTTCGCTACCATTGGTGTTTATACAGAGTATATATTCATCATCTAGACTTACACGAGGTAAAGAGTTTACTTCTATAGTAGCGGAAGTTACATCATAGCAAATAGAGGTGTCGTTACCAGCCGTATCTAGAGTGTTGTTGTCTACTCTTATCCAAATTGTTTGTGGATTAGCAATGTTTTCATAATCTGTAGATAAAGGGTTTATCGCTAATTCAGCATCAGTTTCATTAAGATAGTAGCTTACAATGTAATTATTAGGATCTTGACCATCTAAAACTTCTTCGTTTAAAGTTGTTAAATCAAACGTAGCTGTATTGTTTGTGTCAACATTGTCATTATCCATTTCATCATCACAAATCTGATAAGTTAAATCTTCACCATCACTATTGGCAAGAGCTCCTTCTTGAACTTCGATATTAAAACTAGCTGAACTTACAGAGCAACCTGTTTGAGTATTTGTTAGCGCTACAAATATTTGTTGCGGATTACTAATATTGGTGTATGGACTTACAAGTGCATTTTCAATATTGTCGGCATCTTCTTGCGAAATATGATAGGTTACTTCGTATAATGTGGCATCAAGACCGTTTAAGATTTCGTCATTCTTTGATGCTAAATCAAAGTTGTAAATGTTGTCTGAATTTACCTCACAAACAATAAAATCTGTAATGGCGCTTATCTCCGGAAGTGGCAATACTTCAATTTCAAAATTTACGATGGTATAGCAGCCCGTTGTATCATTAGTAACCCTAACATAAATAGTTTGAGGAGAGCTAATGTTGCTATACATGGTTGGGTCTGCTATAGCTGCTAACCCGTTTTCAGCATCTTCATTTGAAATGTGATAAGTCGGTGATACACCATTTTCGCCATTGAGTAATAATAATTCGTGTGTAGTTAAATCAAATAGCTCCGTGTTGTCACCAGAATTATTATCGTCGCATAACTCAATACGAGGTAAGTTTTCTGTTGGTGTTGGGTTGGGTAAAACCCTTAGTGTTAGCGTTGTGTAATCTACACAGCCAGTATCTGTATCTGTAACAACAGCATATATTGTTTGCGGATTTGCTGCAGCTCCATTAACAGAAGTGTTAGTGTAAGCTTCGGCATTAATAGCATTGGTTTGCATTTCTGCCTCCTCTTGAGTTTCGTAATAACTTACTTCGTAACTATTATTTCCACCTGTTATTTCAGCGTTTTTATCTGTGAGATTAAAAACCGTTACTTCATCATCTATCTCATCATCACAAAGCTCTAATGGAGTGGGAGATATCGCAACAGGAGGTAACTCTACACTAATGTTAAATTCGCCTGTAGCATAACAATCGTTAATCGTACTTGCTAATCTTACATAGATTGTTTGAGGGTTGCTTGTATTTGTAAAATTTTGCGGATTTGATGTAGGATTATTACCAGATTCGGCATCTACCTCAGAGACATGGTAAGTTAACGCTACATTAGTTTGAGTACCTAAAATTTCAGTATTTTGAAGGGTTAAATCGAAAGCTGAAAATCCATTGTTGTCAGTGTCGCAGATGGTAATATCTTCTAAAGCCGAAGGAATTTCAGGAATTGCTAAAACAGAAATAGTTAAGGTTTCTGAAGCGTTATAACAACCTGTTAAAGTATTGGTGAGCCTAATATATATGGTCTGGCTATTTATAGAAATATTGGTGTAAGGACTAACTAGCGGGTTTATTCCAGAATCAGCATCGCCAAGGGTTTCGTGGTAGGTGACCTGGGTGTTTAGCTCTCCACCAATAATTTCTAGTGTTCTATCTTCTAGATTGAAACTGGTAAAACCGTCATTATCATCATCACAAACCTCAAGATTTGTTGGTGGAGTAGGCGATGGTATTGGGTTTACTCTAATTAACATAGTTATTGTACTTACACAACCTGACTCGTTAGTAGCTCTTACAAAAATGTTTTGCGGATTAACAATGTTAGTATAAGGACTTGTTATTGGATTGTCTCCATTATCTGCATCTAATTGTGTTAGGTGGTAAGTAAGGCTAATTCCAGTCTGTCCATTTAATATTTCATTAGAAGTATCTTCAAGATTGAAAGTTTCAATTTCATCACCTGAATTGTTTTCGTCACATAAATTTAAAGGTGAAGGTTGCGTTAAGACAGGTAATTGATTAACAATCAACTCTAGCGTTGTCAACTTATAACATCCAGAATTAACATCTTCTACACGTACCCAAATGATTTGGGTATAGCTGTTTATATTAGTAAAATTGTTTGGGTTTACTATTGAATTGGTTCCGGCTTCAGCATCACTTTCAGATATATAATATGAAACTGTATATAAAGTTGGATCAGCTAAATTTTGAAGAATTTCTGTTTCTTTGCTAGGTAAATCAAATTGTGCAAAACCATCTCCAGAAGCATCGTCGCAAACTACCAGTGGAGTAGGTACAGCACCTAGTTGAGGTGTTGGATTTACGATTAAATTCAATTCAACAATAGTTTCGCAATTGGTTGCAATTGTTGAACTTTCAACCCTTGCATAAACCGTTTGCGTATTAGCCATAATGTTATTATATGGGCTTACTAAAGCATCTACATTATTAGACGCATTCGCCATAGTGTCGTGATAGCTTACGGTAAGTGTTGGATCACCACCTGTAATTTCAAGATCTTTACTGGTTAAGTCAAAAACACCAAAGCCATCACTGTCTTCGTCACAATATTCTAATGGTGTTGGTGTATTGGCAGAAGGTGCTTGCTCTACAATCAGTTCTAAGGTGGTTGTGTTATAACATCCGGTATTAATATCTTCAACTCTTACAACTACAACTTGTCCGTTTACAGTATTAGTATATGGAATAGCTAAAGGATTTGCATCATTGTTGGCATCGTTTAAATCGATATGATAGCTCACGCTATAGTTGGGATTACTGGCTGTTATTTCTTCATTTTTTAATGTTAAATCTATACTTGTAATACCATCTGGAGTACCGTCGTCACAAACCTCTAAAGGTGTTGGGTCTATAATAGTAGGAACTGGAGTTACAATTATATTGAAGGATGAAATGGAATAACAATCTGTATTAAAATCATTTTCGGCTCTAACATAAATGGTTTGTTGCTGAATGTCTGTATTGGTGTAAGGACTTGCTAACGGACTTATATTACCCTCAGCATCTGTTAAAGAAGCGTGATATGTTATTGTAATATCTGTTGCGCCATCTAAAAGTAATGGAGTTTGCGTATCTAAATTGAATTGGGCAATACCATCATTGCTAGCATCATCACATTCATCTAGAGGTTGTACAGTAGCAACGGTTGGCGTGTCAAAAACTTCGAGAGCTATAGGAGCTATAGTAAAACAGTCGGTGGCATCAGAATCTACACGAGCATACACCGTCTGGTTATAAGCTGTAGTATTTGTGAACAAGGTTGGGTCTGCAATTTGTGGAGTTCCAGCTATAGCCTCAGTTTCAAGTACGTAATAAGTAACTGTTATTGCTTGTGTGTTTCCTGCTATAATTTCTGCCTCAGCATCTGTAAGATTAAAAGTTCCAATACCTTGGTTAGCGGCATCACAAGATTGAAGAGCCATTGGTGTATTGGCAATTGGAGCATCAATAACTTGCAGATTTAGTGTGGTGTAGTCTACACAGCCCAAATCGGTTTCAACACGAACAAATACCGTTTGGTTTGCCGAAGTGCTATCGTAAGGAGATACTAGAGCGTCTCCTGTATTTCCAGTTTCGGCTTCTAATTGTGTTTCATAATACGTTACTGTAACATTTGCTTCGTTATTTGAAATTGTAGCGCTTTGGGCATCTAAATCAAACGTTGCGGAATTAGGATTAGTACCATTGTTACAAGCCAAAAGTGGATTTGGGTCAATTACTGTTGGTAACGGATTTACCGTAATGGTTTCAGTAGAATTTATATTTAACACACAGCTGGCTGCGCTTGGACTGGTTACCGAAATAATATCAATAATAGTTGTTGCTGTTAAGTTAGCTAAGGTTAACGTGAAATTTCCTGTAGCATCTAACGTTAAATTTTGATTGGCTCCACCATCAACAGTATAGGTGATTTCGGTGTTTGCATCACCAGAAAACTGAAGTTCACCATCTTCGCCTTCACATATTGGGGAATTATTAATTACAGTTGGAGCGTTCAATGAAACAACAGTTACAGTTTCTGAATCGGTTTCTAATTGAGAGCAAACAATGGTTCCGTCGGCTGCTAAAACTTGAGCATTTTCTAAACTAACCGTAATGTCTACTGTTGGTGTCTCTGTTAAGATTGCTGTGCCAGAAGCATCTAATGTAATTTGCTGAGTTGTACCACCATCGATGTTATAATTTACAGTAGCATTTGGTGTTCCGGTAAATGTGAAATTTATAGAATCTCCTTCACAGATTTCGGTATCTGAAACCGCCATTGTAGCTTCTGGAATTGGAGAAACAACCAAATCGAATTCGGTGATATTATAGCAATCTGTTGAACCATTTGTTGCTTTTGCATAAATAGTCTGAGGATTTGAAGCATTGGCATAAATACCTGGCAACTGATTAATATTATCAACAGCATCTGCTAAACTTGCAAAATATTCAACTGTGGTACCAGCTTCAGAATTAATTGAATTACTAAGACCGTTTAAATCAAAAACAGCTAAATCTTGTGTGCTGCTACATTGTACAACGTCGTCAATTTCGTTTATATTTGGTTGCGATGGAAATGCACCTGTACCTTCGTTGGCAGTTCCTGTCCATTGTAATTCAAAACCGCCATCACCTGCAGGTCTGTCTATAACAATGAAATAAGATTCGCCTACATTTACATTAAGCCAATACACATATCCGTTTCCATTAGCTCCGGGACCTGTTTGCGTTAATGTTGTACTTCCGTTAATTCCTGTGTGATTGTTTGGAAGACCAGCCTGGTTTGGATTTGTTGTAGCGCATCTAATTGGGTTGCCAAGTGTGCCACAATTAACATTAGGACCATATACCCAAAAATCGTAATCTACATTAATATCTGGATCGTTAGGAATAAGGTCAAACCCTAAGGTTCCTGCTTGCACAATATTTACTTCTAGCCATAGAGAATTGTGCTCAAAGCCACTACAGGCATTTACTTCAAATTCATTACCAGAACCAACAGCATTAGACATAAAGTTACCGTTACCACAAACCGTTATAGCATTAACACAATCGTTAGGTTCTTGTGCAGATAACTGTATTGCAGAAAAGACTAAGCAAGTAAAAAATATTAAATGTTTCATATTAATACTCATAACACATTTTTCTATTTTCATTTGTATTTATAACAAGTAACTATGTAACCGTTTTAGACTAACTTCTCCTAGTTAAATTTTTAGTTCTTTTTGATTAAAAACTCTGACCTTCTGTTTTTAGCATCTTGGCTATCTGTGCAATTTGGTGTGCACTTAACAAGAGGTTCATTGCTTCCAACACCTTCAGAAGATAATCTAGATTTGTCAACACCTTTGGATATGAGATATTGTACTGTTGATTCAGCTCTTCTTTCAGATAATTTTTTGTTGTAATCTACAGCGCCTTTTGTGTCTGTGTGAGATCTCACTAAGATTTTCATTTCTGGATAATCTTTCATGATTTTTACCAATTTATCTAACTCTAATGCACCTTGTTGGGTGATGTTACTTTTATTGAAAGCAAAGTAGATGTTATTTAATTTAACTTCTCTTTCTGTAATGATTTCATTGATCGGCTCTAGGTCAACATTAATAGTTACATCATTCCCTTCTGATTCTTCAACAGGAATTATAATATCGTTGTAGCCTTTTTTTGATACTGAAATACTATACGAGTCCTCACAGCTTACATTAAAGTCTGTTTTTCCATTTTTATCAGACTTTTGAGTTGCTATTTCGCGATTTTGACTATCTAAAATAGTGATTTCAGCATTCTTTACAAATGCATTAGTAATTCTATCTTTTACAGTTATTAAGGTTTCAAATTGACAAATAGGAATAGCAAGATAGATATTGTCTGAGCCAGATCTGTTTGAAGAAAAGTAGCCGATTTTATTTAGAGAATTAACACTAAAAGAAAAATCGTCACTTTTAGTGTTAATCCCGTTTCCCAGATTTTCGGCTTTTGTATTGTTTTTTAAATCGCATTTAAAAATATCAAAACCACCAAAACCTTGTCTTCCGCTTGATGCAAAATAAAGAATGTCATCTTCGGCAATAAACGGAAACCCTTCTTTACCAGAAGTATTAACGTTATCTCCTAGGTTTACAGGCTTACCGTAGTTACTGCCATCAATGCTAATTTTCCAAATGTCTGTATCTCCTTGTCCACCTGGCATGTTAGAAGCAAAATATAAAGTTTTACCATCTGGACTCAGGCTTGGATGACTTACCGTATAGTCATTGCTATTAATAGGAAGTGCTGTTATGTTTTCCCATTTTCCATCAATTAAAGTGGCTCTATAGATGCCTTGTTGAGCTAGTTTTACTTTATTGTTTTTAATTTTTTTGTAAGTACCCATACTGTGCCCATCTCTAGAGAAATACATGGTTTTACCGTCTTTACTTATTGTTAGAGGGCCATCGTGGTACATTGTGTTTAGCTCTGCAACTTCCTCTGGTGTAGATAGTGTTCCGTCTTCGTTTCTTATAGATTTATAGATATCCAAGTAAGATTGTTTTGTCCATAAGTCCTGTTTTTTTGAACTCTTTCTTGTACTTACAAAGTATAAGATGTTATCGTTAGAGAGCACAGCACCAAAGTCGCTCTGCTTATCATCGTTGATAGAGGTTTCTTCAATATTGAACAGTTTGTCTTTTTCTACTAATTGCGGAATGTAATTAGGGTTTTTTAGATAGTTTTTTGCACGTTCGTCATCAGGTAATAGTTTAGCAAATTCGTCCATTTGCTTATTAGCTAACTTGTATTTACCTTGAGATTTTAATACCTGTGCATATTTGTAATAAGTTTCCGCACTTGGCTGTTTTTCTAATGCAGTTTTATACCATTTAGCAGCTTCCTCTATATTATAAATATTATAATAGCTGTCTGCCAATTGTGTGCTTATGTATGTGCTAATACCCTTATCTCCTGAGAGTTTTAAATACTCTTCTATAGCATCTACATATTGATAACTATTATAAAGCTTATCGGCTTTTTCTGTTTTTTTGTTTTGTCCTAAGCTAATGGAAGTAATTAGCAGTAGGCAAAATAAACTAATAATGTTTTTCATTTTTTTTGAAATTTTCATTTATATATTAGAAAAATCTAGGTGATATAGACACTTTCTTTGGGAAATTTAAATCGAATAAAAGCATAACTTCATGCGAAGAGGACGTTGCTCCACTTAGTTCTGAAGTTATGTGGTCGTAAGCATAGCCAACTCTTATGCTTGGTGATACAGCAAAATTTGCCATGGCACCTATAGAATCATCTAAACGATAGGTTGCACCAATTTCAAATTTATTATACAATAAAAAATTGGCTGAAACATCCAGCGAAGTTGGTGCTTCAAAAGCAGACTTCATTAAGAATGAAGGTTTAAACTTTGTGTTTTCTGAAAGATTAAACACATAACCTGCTGATAAAAAATAATGCAGCACTTCAGAGCCATAAGTATATTGTTGTCCGTTATTGCTAATGTCTAAAAACGTATTTTTTAGCATATTAGGAATAGAAAACGATACATAGTAATTGTCTGTGTAATAAAACAATCCTGAACCAATATTAAGATTAGCATTGCTAACGTCTTCGCTAAAAGCTTCATCATTAGAGTCGTTAACAAAACCATTTCCTATATCGCTAAAAAAGCCTATGTTTTGTAGTGTTACTCCTGCTTTTAGGCCAAAAGCCAAACGGTGTTCTCCACCCAAGTTTAAGGTATAAGAGAAATCTGCGTAAATGTTATTTTCTTCAACAGGTCCAATTTTATCTGAAATTACAGATAAACCTAAACCTACATTTTTGCCTATTGGACTATGAACTGATAGAGTTCCTGTTTTGGGAGCATCGTTAATGTTTATCCATTGGGTACGATACAACAAGCCTATAGCTAAATTTTCTTTAGAACCAGCATATGCAGGGTTTACTACATTCATGTTGTACATGTATTGCGTGTATTGAGGGTCTTGTTGCGCTTTAGAGCTTGTGATAAAAGCAATAGCAATACTTATAGTGATATATAATTTTTTCATTGGTATTAAATCTTTCATGTTTACTATTGATTAATGAGCTCTGTTTATGTATACCCAACCTGTAATGGTGCTGCCATCATCTTTTCTAATGCTATAGAAATATGTGCCATCAGGAAGTTCATCTCCTTTATTAGACTGTCCATGCCATTGGTTGGTGTAAGTACCTTTATATCTATATACTTCTGTTCCGTATCTGTTGTACATATAGATTTCTGTAACACCAAAGCCAGTTAAATCAAACGTATCGTTCTTTCCGTTGCCATCTGGTGAAATACCTCTTGGAATATCTCGGCATGCAGAACGCTCTGCTGTAAAAGATTGCGTTACCGAACAACCACCAAACTCTACAAGAACTGTAAACGTTGCTGGTACGCTAAATCCTGAGTTTTGATCTGCATAATCTGTTACATTGAATACCTCTGAAGTTTGATTGGTTACATTTCCATTGGCATCCATCCATGTGTAAGTTGCTTCATTTGGATTGTAAGAACCATCAACTGGAGAAGCTGTAAGTGTATAATTTTCAGCATTACATTCTCCAATGATAACAACTTCTATAGCATCTAAAATTGTAATATTGAAGCTGCTAGAACCACTTTCTGTACAGCTTGTTTCATCTGCAGCAATTGTGTAGGTTACTGTATAATTACCTAAAGAACTAGACGCTACATCTATTTCACCTGTTGAAGGGTTTATAATCAAGCCATTTTCTGCTGTGAATGTTCCACCTTGTGTAAAATCTGTATCAGTATTTGGGAATATAGCTCCGGCATCACCACAATAAATATCTTCATTATAAGTAAATGTAGTTACTGGAGTAGTCACTTCAGTTATTTCTATTGTTGTTGTAAACGTACCGCCCAAAATACAATTGGTTGTATCTTCTTCAAAAGTGTAAGTGATATCGTGTGAGCCTGCTGTTGCAGAAGTAATATCTATAGCTCCTGTGGTGCTATCAACATCTAAAGTAAGTGAGCTAAAGGTGCCACCAGATGTAAATCCTGTGGTTAAAACTGGAGAGAGTTCAGTAATTCCAATTGGGCAGATTACAGTATCTCCATAATTGAATTCAGTTTCTGGTGTTACTGAAGCATTAATCGTTATGGTAAACTCACTATTGCTGCTTGTTGTACAGTTAGCTAAATCTTCATCAATTGTATATGTGATTGTATAAGTTCCAGATGTGCTTGTATCTAAGTTTACGTCACCTGTTGTTGCATCTAAAGTAAGTCCAGTAGTAGAACTAAATGTTCCTCCCGTTGTAAAGTTGTTGCTAGGTACAATTGATATAGTTCCTGTGTTCTCACAATAAGTAGTTTGTTCGTAACTAAAATCTGTAACAGGATTTACAGTTGCAACCACTTCAATAGTTGTAGTGAATGTACTGCCTTCAATACAGTTGTCAATACTTTCTTCAATCGTATAAGTAATATCATGATTGCCTTCGGAAGCTGAGGTTAAATCAATTTCACCTGTAGAGCTATTGACAGTTACTGTAGTAGATGAGAATGTTCCTCCAGTTGCAAATCCAATTTCTAAAACTGGAAGTGCTGTAGTGCCATTAAGTAAACAGAAAGCTTCATTGCCATAGTTAAAAGTTGTAACTGGTGTTTCGGCAGCTGTAAATGTAATTGTTGTTGTAAAGGTTCCGCCTTCTAAACAATTGTCTTCATCTCCATCAAAAGTATATACAACATTATGTTGACCAGCAGAAGCTGAAGTCATATCAATTACTCCAGTAGTAGTTTCTACTGTAAGTGTGGTTGATGAGAATGTTCCTCCTGTATTAAAATCATCACTTAATGTAGGTGTTGGATTAACATCAGATAAAATACAAGTATCGTCATAACTAAATACTAATTGCGGTGTAAAGGACTCGCTTACAATAACTGAAATTTCAGCTCTAGGTCCTTCGCAACCTTGACTATCTTGATAAGCTACATAGTAAGATGTAGTACCTACAACAGAAGTATCTGGTGTTGGCGCTGTGGTGCTTCCCGTTCCTCCTGTAGCTACTGTGTACCAGACAAGGGTTAATGCATCAGTAGGTGTTGCCGTAAGTTGTTGGGCTGTATCATTTAAACAATATTCTACAGGCGATTCTACCGTTGGTGTTTCTGCTACACCATTATAGGTAATCTCTAAATCATAAGAACAGTAGCTAGTTTGCCATGTAAAAGTATATGTGCCTGGCTGAACAAAATCTGTAATATCTGTAGTATTATTATTTGGTGTTGCGATTGTAATATCACCAGGATTAGTGTCGCTGGCTATCCACATACCCATTCCATTAGCCTCAACGGTTGCCATGTTGTTGTCACAATCTATGGTAAGAGGTTGGGTAATAATTTCGTTATTAGCAACAAAATTAATAGCATCTAAGACGTTACCAATATCGTCGCCATCACTAGCTCTAAATATAAATCTAGTTTCTGTTTGATCCGTTGGAACCATATATTGCCCTGTTACCAAATCCCATCCTTGGGTTGTTCCTAGGTGGTTATTAATCATGGTGTAAGGACCACCAACAGGACCAGCAAATAGTTGAATTGTGTTACCATCAAATCTAGCTAGATGAGCAAAACTATAATCCATTAATGTCATTTGCGATGTGTCAAAATCTCGGTATAGCCCTTTAATGTTAGGATCGTTAGGATCTATAGTTGTGCCTTGGTCTGATAAAATTTGAACACATTGTCCGCCTTCATAAGGTGTAAATCCAGGAGCGTTTAATGATTCCCAATAAAAAATGTTATTAGATGAGTCTAAATTTGATCGCCATCCAGGAATTGTGTTTAAGGATATGATAGTGTTTATACCACTTAAGCCATTCAGTACAGGTTCTTCAAAACCTCCATTAACGGTATCAACTAAACATAAATCTTCTGGAGTTTTAATGCAAATACTAAATCTATATTCGGTAGATTCTGTAGTGTTTAGTGTAACTCTTACTTTGTAATTGTCTCCTACAACTAATTCTGAAGAATACATAGCAGCTAAAGCATTGTCATAGCTACATGTAATTTCTTCGAGAATGCCACCATTGTTTCTATACAGTGTGGTAATCATTTCGTAATAGGTAGGATCTCCTGCACTGTCTCTAAGACTTCCGTTAAAATTATTTAGTTCAATGATGTGAACTCTAGATTCGGCAGTAAAATCAAACCAAACATCTTTGCCGTTTTCACCTTCGCAAGTTCGTGCTTCAGGAGATACTGTCGCATTTAAAAATGAAACTTCAGTGATAGATTCCATACAAACGGTTGTATCATTTATTGGAACCGTTATAGCGTTTGAAACATCATCGTTTCTAACAAACTCAAAAGGTCCAGACCAGTAACTTTCATCATCTGTACCACAAACTGCTCTTACAAAATACTCGTAAGTAGCTACATTTAAATCTGTGAAATCATCATCAGATGGTGTATATGAATTTGTGGAAACTATGGTGCCAGATTGAGGTATTGTACCATTACCAAGAGGTTGTACGGCTACTTCCCATTGTGTTTCACTACCAGCTGGAGTCCAAGAGAATTCTGAAAATTCATTTATAGATAAGTTGGTAGGTTGAGGGCAACTTATAGCACCACAGACGGCTGTGCCTTCGTAAACAGTTGTTCTTAGAGGAATACCTGTTGGACTTGAATATACTAGGTTATTTGATGCGTCTAAAACATCAAACTGGTAGCTGTCGTATTGTGGTTGCGAACTTCCGAGAGTGTAAAAATATACTGAAAACTCTGTGCCAGAGCATAAGAATACAGTAAATGAGTCTCCTGTGTTGCCTTCAAAAGGAAGTGATTGCAAAAATTGATTGTTTTGCGAAATGTCTAATCTAGCTGAAACATCAGAATCACTAGTTAACACAAATGTGTATTGACATAAATCATCAAAATTACATCTTGTTGTTACAGATATAGGACCTGTCCATTGGCTATCTCCATCACATACAGCCCTAACATAGATGTCGTACATGGTTGAAGGATCTAGGTTTGTAACTGTAAAAGGATTTGTTGGAGCATTATAAAGGTAACTTGGGTCTGTGTCTCCAACTGGTGCTGGTGTTCCTGCTGGCTGTACTGAAATTTCCCAAGCTGTTTCAGATCCGTTGGCATCCCAAGAAACCTGTACCTCAGTATCTGTAATGTTATTTAATACGATGTTTGTTGGTTCTGGACATTCTGGTATGTCTTCAATATTTACATTGTCTATAGCTAGAGTTTGCCCTCTGTAAGATTGTGTGCTTGCATAAAATGGTACATGAAATGCAATATTAATATCTCCTGTAATACCTGAAGGGAAGTTTATAATCTTAACTTTGTATTCTACATTATTTATAATTTCTGTATCACTATCAGAATCGTATAGTACTGTGGTGAATTGATCTAAACCAATACCGTTTGTAGATAGAAGAACATCTAAATCTTCTGTAAAAAAGCTATCATTTACTCTGTAATAGTAGCGTAAACGTTGATTTTCTGTTATTGTGATGGTTGGTGAAATTAACCAATCGTCGTTTAGACCATTTGTACCAGTAAACATTACTGCTGCTTGGTCTCCTTCGTAAGAAAAGCCTGTGGTGTTTAGTTCCCAAGTTTCAAAATCGTCATTATTGTTAATTACGATCCAACATTCTTCTGTTGTTGAATCATAGTTAAAGGTTTCTGTAAAAGGAGAAGTGAAAGACTCACATAAAGTTGTAAATGTTACAGGTCCTACCCAATCACTTGTTTCTGTGCCACAGTTAGCTTGTACATAAAATTCATATTCTGTATTTGCTAACAAGTCTGATGCTGTAAAATTTGATGCTAAAACAGCTTCACCTGTAGTAGGTATGCCAGAACCTGCCAATTGTACAGCGATATTCCAGTCTGTTTCTTCAAAACCTTGTGTCCATGACAATTCTGCACTATCAGAAAATATGGTATCTACCGTTAATTCTGATGGGTTAGGACAAGCAGGTGCGTCGGTTATGCTTACATCATCAAGACTAAGTATTGACCAGCCTCCTGTAAATTCTGGTGGTACTCTAAAAGCAATGTAAACTGTTCCTGTAGCTTCAATAAATATAGATTTTTCTTCATATGAAGAATTTGTAAAAACTTCAAGAGGTGAAATAACTGTAAAACTACCAGGATTTGTATTGGTGGTTGACATTAATACCTCAAGACCAAATCGAGGAGGACCAGAGAAGAAAGAAAAATCGGCTCTATACTTATACTTTAGTTCTTTTACACCATCCATGTTAATAGCTGGTGATATTAGGTAATCATTAAAGCCAGAAGGAGGTGAAAAAGGTGGTGTTTGTATAAGTGCGTGATCTTCATCAATAGTCCATGTTGAACCGTCTGTATTTGCATCATTTATTTCCCAACAAAATTTTTGTGTATTGGCATCGTCGTCATCAAAGCTTTCATAAAAAGGAGTGTCGTACGATTCGCATAAAGTTGTAAATGTAACAGGACCTACCCATTCACTTTGGTCATCGGTAGCACAATATGCTCTTACATAGAACTCATATCTTCTACCAGAATCTAATCCATTAGCGATATATGGGAAGTTACTAGATACTAAATCTCCATCTGTAGTTGGAATGCCAGCTCCTTCATCTTGTATTACAACTTGCCATTGGGTTTCATTATCTCCTGCGGTCCATAACAACCATGCAGAATTTGTTGTGATTTGCGACTCTAGGACAAAAGGATCTAAAGGATCTGGACATGTAGGTTTATCTTCTATATAGACATCATCAAAAGAGACTCTTATTGCAGTTTCGGTTGTATTTGGCTCAACAACAAAAGCAATATTCACTTCGCCTATAATTGCTTCTGGAAGGTCTAGTATAACTTCTTGAAAGCTGGTGTTGTTTATTGTTGTTTCTGGTTGTACAATAGTTGTAAAATTGTCTCTACCAATACCAGTAGTAGATAATTTTACCGAATATGCAGAAATACCTTGTGTAGCTCTGTGTTTGAAGCGTAGTCTTTTGGGTGTAATACCATCAAAATTTACTCTTGGTGAGGCATAAATATCATTATTTAAACCATTAATGTTGTTGTTTTGTGTTCTAAGAGTAGCGTACCCTCCAATAAAACCAAAACTGTTACCATCGCCATTAACATCAAGAGTTGTCCAACATGGTTCTGGATTTTCGTTAGTGGCGTTTGTGAATTCGGTTGAATAAGGTGTGTTAAATGTAGTACATTGTGTTTTAAACGTTACGGCATCACTCCAAAGACCAGGAGTTCCGCTACAAACAGATCTTACATATATATCATAAACTGTATCTGGTGTTAGCCCAGATATAGCATTATCTAAATTGGTTGTTGTAGCAGTGCCAGATCCTGTTGGCTCACCAGATCCTGTTGGCATTACTATATATTCCCAAGAATCTGAAAAACCTCCTATGTTATCCCAGTTGAAACTAACACTGTCTTCTGTTAAATCGTTATAATAGATATCGCTTGGAGGAGCACAAGTAGGACTGCTAATTTCTAATGTAAAGCATATGCCTGCTGTTGTTGATAGCTGCGAAGACACAACTATTATATATGTTTGCCCAGCTTGTACCAACAGGTTAGATATAGATTTTGGCTCAAAAGCATTAGTGGTTATTGTGCCTGCTAAACATTCTATACCAACGTTTGCACAACTGTCGTATACAAATAATGAACTTCTGTCGTTGTAGCAATTATTTCCATTGGCTCCACCATCTGTTCCTGTTTCTTGGGTTAAGGTCAATAGGCCATCTTCAGTTGGTGTATAGGATAAGAAAATCTTATTTCCGTTAAGATAATTTGTTGTTGTTGAGCCTGGTAAACAATTAGAGCCTTGAGTAGAATAGGTAACATTTGGGTTTTCCCATTGATCTAGATTGTCTATAAGAACGTAAGGTGTGGTTGATACATCTGGAACAATAATAGGTTGGTCACAAGACAGTCCATATTTTAAAGTTTTAAAAGTAAAAGGACCTGAATACTCGCTAATAGTACTATTGTCGCAAATAGCACGTATGTAAATATCATATTCTGTATCTTCATCTAGATTGTTTAAGGTTGTTGTGTTACCTGTTACCGGAATTCCCGCTCCTGCAGGTATACCTCCTGTAGGTAATACTTGCAATTCAAAATTTGTAGCTGTAGGATGTGTCCATGAAACTTCTGCACCTTCTACTGTAATATTGTCTATGGTAACATTGTTGCTGTCAATTTCAGAACAACCTTCTAGGATAGAGACGTTGTCTATAAACCACTCGTCACCTGTTGGTGAAGCGCCGTTTTGTGTATTAACTGCTACAAATGCGATGTATATGTTTAATCCTGCTGGAATTGAAGTTGGGATTTCTACCACATTTTCTTCATAGTTGGTTTGAGATCCTGTATTTAAATTTGATTCTGTATAAGACTGTAAAACAATATTAAAACCATTTATATCTGGTTGAGCTGCAGTAGATAAACGTATTTGGTATTGCGTACCATTATCTGCTTCGCTTCCTTGTTTAGTGAAGAAATGTATTTCGCCATTTTCTGGAACAGCAAATTGTGGTGTTACCAAAAAATATTGTGCTGTGTTTTGGTCACCAATATTATCTAATGAAGGATTTATGGATACACCATTAGTGCCCAAATAACCATCTGCTGTTACTTGCCAAGTTTGAGTTCCTACTCCATTATCTACTATTGTCCATTCCGTAGGAATACCACTATCGAAATTTTCGTCTACTTGTGCTACACCTTGAGCCGAAAAAATAAAAGCAACCAACATTAACATGGCAACCTTTGATTTTTGTACCTGCTCAAAAACAGAACTCAAATTAGAGGGAAATTTTGATGAAAAAAAATGAGATTTGTCTACAACGATTAGTGACTTATTTTTCATATTGGATAATATTTTCTGTTAGTGTTTCTCTAGAATTTTACATTCTAAATGTACTAATACATATACCATATATAAAAGGCTAAGTCTTTTGTATTTGCGGAATTTTGAAAGAAAAAAAATAATATAAACAACTGTTTTTTAGTTGTTTATATTTTGAAAATATTAAAAAGTCTATTCTTGCTCTTGGAGTTTCTTTATTTCTTTTTTAAGGGTAATTATGTCGCTTTTGCTATTTTTTATAATAAAAAAACTAAAGAAAATAATTACTAAAAAAATAGCTCCCAACCATGTTAACTGATTTTTAAATTTACTTTTTATATGAGTTAATTCTTCAGATTGAACGTCTTCAATTTTACTTATTGAATCGTCAACAGATTTACGTTCAGAAGATTTTATGTCTAATTGAGTTTTGGAATAAAGGTTATAGTACTCTTCGTATTTTTCCCAATTATTTATGGCGAGATAGTTTTCAAAAAGTCCGTTGTAAATACTAGAGTTTAATATTATGTCACCTACATTTTGCGATTTTTCTAGTGCTTCATTTAACAATACTATTGAGTCTTCGTATCTGCCTTGATCTGTATAAACTTCTGCCAATCCTTTTTGAGCAAAAGCTATAAGGCTGTTGGCTTCTTCCATATTGGCGTATGTTATAGATTTATTGAAGCTATTAATTGCCATGTCATAATCGGCTAAAAGTGTGTAGCAATTACCTCTGTTGTAATAAGCAATACTTAAGTTGGTGTTTACTGCTACATTTTTTAGCTTTTTATATTCTTTTATGCCTTTGTCAAAAAACTCTAAGGCAATATCACAGTTAAGGTTGTCTTTATATATAAATCCTTTTACGGTATAGCTGTTGGCCAAATACTTACCTACTAATTCCCTGTCAGGATAAAGAAGCGCCATTTGCTCTGTTTTTTCTAAAAACTCTATAGACTTATCAAAAATCTTGAGTTGTTGATATAAAATTCCTGTCTTAAAAAGAATTTCAATCTGTAGCACTTTATCATCAAGTTCTTTTGAAAATTCTTCAGCCTTAACAGTGTATTCTAAAGCTTTTTGATAGTCTCTTTTTGAGGTGTAGGCAAGAGAGACCAACATAAGTGCTTTGGTTCTGGTTTTAACCGAATTGTTAGCGTCTTCAAAAATCTTTAAACCTAATTCTATAGATTCGCTAGGGTTGTCGTATACCTTAACAATACTAGCTTGTATTAGGCTGTCTGCTTGCTTACTTTGTACGTAATCTAGTGCCTGTGCAGAGCTAAAACTAAGACATATATACAATAAAAGATATGTGAAATTTTTACACATTTAGTTTGTTGTTTCAGGTTTACCTTTTTTTCGCTCTTCTTTAATTAACTTTATTAAAGTTACTGGAGACATCCCCACAATGGTCTTAAAAACAGTTGCAAAGCTACTGTGTGATGAAAAACCACATTCCTCTGCCAAATAGCTGATTTTGTAATTAATATAATTTGGTTCGTTTTTTAATTTATCTATTATGTAATTGATACGTAATTTATTAATGAAGGTATTAAAATTATCATCGTAATGATTGTTGATGACACCAGAAAGATATTTGGTGTTTGTTTCAAACTTACCAGCCAAACGTGCTAGAGACATTTCTTTGTGTAAAAACATTTTGGAACTTTCAAAACGCTTTAGTTTTTCTAGTATTTGTTTTTCCGTTTCTTCAGGAATATGAATACCTTTCTTTGTACTTATTTTTTTAGGTTTACTATCAGCTATAGAATTGTTTTTGCTAATTTCTAAATATTTAATAATCTCCTTTAATCTCTTTTTTCTTTCAATGTATTTTAGGGTTATAAAAAGAGAAATAATAAAAACTATGGTAAGTCCTGCTATAGCTAAATAAAGATAGTTGCTGTATTTTTTTTCTTGTTGCGATACATTTTCTTCCAACTTACCTGATAAGGTGTTATAAAGACTATTTACCGTCTCCTGCTCCATAAGATCTACCTGAGATGATAAAGCTAAAAACTTATCATTATATGTTTTGTGTTGAATTTTTTTGTTAGATGCTAAATAATTGATGGCTAGTCCTTTATTTATATCTCTCATTAAACTTGGGTTATCTATGATCTCTGCAAATTTTGAGGCAATAAAAAGTGTTTCCTCACTTTTGCTAAAGTCTTTGTTTTGAAGATAAAGTTGTCCTAGTTCGCTATAAATGATTGATTTATTAAGTATGTTACTGTAATTATTTAAGTCTAATAAAGTAAATATTTTATTAACATAAATTCTTGCAGAATCTCTATACATTAGTCTGTTAAAAGCCTTCTCTTTGGCTAGTAAGAAAGAAATCTTGCTATTTACATTTTTATTTATAAAATCTTTATAATCCTTTTCGAATGTATTTGCCAACTCTATAACCTTATTGTTGTTTCCTCGATCTAATGTCATGTAAATGCTCTCTAATGAGATAAGCGCATTTAAGGAATCTTTTAATTTTTGATTAAGTTGGGATGATCTAACAGTCTCTATGGCATTATTTAAATATAACTCAGCTTGTTTGTCTAAATATACAGTTCTAAAAAGCTTGGCTCTTATTATGTTTAGTTCTGCTTTAGCTTTCTCACTTATATTTTCTGAATAGTTTACTGAATCGAAAACATAGGGAACGACATCATTATATTCACCTTTAACAATATAACATTTAGCTCTAATGATGTTAGCCTCAACCTTTTCTTGAAGGTTTTGACTTGTGTTTAAGATATGTTCAGTAATTTTTAAGGCTTCATCAGGATTTGAATCTACAAGTTCTTTAGCTTTAAAGATTAGCTCACTATTTTGGGCAAAACTATTGACATGAAATGATAAGGATAGAAACACAATCCAAAAGACAGGTAGCTTAATAATCCAATTGTATTTCTGTTTCATTTCCTACTTTATGCTTAATTTACCTATAAGCTAGGTACTATAAGATAGTAAATATAGGAAACTTTGAAAAAGAATTATCTTAAACAAAAAAAAGACGATACCAAATGTATCGTCTTTTTATAATAAATTGATAGGCTAATTAATCAATTCTTAAGGATTTTAAAGGTTTTTTCTTTATTGTTTATACTAACTTTAATAAAATATACTCCACTTTTTAAATCACTTATATTTATTTCTGCATCAGAGACTTCTGGTGTTGCATACTGTACTTGTTGTCCCATAATATTGTATACAGCCACACTATTTATTACTTCCTGAGATTCTAAGTTCAAAACATCGTTCACAGGATTAGGATAAAGTCTAAAAGACTCAAAATTAGAGTTTTCCATTCCTAAGGTAGCATCTGGGTAAACAAAGAATTCAAATTCTGCAGCAGAAGAAGCATGTACTAGGATTAAGTATGTGTTTCCTGCTACAACATCTATTGGCTTATACGCAGAGTTATAGCAACTACTTATTCCATTTACATAATTCTCTTGTACACTTGCGCAGTTGCCAGTATCATAAATAGTATAGTAAGCAGAACCAGTAACTCTTGTAAATTCAAAATGGTAAGTGCCTGTGTATTCTGGTGTTAAAGTATACCATACCGACTCATAAGAAGACGATGAACAGCCTTGAGGAGAATAGTATGCGTTTTCTAAATTAGAAGAAATACTATTGCCTTCTGTATCGTTTATATCTGAAGATTCTGTTAGTTCTATAGCACCTGTACAATCACTATTTACTACAGCATCTGGTAATTGCCATACACATAGGTTAAAATCTATACCTTCACCTACCTGACTTGTTTGAACCATTACATAGTAAGTAGAAGTACTATCTAATGTAAGAATTTGATTAGAGTTTGAATTACAAGATGTTGTTACCTCTGTTAAAGCACCACAAGAACCTTCATATACTGAGTAATATGTAGATGGTGTTGTGCTTAGTCGCTCTAATGAAAATTCATAAATACCACTTACGGTTGGGTTAAATACATACCAAACATCACCATACCCATCTGTATTACAACTATTGTCTGAAGAAATAGTTGCACCAACTGTTGTGCCAGATACAGCATTATTACACATATCATCAGTTGAAGCTGTTAAAACAGCAGCATTTGTACACTCATCATTAGCTGGTGGTGCAGGCGCTTCTCTTAAACAGATGTCATAGTTTTGAGCAAACTCACCATTTAGTCTTGTGTTATTACGTATGTAATAAGTGTTTCCTATTGTTAATCCACTAAATGTAACATAGTTACTTGTGTAACAAGCTATGCTGGTTAATGCGCCACAACTTCCTTCTAACAATTCTGTTGCTTGAATTGATCCACCTGAGTTTATGGCATCAGTTATATTCAAATATTCTAAAATAATAACCTCGCTAGAAGCTGTAAAGGTGAACCATACATCATTGTGGTTATTACTTGCAGAAGCACAAGTGTCTGGGTCTGCAACAGATTCTGTAGCACCAGCATTTGTTGCACTTGTAAAGATAGTACAACTATCATCTGTATTAACAGTTAGGTTTATTGGTGCGCTACATTCATCATTCGTTGGAGGGCAATAAAAATAAGTTGATCCTGTATCAGAACATGTTCCGTCTTGCTCATTTGTTAGTGTAAAGTTAACTGTTGCTCCGCTTGGGTAAGGACCCATTGTTACTGTTCCTGTAGATGTAATATTAGTAATATCTGAAGTAGTTCCGTTATCATCAGAAAGAGTTAATGATGTTGCGCTTCCTAAATAATCAATATTTACGTCAACAGAGAATTGTCCATTACTACAATCTGCTACTGGAGTTAATGTGCCTAAGGTAGGGTTTATACAGCTATTGGCAGTAATGATTAAATCGTAAGTGTAGGTTCTTGTACTACCTGAGTTACTTAAAACAACAAAGTAGGTGTTACCTGCTAATAAAACTACTTCTGATAAACTTCTAGTCGTTCCAGAATAAGAACCAACATAATCTACACATTCTGTAGCAGCATCTGGGCAGCCATTTACAACATGGATACTAGCACCATTATTAGATATATTAGCTAACTCAATATTTATAGAAACATCAGTAGTTGGTGTTATTTCATAAAATACATCTTTACCACTCATGTAGCTATTGCTACAAGGACTAGTGTCAATATTGTCTTCATAATTATCGGTATCTCCACCTGCTTCGATAAAAGGAAATGAAGAAATTACTATTGGGCTGCTGCATGTTGCTCCTGGTATTGGGGCTGTTCTTGTAGTAAAACTCTCTTCTGTACATCCGTTCGCGCTTCCTACACCATTTGTAGGGATAATGTTTACAAAATATTCTGTTTCATAGTTTAATCCTGTTAACGGATAACTTGTTTCTGTTGTTGTAGCTCCATTTACTATATCTGTGCCACCTGTTGTGGTTCCAACATTTATTGTATACCCTGTTGGTAATCCTGTTGCAGCTTGCCACATCAATGTAACATCGCTGTCTGCGGTATTAGATCCATTTACTGGTGAAATTAAAGTAGCGTCACAGTTAGGTGTTGTTGTAGCAACTTGAGTAAATGATACATTATCTATATTAACCCATAATGCAAAGTTTGTAATATTTGCTACCGTTACTACAAAGCGAGCCTGAAAATCACTTCCATTCGCTATAGTGCCTACATTAATATTAGCAGTACTAGAGCAATCTGTTGGGCTAACGAAAGTATAATTAGAATCGTCTATTGTTGTAATAGTATTCCAGTTTGTGCCATCTGTAGTATATTCTAAAACTATAGAACCCCAATTAGTTGCTGGAGCAACTAAGCTAGGTGGTGGAAACTGACTGAATTGTTCAAAAATGTTGTAAGAAAAACTTACTGTAAGGTCTGTGCCGTTAGAAATGCCTGTGTAGTAGGGTGTTGTAAGAGTTTCTTGACCAGCACTAGTAAATGGAGATGCCATAGCTTTTGCAGAACCATCACATGTGTAATTTGATGAAGCTCCAAAATTTGTCTCAGTCCAACCTGTTGGTACTTGGTTGTTAGCAACGTCATCAAAATTTTCAATAACTTCGATTTGGGAAAATGCTGTTATGCTTAACAACATCATAAATAAGAGTGTAATTTTTTTCATCTTGGTTAAAGTTTTATTAGTTAAGACAGTTCAGGCAAAAATTGCAGAACGATGAGATTAAAACTAAAACTCTTATACCATACTATAAAGGAAAGTTCTTTAGCTTTTACGGAATTTTAAAAACAAAAAAACAGGATTAAATGCATGTAAATCAGACTTTTATAATTTTTAAAATTAGTTTTTAGGTTTTTTTTAATTAATTGGGATTTTGTAGAAAAAAGAGCTAAACTGGTGATTTTAAGTATGTATTTAAAGGATTATTGTGGTGTTTTTTTGTAGCGTAATTGAATCTAATTTCTACTTTTTTTAAAAGCTAAAATTAGCTGGTAATATTTTAGTTTTAATGAGTTAAAAAGGTGTGCATTCTAAAAATCCCCTTTTTTTGAGGAAAATGAGCTTTTGGCTTTGTGAGCTAGGTTACATCTGTTGAAGTTTCTTTAAAACCAAAAAGCCCGATTCATTTGAATCGGGCTTTTAGTGGTGGTGCCTCCAGGAATCGAACCAGGGACACAAGGATTTTCAGTCCTTTGCTCTACCAACTGAGCTAAGGCACCAGTTGCTTAATTAAGCGGATGCAAATATAAATTCATTTTTAGTATTACCAAAAAGAAAATTGTAAAATTTGATTTTATAAATTTGCTTCATATAAAAAACGTATGAATCTTATTGTAGATGTTGGGAATACTTTTGTGAAATTTGCTGTTTTTCAGAATGATAAGCTAATTCATAAGGTAAGTTTTGAACTTTCAGAATTTGAAAAGCAATTTAAAAAACTTAAAAAAGAGTTTCCGAAATTAAAAACTAGTATAATTTCTTCCGTAGGTAGGCTGTCTAAAAAACAGATTGAAACCGTTGAGGACGATTTAAAAGTCCTAGAGCTTAACCATGATGTAAAGCTGCCTTTTAAAAACCTTTACGAAACACCAAAAACGCTTGGCGTGGATCGTATTGCATTGGTGTGTGCTTCGGTGAATCAATTTCCAGACAGCAATGTGCTGATTATAGATGCAGGTACTTGTATTACTTATGATTTTGTAAATGATAAAAATGAGTATTTAGGTGGTGCGATTTCACCTGGTGTTAGATTGAGATATCATGCGCTTCATAATTTAACAGCCAACCTTCCGTTATTAGAAAAGAACCAACCAAAAAATATAATTGGCAGTTCAACCGAAACCTCTATACACTCAGGTGTTATTATAGGAGTTGTTAAAGAAATTGATGGTGTTATTGATCAATATAAAGCTGAACATCAAGATTTAACAGTTATTTTAACAGGTGGTGACGCCAATTTTTTGTCAAACCAATTAAAAAATAGCATATTTGCGAATTCAAATTTTCTACTAGAGGGTTTGAATTACATTCTAGATTTTAATTCAAAATAATGATAAAGAGACTCATTGTAATTTGTATTGCAATTATAAGTTCTAGTGTTTTTGCACAGCAAGGTACAGCATCGCCATATTCATTTTACGGTATAGGTAGCCTTAAATTTAAGGGTACCGTAGAGAATCGTAGTATGGGAGGTATTGGTGTTTATTTAGATAGTATACATCTTAATTTAAGAAATCCTGCTTCCTATGTAGGAAAAAATGTAGACGCTTACCCTTATGATGGGGAAAGTAGACCAGTAAAATTTGCAGTGGCAGGTACTACATCAAATGTGACTTTAAAAGGTAATTCTGGTGAAGCTGATGGTAATAGTTCTACTTTTGATTATATAGCCTTATCGGTTCCAATCGGAAAATTTGGTTTTGGTTTTGGGCTTATGCCATATACTTCTGTTGGTTACAAGCTAGATGATATTAATAATAATGATGACATTATCAATCGTTTTAGAGGAGAAGGTGGTGTCAATAGAGTCTTTGCAGGTTTTGGGTATCAAATTTCCAATAAATTAAGTGCTGGTGTAGATTTTAACTATAATTTTGGTAATATTCAGAATTCCGCTATTGAATTTGCTTACACACCAGATGGAGATTTGGTAGAGCTGCAAACCAGAGAAGATAGTAGGTCTGATTTGAGTGGTTTAAATTTTAACTTTGGATTGGCGTACAAAACCAAAATATCCAAAAGTTTAGAACTTTCTGCTACAGCAACCTTTGCTCCAGAAAGTAAATTAACTTCAGACAATACTCGTGCGATCTCCACAGTAGACGTAACGTCAATTGGTACAGAAACTGTGTTGAATACAGTTGAGGTAGATTTAGATAGTGAAAACCTAAGAAAGACAGATTTAACATTGCCATCACGTTGGTCTTTTGGTGCTGGTTTGGGTAAATCACAGTCTTGGTTTGTTGGTGCTGAGTATACTTTTCAGAATACAAGTAATTTTTCTAATCCTTTTTACACTAACGATGTTTCTTCCTTTGAGAATGCTTCGCAAATATCTCTGGGAGGGTTTTTTATTCCTGATTATGATGCTTTTACAGGGTATTTTAAGCGTGTAGTTTACAGGGCTGGAATAAACTTTGCAAATACAGGTTTGGTAGTGAAAAATGAATCGATTAAAGAGTTTGGCATATCTTTTGGTTTAGGATTACCAGTTGGTCAAAGATCTCGCGATCCTTTCTCAAATTTGAACCTAGGTCTTGAAATTGGAAAACGAGGAACAACTAACAATAATTTAATCCAAGAGAATTTTATAAACTTTAATGTAAGTTTATCTTTAAACTCTAGATGGTTTAGACAAAAGAAGTACAACTAACAATAAAAATAAAAGATGAAGACGAGAATTACTATACTACTAGCGGCTCTTTTTGTAAGCTTCAATATTAGTTTTGCTCAGCAAGATGAGGAGTGTATGAATAATCTATCGATTTTTGATAGTTATGTAAAAACAAAAAAGTATGATGACGCATACGAGCCATGGAAAATCGTTCGTAATAAGTGTCCAAAATTCAACAGAGCTATCTATGCACATGGTGAAAAAATATTAATGCACAAGATAGAAAACACTACAGGTGCCGAGCAAGTGGCTCATATTAATGATTTAATGTTGCTTTATGATCAAAGTAGAGAGAACTTCCCATCAAAATATGACGAAGGAGAAATCTTAGTAGATAAAGCAAACTTAGCATACAAGTATAGAAAAGAACTTAATAAGACTGATGAGCAGTTATATAATATGTTTGATAGTGCTTATGTGAAAGATGCTAAAAATTTCACGAGTGCTAAAGGACTTTATACTTACTTTTCTTTGGCAGTAGATTTATTTGATGCAGGTAAAAAACCAGCGCAAGAGATGTTTGATAAGTATGATGATGTTAATGAGTTAATTGAAAACTTAATAGCAGGATATACTACCAAACTTAATACTTACGCAGCGAAAGAAGAAGCAGGCACTTTAACAAGCAAAGAAGCAAGATATAAGTCTTCTTACGAATCTAATATCGAGGCATTTGAAGATCAAATTCTTGGTAGTATGGATAAAAAGCTTGGAGATAGAGCCAACTGTGAGGTGCTAGTACCATTATATGAAAAGAATTACGAAGAAAATAAGAATGATGGTGTTTGGTTACAAAGAGCCATGAACCGCATGTATGCAAAAGGCTGTAAAGAAGAACCATTATTCTTAAAGTTAGTTCAACAAAAGAATAGTATAGAGCCAAGTGCAGATACATCATACTACTTGTATTTATTAACAGGTGAGCAAAAGTATTTTAATCAAACATTAGACTTGGAGTCAGATCCTTTAAAAAAGGCAAAACTTTACAAAAAGTTAGCCAATGATTTAAAAGATAAAGGAAGCTACAGTCAAGCAAGACAATACTATACAGAGTCTATGAAATTAAACCCTTCAGATGGTTCGCCTCACTTAGCAATTGCAGCAATGTATGCTAAAAGTGCTAATAGCTGTGGAGACTCTAATTTTAATAAGAGAGCAGTATTTTGGTTAGCAGCTTTAGAAGCTGAAAAAGCAGGTAGAGTAGATGGTCGTTTAAAATCAGCATCAGCAAAATCTGCAGCTAGTTATAGAGCAAGTGCACCTTCTACATCAGACATTTTTACAGAAGGTAATGCTGGGCAAACCATAAAAATTGGATGTTGGATTGGGCGTTCTGTAACAGTGCCAAATATATAATGACAGTAAAAATTTCACATATTATAAAAAGCTTAGTCACAGTGTTTGCTGTGACTTTGTTTTTTTCTTGTGAAAATGATTTTGATAAGGTTCAAAAGGTTGGCGTGCTTCAAAACCAACCTATCGGTGAAGCAGAAAACATCGACTTAAAATATACAGAGTTCATCGAAGATTCGGTAAGGCTTAAGGCAAATCTTATGAGCCCAAAAATGCTCGATTATTCTAATAGAGATTTCGCATTCTCTGAGTTTCCAAAAGGTATTGTGCTAAAGGTGTATGATAAAGAAGGTAAAAAGACAACCATTACATCTCGCTATGCTATTTTTTACACAGATACCGATATTATAGATCTAAGGGGAAACGTCACCATTACAACCCATCAAAATGAAAAACTAGTAACAGACCAGTTATACTATAACGAAAAATTAGAATGGGTCTTTACCAATGAGCCTTGGGTGTTTAATAGAACAGTAGGTGTATCTCATGGTAGAGGTTTTGATTCTGATAAAGACTTCAAGAATTTTCAGATGTTAGAAATGGGTGGCGATTTTGAACTCGATAATTAACTATCTTTGTAACTTAATTTTACTTAGATAACTTACATATGAAACTTCTTAAAATATTTCAATACGCATATATCTTCTTTGCAGTTTTATTTCTTTGGGATGCTTACGCAAAATGGTCTAAAGACGGAAACATACCATATATGTCTTTGTTTTTGGCTGCCCTTGCAGTGTTTATGTTCTTTTTTAGAAAGCGTTTTGCAAACAAATTTCAAGATAGAAATAAAGATTAGTGTATGACTTTAGATATAGTCATAATAATAGTTACACTTATTCTTTCAGCATTTTTCTCAGGGATGGAAATTGCTTATGTGTCGTCAAATAAAATACACATAGAGCTAGAGAAAAAACAAGAAGATTTCTTGGGTAGAATATTAACCAAGTTAACAGCAAAACCATCTAAATATATTGCAACGATGCTTATTGGTAACAATATTGCATTGGTAATTTATGGTCTAAAAATGGGAGATGTGCTGGTGAGATGGTTTCAGTCTATGTTGCCATCAGATAGTACGGTTTTAACGTATCTGTTTCACGATTTTCAACTCCTAACACAGACTGTGATTTCAACCTTTGTTATATTAATTACTGCAGAGTTTTTGCCAAAAGTGTTTTTTCAAATTTACGCCAATACCTTAATGAAGGTTTTGGCTTTGCCAACCTATATTTTTTATGTGTTTTTTAGCTGGGTTTCTGATTTTGTACTTTGGATTTCGGATGCTGTATTAAAATATGTTTTTAAAGCTAATGGAGAAGACGTTGTGTTAGCAATGACCAAAGTAGAGCTAGGTAATTATATTAGCGAGCAAATGGAGTCTGTTGAAGACCATGAAGAAGTTGATAGTGAAATCCAGATATTTCAAAATGCATTAGAGTTTTCTGAGGTTAAAGCTAGGGAGGTTATGGTGCCACGTACCGAAATTTCGGCTGTCGACATCTCAGAATCCATTGAGAATTTAAGTCAGCTCTTTATTGAAACCGGACGAACAAAAATTATTGTCTATAAGGATAATATAGATGATATTTTAGGATATGTGCATGCTTTTGAATTGTTTAAAAAACCGAAAAATATTAAGTCAATTATTATTCCGGTAAGTTTTGTGCCAGAAACAATATTGATTAAAGATGTTCTCAATATTTTAACAAAAAAGCGTCAGAGTATAGCTGTTGTTATTGATGAATATGGAGGTACATCTGGTCTTATGTCTGTAGAAGATATTGTTGAAGAATTGTTTGGAGAAATAGAGGATGAGCATGATACACTAGAAATGACAGAAGAACAAATAGATGAAAATACCTATAGATTCTCTGCAAGGTTAGAGGTGGATTATGTCAACGAAACATACAAACTAAATCTTCCAGAAAGTGAAACCTATGAAACCTTAGGAGGGTTAATTGTTAATGAGACCGAAGGTATTCCAGAGAAAAATGAAGATGTTTTAATAGATAATTTTAAGTTTACTATTGAGGAAGTATCCTCAACAAAAATAGATATTGTAAGGTTAAAAATCCTCGATGTAGATTAAAGACTACAATAGCTTACAAAAACTATACTTCTCCTTTTATTATTTATTAGAAAATACTATTTTCGCAGACTTATTTATACGAAAAATTTAAGAAATGGCAATTTTAAATAAAATTAGACAGCGTTCACTAATCTTAATATTAGTAATAGCATTAGCATTATTTGCTTTCGTTATTCAGGGTGTAATTGACAACCCGAATGCGTTTTCAAATTCCCAAGGTGTTGTAGCAACAGTTAACGGTACAGATATCGATGTAACTGATTTTCAGAAAAAAGTAAAGAATTACCAAGATGGGGTTGGTGGAAACATATCTTCAACTCAAGCAAAAAATGCAATTTATAATCAAGAGGTGCGTAAGATCATTTTAGATGCAGAATACGAATCACTTGGTTTGTCTGTTGAAAAAGATGAAATGCGCGATTTACTTAAGAACAGTTTTCAATCTAACCCAGAATTTCAAGATGAAAACGGAAACTTTGATGTAAATCGTCTTAATGCTTTTATTAGTAACCTTAAAGATATTAGTCCAGATTCTGCACCGCTTTTGTATGCAGGACGAACTATTAACATTAACTATGATAGCTGGACAAATAACGAACAATCTATTGCGGCTAATTCACTTCAGCAAACATATTATAATATGATTAAAGCTGGTGTTAACACTACAATCGCTGAAGCAAAAGATGAGTACATGGCAGACGCTAAAAATGTAGATATTCGTTTTGTGCAAATTCCTTACACAACTATTGCAGATAGTTTAGTAGAGGTCTCAAAATCTGATATTAAAGCCTACATGAAAGAGCGTGAAGATAAGTTTAAAGTAGATGCAAGTAGAGAAGTCGTTTATGTAGAGTTTAAGGAAGAAGCTTCTAAAGCAGATGAGGATGCTATTAAAGCTGCACTTATAAAATTAAAGAGCGACAGAGCTGAGTATAATGACAGCAGCGGAAACACAGATACAATCCCTGGTTTTGATTCTGTAAAGAATGTTGCGGAATTCATTAACTCTAATTCAGATATTAAGTACAATGATGCTTTTGTAACAGCAGCGCAAATTCCTGCAGTAGCAAAAGATAGCTTAATGAAATTGGAAGTTGGTGAATATTATGGGCCTTACAGAGATGGAGAATTCTTTAAGCTTTCTAAAATGATTGCTAAAGAGCAATTACCAGATTCTGTTAAAACTAGACATATATTAATTCCTTTCTTAGGTGCTGCATCAGCTGGACCAGACGTTACATTAACAAGAGAACAGGCAAATAAGCAAGTAGATAGTCTTTATAATATCTTGAAAACTGATAAATCTAAGTTTGATGATTTTGTTACAGAATATTCTACAGATCAAGGTAGTGTTGACAATGGTGGGCGCTATGATTGGTTTCCTTATAATAGAATGGTAGCTCCATTTAGAGATTTTTCTTTTAATGGAAAAACTGGAGATATGGGTGTTGTAGAGACTGCTTATGGTTTTCATATTATAGAAATTGAAGGCCAAAAAGGTGAGGCAGATGTATATAAACTGGCAACTTTAGCAAGAAAGATTGAACCTTCTCAAGAAACATTAGACGACGTTTATAATAGAGCTACTAAGTTTGAAATTGCTGCAAAAGATGCTGACTTTAATGCATTAGCTAAAGAGCGTGAGTTAACAGTAAAGCCAATTACACTTAAGGAATTAGACGAAAATATCCCAGGTTTAGGAAGCCAGAGAGAGCTTGTGCGTTGGTTTTTTGAAGAAAATAGAGAAGAGGGTGACTTCAAAAGTTTCTCAGTTTCTGGATATGGATTCATCGTTGCTAAATTAGTAGAGAAAAATGAAGCTGGTTTAATGAGTGTAGAAGATGCGTCTGTAACTGTTTTACCAGAGATAAGAAAGGAGAAGAAAGCTAAAATGATTCGTGAGAAGATTAAAGCAACTTCTGTAGATGAGATTGCTAAGAATCAAGGTCAAAGTCCTAAAACAGCGGCAGCTTTAACCTTAAAGAATACAACTTTAGCAGGTGCTGGTGTAGAGCCAAAAGTAATTGGTGCTGCGTTTGGTTTAGAGCAAGGCAAAACATCTAAACCTATCAATGGAGAGAAAGGTGTTTATGTTATAGAAGTGACTAAAGTAACTGAAGCAACAGAATTAGATAATTATACTTCAATTGTAAATAGATTAAACGCTACAAGACGTGGAGCTGTTCAAGGAAAAGTATATCAAGCATTAGAAAAAGCTGCTGACATAGAGGATAACAGAGCTAAAACAGTTTTCTAAATAAAGAATATTTTAGTACAAAATAAAAGGCTTTACAGAAATGTAAAGCCTTTTTTAATTTAATACTATTTTAGAATAAGGAATTATAGTATCCAAACCTTTAGACTTAAAATAGTCGGTCGGGTCGTTTTCAGAAGTGACCAAAACAAAATCACCTCCCCAAGCACCAAGACTTTTAATAGCTCCATTGTAATCACTAAATGCCCTGGATTTGATAGGTGTTTGATTTAAAAGCTTGCCAATAATATTTTCATGCTCAGTTATTAAGTGTTCAAAAGCACTTAGTGAAGAAACTTCTACAATAGCTTCGGTTATGGCATTAATATCATTAATAATAGTATCACTGACTTTGTTTAAGGATCTATAAGCTTTAATACCATCTCTACTGTTTTGTTTCTGATTGAGGTAAACAAAATATAGATGATCTTTAAAAATAGGATTAAATCTTACTGAATTAACTAAAGGTTGATTTTTTGTGTTCAACTGAAAGGTTATCGGAGTATTGTGTTGTGCACAAGCAATATCATAACCACTGCCTCCAAATGTTTTTTCTAAAAGCTTATAAGCATCAACATTTGCCCATTGCGCAATATTATTTATAAGTGTAGAAGATGTGCCTAATCCCCATTCTCTGTTAAAATCTAAGTAGGTTGAAACTCTATGTCCTTTAGAATTTGCCAAGAATTCAGGGTTTAAAGTACGAGCAGCGCTTAGAATATTTTTGAGTCTGTTGGTAATTGCATTATCATCCTGAACTTGTTTCAGAATCTCGCCGTTATCAAAAATAAAATGACCTTTATACCAAACCTTTCCGTATTCATCATAACTTTTCCAAACAACAGTATTGCTATTGCTTTCTTCAGCAGTTAAGATTTGTCCATGTTTAGTGGGAATGGCTAGAGCCTTTGCACCATCTAATACAACGTATTCTGCTGTGACCAATAATTTTCCGTTGCTTCTAAAAGTTTTCATTAACCTCTTAGGTTTTCAATAGCTTCAACAACAGCACTATGTGTTACCACATTGGTTTTAAAATGTTCTACTATTTTTTCTTTCTCTTCAGCAGTTGCTTCAAACTGATTTAAAATATTTAATAGGTGCATTTTCATGTGCCCTTCTTGAATACCAGTTGTTGTTAAGGACTTCACAGCAGCAAAGTTTTGAGCTAATCCTGCCACAGCTACAATTTGCATTAAATCCTTTGCTGATGGGTTTTCTAGCATTTCTAGCGCAAACTTTACCAATGGGTGTAAGCTTGTTAAACCGCCAACAGTACCCAAAGCTAATGGAATTTCAATCCAAAATTTAAAGATATTATCTTCAATAGAACAATGGGTTAAACTTGTATATCTTCCACCTTTTGAAGCGTAAGCGTGCACGCCAGCTTCAACAGCTCTAAAATCATTTCCTGTTGCTAAAACCACGGCATCAATACCATTCATAATCCCTTTGTTGTGAGTTACAGCTCGGTATGGTTCTACTTCTGCAATGTTAACTGCTTGTTTAAATTTTTGAGCAAATAGTGTCGGATTAGAAATATCCTTACTTTTTAAGTCTTCAATAGGGCAAGAAACCTCAACTTTTACTAAACAATTAGGAACGTAGTTAGAAAGAATACTCATTACAATTTCGATCTCACCATCTAATTGCTTTTCAGCTTCTTGTATAAAGGTTTTGGCAAACTGCTCTAAACAAGAATTTATAAAATTGGCACCCATGGCATCTAGCGTTTCAAATGTAGCATGCAGTTGGTAGTAGTGCTCTAATTCTTCAGATTTATTTCTAAGTTCAATATCCAAAATACCTCCACCACGACGCTCCATGTTCTTGGTAATGGCTTTGGTGTCTTCAAAAAGTTTTGGTTTTATGTTTTTAAAAAAAGCTTGTAAAGCCTCAAAGTCACCATCAAAGGTAAAATGTACCTGACCTATTTTTTCCGTTGAAATAACTTCAGTTTTAAAACCGCCTCTATCTAGCCAAAATTTTGCAGATTTACTTGCGGCCGCAACAACAGAGCTTTCTTCAATAGCCATAGGAATGGTGTAAAGCTTGTTGTTTATTGAAAAATTTGGAGCAACTCCAAGTGGTAAATAATAATTGGTAATAGTGTTTTCTATAAACTCGTCGTGTAGTTTCTGTAGCTTTTCGTCTGTATTCCAATATTGATGTATCAGAGTTCGTGCGTTTTCTTTATCAGAAAAATAAGTCTCTAAAAGCCATTCAATCTTTTCAGATTTAGAAAGTTTAGAAAAGCCAGAAATAGCGTTGGGCATAAGTTTGTTGATTTTAAATTGCAAAGATACTTAGGATTGGCATAAAATGTGTGCCTATTCCACTATTATTGCCGATTTACTGTTAATAATGCCCGATTTTTGCATATTTTTTAGTAAACTTGGCATTGCTTTATTGAAAAAAGATTGATATGAAATTGAGATACTTCGTAGCTATTATTGGATTCCTAACTACTACGTTGATTTACAGTCAGGATAAACAAATTACCCTCGAAGAAATTTGGAGTGGAGCTTTTAGAACAGAAGGGATGCAAGCCTTACACTCCATGAAAAACGGCAAACAATATTCCGTTTTAAATTATAATAGGCAGAATGGTACTACAACTATAGATATTTACGACTACCAAACTTTAGAAAAGGTAAAAACCTTAGTGTCTTCTAACGATATACCAGAGATACAAGGTTTTTTTGATTATACGTTTAGCAAAGATGAGTCTAAAGTAATATTAACTACAAATGAAATTCCTGTATATAGAAGATCTTCTTTAGGTGAATATTATGTTTATGATTTTAAAACTAAACAGCTAACCAAAGTTGCAGATCAATTATTGCAAGAGCCAACTTTATCTCCAGATGGTACCAAGATTGCTTACGGTTTTGAAAACAATTTATATGTTAAGGACTTAAAATCTGGTAATGTTACACAGATAGCTTTTGATGGTGAAAAAAATAAAATTATCAATGGGATAACAGATTGGGTCTACGAAGAAGAGTTTAGTTTTGTAAGAGCTTTTGATTGGAATGCAGATAGTAATTTAATAGCGTTTATTCGTTTTGATGAATCTGAAGTTCCTGAGTTTTCAATGGATGTTTATGGCTCTGGTTTGTACCAAACGCAACAGGTTTTTAAATACCCTAAAGCAGGAGAAAAAAATTCAAAAGTATCTCTACATTTATACGATTTACAAACTAAAAAGCTTCAAGAATTAAAAGTAGATAAAGCTTACGAAGATTTTTATATCCCAAGACTAAAGTGGACAAACGATGCCAATGTTTTAAGTGCACAATACATGAATCGTCATCAAAACGAATTGGATTTATGGTTTATAAACACTAAAACTATGGATTACGATTTAGTTCTTGAAGAAAAAGACGATGCCTATATCGATGTTACGTTCAACCTAACGTTTCTAAAGGATAATAGCTTTATATGGACGAGTGAAAAGGATGGATATAATCATATTTATCATTATGATAAAAACGGAAAGTTAATTAATCAGGTTACAGATGGTGACTGGGAAGTGACTGATTATTATGGTTTTAATGAAAAGGCAAATACTATTTACTACCAGTCTACAGAAAATGGTTCAATTAATAGAGATGTATATTCTGTAAAGTTAAATGGTAAAAACAAAAACCGCTTAACAAAAACCGAAGGTACCAACAGCGCGTCCTTTAGTGCAGATTTCACATATTTTATCAATACACATTCTAGTGCCACCACACCTTATGAGTACACATTGCACGATTCTAAAAATGGCAACCTTGTAAAAGGTATAAAAGATAATGATAAGTTAGCTCAAAAAGTAGGCGACTATGTGACCTCTAAAAAGGAGTTTAGCACCATAAATGTTAATGGTAACGACTTAAATATGTGGATGATTAAACCTGCAGATTTTGATGAAAATAAGCAGTATCCACTATTTATGTATCAATACTCTGGCCCAGGTTCTCAGCAAGTAGCCAACCGTTGGAATGGTGCTAATGACTATTGGTATCAGATGCTGGCACAACAAGGGTATATTGTGGTTTGTATTGATGGAAGAGGAACAGGTTTTAAAGGAGCAGACTTTAAAAAAGTAACCCAGAATGAATTGGGTAAATATGAGGTTGAAGATCAAATCGAAGTTGCTAAAAAATTAGGAGAACTGCCATATATTGATGCCTCACGTATCGGAATTTGGGGTTGGAGTTATGGAGGCTTTATGAGTAGTAATGCTTTATTTAAAGGTAATGATGTCTTTAAAATGGCAATAGCAGTAGCACCTGTGACGAGTTGGAGATTCTATGATACCATCTATACAGAGCGTTACATGACTACTCCAGATGAAAACCCAAGTGGTTATGACGATAACTCACCAATTAATCATGTAGATAAATTAAAAGGAGATTTCTTGATAATTCACGGAACAGGAGATGATAACGTACATGTGCAAAACACCATGCGTATGGTTGAAGCTTTAATACAAGCCGATAAGCAATTTGAATGGATGATTTATCCGGATAAAAACCATGGTATTTACGGAGGTAACACCAGGTTACATTTGTACAAAAAGATGACGAATTTTATCCATAAGACTTTAGGTGACAAAATTAAAGAGTCAAATAAAGAAGAAAAGGAAACATCAAAGATTAAAGGCTAACTAACAAAAAAACTAACTAATACAAATTATATGTCAACAGCAATTAAACAACCACATCAAAAAGAACTATTTGGGCACCCAGTAGGATTATACATTTTATTCTTAACCGAAATGTGGGAAAGGTTTTCCTACTATGGGATGAGAGCATTATTGGTATTATACATGACGACAGCTACAATTGGGGATGATCGAGGTGCAGGTTTAGGATGGACAAGCAAAGAGGCTCTTGCGCTTTATGGTTGGTATACAATGCTTGTTTATGTTATGTCTATTCCCGGAGGTATGATTGCTGATAAGTTAATAGGTCAGAAAAAGGCAGTATTAGTTGGTGCAATAATTCTCTGTTTAGGACATGGAGTTCTTGTACTTACAGATATATGGGCTTTTTATACAGGGCTTGGTTTAGTAATTTTAGGTGTAGGGTTACTAAAACCTAATATATCAACAATGGTTGGTGGTTTATATAAAGAAGGAGATATAAGACGAGACAAGGGGTTTAGTATTTTTTACATCGGAATAAACTTAGGTTCACTATTAGCTACCTTAATAGTTGGTCTTGTTGTTGCTGAATGGGGTTGGCATGCTGGTTTTGGTCTTGCTGGAATAGTGATGGTTTTAGGACTGATTAACTACATCTATGGTCAAAAATATCTGAAAGAAGTAGGTGATTATATACCACCATCACAGGATGATCCAGAAGAAATATCTTATAGTAAACTCTACTCAAAACTTTTTAAATCTTCTACCCAATTAGTAATTGCTATGATTTTAGTTGGTTTATCTGCTGTAGGATGGTACTTTTTAGGCTGGGGTTATGGTTTGTTATTCTTATTCTTAACTGGAATTACAGCATTACTAATGATGATTTACAAAGAACTTGACTCAAAAACTTATAAAGATAGATTTCTTGTATTGTTGCTTTCGTTTATAATGGTGATTATTTTTTGGGGAGCATTTGAGCAAGCTGGAGGATTAATGAATTTATACACAGAAACGAATACAGATAGAATGTTGTTTGGTTGGGAAGTTCCAACCGTTATGTTTCAAAGTTTAAATGCAGGTTTTATAATTATATTTGCTACTATAGTAGCAGGCTACTGGGCAAAAAGAAAATTAAAAGGTAAAGAAGCATCTTCTTTATTTAAAATGGCTTTAGGTATTATAATAATGGGATTCGGTTTTTTATTCATGGTTTTTGCGGCTATGGAATTTGAAAAATCTGGTTCTTCAAGTATGTTATGGTTAGTTTTAGCATACTTATTTCATACAATTGGAGAGTTATGTATTTCTCCAGTAGCCCTTTCTTTTATAACAAAGTTAGCTCCGGTTAAGTATGCGTCATTAATGATGGGTGTTTACTTTGCTGCTACAGGTTTAGGTAATAAAGTTGCTGGAATAGTAGGTGAGTCTGCTACTGATTATGGTGAAAAGACTATCTTTATGGGTATCTTGATATTTACAGTTATCATAGGAGGTCTGTTTATTTCAATTTTGAAACCTCTAAAACGCTTAACTCATGGGGTTGAAGATCAAGAAAGAGATTTAAAGCATGAAGAAACTGAAGGCTTTGAATTAGCAGATAATTAAGAAAATATACTAAATAAACCTTAGGAGTTTATCTTCTAAGGTTTTCTCTACTAACTAAATACTTTAAGATTTATGAGTAATTCATCCGAAAATTTTTTCGAAACTAAAGTGATGGGACATCCAGCTGGTCTGTTTGTACTGTTCTTTACAGAAATGTGGGAGCGTTTTTCGTATTATGGAATGCGTGCAATATTGGTTATTTTTTTAACAGGTGCTTTGGTTGGTGACAATCCAGGTTGGGGCTGGGATAAGCCTGCAGCATTATCGCTTTTAGGTACTTATGCCATGTTTGTGTATTTAACTCCTATTGTTGGTGGTTGGTTAGCTGATAACAAGATTGGTTATCGTATGGCTGTTGTTATTGGTGCCTTGCTAATGACACTTGGTCATGCCTCTATGGCGATAGAAACACCAACATTTCTTTACATAGGTATTTCATTATTAATATTAGGAAATGGTTTCTTTAAACCGAACATGACATCAATTATTTCCAAAATGTACGAAGGCCATGATGAGAAAAAAGATGGTGCTTATAACATTTTTTATATGGGAGTAAATGCAGGAGCATTTTTGGGGATTATGCTCTGTGGTTGGCTAGGTGAAAATGTAGGATGGAGTTATGGGTTTGGATTAGCAGGAATTTTTATGTTTTTAGGGATGATTCAGTTCTATTATGCACAACCATTATTTGGGGATGTAGGTGCTAAGCCTCAAAATGAAAAGAAAGGTATCATTGATACTTTGTCTGAAGATGTTGAAACTTCAAAAGAAAAAATTAGTGGTAAATTAAATCACTTTATAACTGTAGATTATTTGTTAATTGGGGTTTTTATTATTTCGGCGCTTATCTTTATCGTTAACGATCCTCTAAGTAAAATAGGAGATATCAATACGCTTAATTTTACTGTGGCTGGGATGACAGATTCGTTATTCTTTGCATTGTTAGCAGCAATTCTCTTTATTGTCATTCTTGTTGTTAGGATTCCTCGTTACGAAAGAGTTGTTAGAGACAGAATGATTGCTTTTACAATCTTCTGTATTTTTACAATTTTCTTCTGGGCTGCTTTTGAACAAGCGGCAGGTTCCTTGCCTATTTATACTAGAGATTTTACGGATAGAGTATTAGAGGGGAATGCAGCTTCATTATTTAAGATTATTGATGCAATTGTTACAATAGTACCCATAGGAATTATAACCTATGTGTTGTTGAGTCTTTTTAGAAAAACATTTAGTAGAATAGGTTTTTCAAATATTGTGCTGGCAATAAGTTTTGTCATTATTTGGGCTTTAGTAATTTATAAGCTATACATCAACTTTAGTGCAGAAGCAAAAGAAGTTGAGATTACATGGTTTGCTATTTTAAATTCATTATTCATTATTGTTTTTGCTCCTTTATTTACAAAGTGGTGGGATAGTAAATACAATCCGCCAGCATCCGTGAAATATGGTTTAGGCCTAATTATAATGGCTGTTGGATTTGGTTTGTTAGCTTTTGCTACAAGAAACGTACCTTTAGGTGCTGAAACTGCCAAATTAAGTATGGTTTGGTTAGTTCTTGCCTATTTGTTTCATACACTTGGTGAGTTATGTTTATCACCGATGGGACTATCTTATTTAAGTAAATTAGTGCCTGCTAGAATGGTAGCCTTTATGTTTGGGGTTTATTATCTGGCTATTGCTATTGGTAATAAAATGGCACATTATGTAGGAGGTGATATTGAAAAGATTACAAAAGAGGATGGTCTATCTTACTTCTTTTTAATATTCACAGTAGTGCCAATAGGATTAGGTTTAGTGTCATTCGCATTACATCCATTATTAAAGAAATTAATGCACGGAGTACGTTAACATTACCGTTAAAAATAATAGAAAATGCTCCGCTTTAGGGGCATTTTTTGTAAGTTCGGTATAAGATTTGCAACAAATTAGTTATGAAAAAAATAAAACTACTTATAACCTTTGTAGCTTTTGGAACACTAGTGTCGTTTCAAAATGCTAGTGAAACTTCTGAAAAAGAGATAAATTGGATGACTTTAGAAGAAGCTATTAAGCTTCAGGAAAAAGAGCCTAAAAAGATCATAATGGATGTATACACCAATTGGTGTGGTCCATGTAAAATGCTTGATAAATATACCTTTCATAACGAGGATGTTGTAGATTATGTTAACGAACATTTTTATGCAGTAAAATTTAATGGTGAAGGGAATGATTCTGTGACTTACAAAGACAAAACGTACACCAATCCAAGATATGATGCTACCAAAGCAAATAGACGTAATAGTGCGCATGAGTTAACACGTTTTCTTAATGTAAGAGCATATCCAACAATGGTATTTTTTGATGAAAATGGAGATTACATAGCGCCAATTTCCGGATACTTAAAACCACGTCAAATAGAGTTGTACTTAAAGATGTTTAAAACAGATAAGCATAAAGAAATGACCACGCAAGAGAAGTTTAATGAGTATTATAAAAACTTTGAGCCTACTTTTAAGGAATAGGTTTGTAAGAATTATTCAACAATAAAAGCTCCCTTTTCATTGGTGTAATGGAAAGGGATTTTTTTATGTCTACAAGTGGCTTGCCAACGTTTTATGTAAGACTTATAATTACTGGCATCTGCAATAATGTGTTGTGGTTTTAAGCTATCAATAACTCTATTAAGATTCACTTTTGGAGAGTTACGAAGTAAAACAAAATGGGGTTGAAAAGACACGTTTTTATAAATACCCAAACTGTCTATAACTAATAATGTTTTGTTTTTAAATTGATATATGTCTTGCAGGTTTGATAAGGCTACATCGTCAATAAATTCCCCAACTTTATAATTCTTAATAACGTTGTCATTTCGAAGTTTTGAATCATCCAAATTATGATGAACCTCAAGTTTGTCATTCTCTTTATGTCCTATCATAGAAAAGCGACTTTTGTTAAAGACAATAAAGGCTTCATCTTGATTTTGAAACTTGTTATAAATGTAAGTGCCTTGCAGGCAAATGATACCAATAAGACATATTGCTGCCCATTTAAAAGTTTTAAATTTATAAATCTGAACCGTGCTAACAATTATAATATATGTACACAATACCTGAATTATAGTAAAAGGTATGTCTCTAAACAAAAAGGCTTCAAATTGAGCGACCCAAGCAACAAACTTGTTTAATAATTGAATTATAAAACTATAAATTTGAACTATAGGTTTAGGAATATACCCAATTAAAGTCATCACAATTACCAAAAGACCTAAGCCAAGAATTGCTTCTAAAAACGGAATAACTACAAGGTTAGATATAAAAAACAATCCCGGAAACTGATGAAAATAGAACAAACTAATTGGTAATACACCTATTTGAGCGGCAATTGTAACAGTTAAAATTTGCCAAGGCATATCAAAAATCCAATATTTGGGTTGCCAGAGTTTATATAAAATAGGCTGAATACTCACGATTCCTAAAACGGCTAAATAACTCATCTGAAAACCTACTTCAAATAAAAATGTTGGCTTAATAATTAAAATAAAGAATGCTGAAATAGCTAAGGTGTTGTAAATATTTGTTGGCCGTTTTAGATGCATGGCTATGCTTATAATACTAAACATAGTAGCTGCTCTTGTAACCGAAGGTGATAAGCCTGCAACTATTGCAAATAACCAAAGTAGTGTAACAATAATTAGAGGTCTTATGATTCGTCCATGCTTTAGAAGAAGTAATGGTTTAAAAATAAAATTGAGAATTAGTAATATAATCCCAACATGCAAGCCCGATACTGCTAGAATATGAATAGTGCCAGAGTTTACATAGTTGTTATAAATACTTTTATCTATAGTTTGTCTTTGTCCTAAGAGCAGTGCGTTGATGATGCTTAACACATCATCCTCAAAACCAGATTTAATAAGCCCACTATTGATTGTTGATCTCAGTTGGTCAGCATAACCATAAATAGTTGTAGATTGGTTTGAAAGTATTAAGAATTGATTGTGTTGAAGATAAATTTGACTGTAAACTTGTCGTAGTTCTAAATATTTGCTGTAATCAAATTGATGTGGATTTAAAGGTTTTTGAATATCTTTTAAATCTGATTTGGTATAGATAATAGCATCAACAGGTAAAGTGCCAGATATTGAATCTCTTTTAATATTGATAAGTAGTTGTCCTGAAGCTTCACTCTTATTGGCTGAGATCAATGAGACAATATATTTATCGTTATACAGATCTGGTTTTAGACGCTCTTTGATTTTGAATTTTAAAATAGGATATTCCTCAAATTTTAAATTTGTGTAATGTTGTGGCTGTAGTTTTTCGTTTTGGATGTTATAAGCGTTAATTCCAAGACTTACCATGCAACAGTAGGCAAGTATAGCAAAATAGGGTGAACGATTGGCTTTTTGTTTTAGACCTAAATAGTAGATAAAAAGTAAAGCCATTAACCCTAAGGATAGGTAAATGGCTATACTAAAATTTGGTTTAAAATAATGAGCAATACAAATGCCTAGAGTTAGACAAATTGTAAGTTTTATTATGGTAAAATTTAGTAACTTCATGATTATTAGTTACTAATATAATAAAATTTGTAGTCTGTTTCTTATTTATGATTTAGGTTGTTTGTCTTCTAAGCTATTCATAAAAGCAATAATATCTTTTATTTCCTTTGGTTGTAAGTTTAATGAATCTGGCGGCAAGGTTTGGTATTCAAACTCCAAACCAAGACCTACTCCACCACCGTTATTGTAAAAATCCATTAGTGTTTCTAAATCGTTATACGCACCATTATGCATATACGGCGCAGTTTTAGAAATGTTTCTAACCGTTGGTGTTTTAAAAAAGTGCTTACGCTGTTCGGTTTTAAAAACATCGTGCCTCCCTAAATCTGTGTCCGCAACAGCAGGTAAATTGGTTGACTTTGGTACTCCTAGTAATTCAAACTCAGTTTCTGTAAAATTTGGTGGAACAGTACCATTAAATACAGGTGCAAAATGACAAGTAGCACATTTGGCCTTTCCCATAAAAAGATTAAATCCGTTAATCTCAGATTCAGTTATGGTTTGCTCTAAGTTATTGATGTTATTGTCAAATTTTGAATTGAATTTATTTAGACTTCTAACATAAACAGCAATAGCATTTCTAATGTTAGCGTCATTAACACCATTAGAGTATAATCGGTTAAATGCTTTGAAATATGTGCTATCGGTTTTTATAACTTCGTGTAAGTTAGATAAGTCGCTATGAAATTCGTTAACATTATTAACCACATCAACTATTTGCCCTTCTAGATTACCTGTTCTGCCATCATAGAAAAAGCTTTGTTGCAATGCAGCATAGCTTAGCGTTGGTGTGTTGCGTTTTTGCTTTGGGAAAATCTTTAAACCATCTGTAAAAGCTAATTCTTGTTTGTGGCAAGTCGCACAGCTCATCGTTTTGTTAGTTGATAGCTTTTTATCATTAAAAAGTGCCTTTCCTAGTTGCTGTTTTTTTTGTTTTAAAGAATCTACTTCTACGTAGTCTGCAAAAAAATCAATATTGAAAGTGTCATTAGAAAATAATGAAGACATGTTGTTGTTGAAGGCTAATTCAAAAGGAAAATCCACATTCCAATCTTTCACAGTTTTATTAAGCAGTTCTAATTGTTGATGGGTGTGATTTTTAATGAAGGTATATCTGTCAAATTCATAAAAGTCTCCTTTGAGCATTTTGGTTGAGGCCTTAATTTCAGAATTCCATTGTTCTAATAGGTTTTTGTTAGAAAAATTTTCAGCATATAAGGTTAAAGTATTGGCAATGGTCAAATAACCTAACTGAGCTTCGGTTAAAGAAGCTTCTAATACAGGAGAATCAAAACCTGTGATACCTGTAAGGGCTATTCTAGCAATTTGATCTCTAATAAGCCAAATAATGTGGTAATCTTTGAGTTTTATATGTGTGTTTTGTTCTATAAGTTTTAATCTGTTTTTGGTTTTTTCTGTAATTATTGCAACAGATTTGAGGTCTATGGGGTCTTCATGTAAAGTTTCTTCTATAACCTGAAAACCGAATGGTTTTCTGATTTTTATATCTGTCGCATCTTCTTCTTCAATTTTTAAGATGTTAGGGGCATTTAAAGACATGTAATTGTTTTTGTCTATAAATGCTAGAATTGGTTCTATGCTCTTAAAATGATTTCTGGCGTCTTTATAGCTAGAAAGTGCAGTTTCAAAATTTGTTGCGTTCTCAAGTGTTTCAAGAGCAACAATGCACTTGTTTAACTTGTTTTTGAAGTCGTCTTCTAAAAGAGCTAGAGGAGTAGCCTTTTCATTTTTAATTGTTGCAGTATAATCTTTGTCGTTTTTGCAACTATAGTTTAAAGCAAAAAGGCATACCAATAAAATGTATGCCTTTTTTAATATGTTTATATTCATCTTATCTGTCTAATCCTTGTAGTACGTATAACATACTTCCTTCTTTTGAACTGTCTGCTGCTGGGTTGGCATTAGGGTCTGTAAAAGCAGAACCATCAGCAGGCTCCCAACCATGATTTTGTGTGATAAGAATAAAAGATTCATCTACACCAATCACATCTGAAATATCTATCATACCTGTAATCTCCCATATTCCTGAAGTTGTTCCATAACCTTGCGCTGCAGCTACATCTTGGTCACATTCTAAAACAACTTTTAACGCACCAGTGTTAAGATTGTATTGGTATAAACGTGCGTAGTGGGTTTTGTCAGCATTATCAAAATATCCATTAGGATCTTCTTGAATGTATGCATAGTTTTCTGTTACTAAGATGTTATCAGGACTGTGGAAAGCCTTGGCAATACCGTTTGGTAAATCACCATCTAAAACACAGGTAATTGTACCAGCAGCAGTTGGGTCGTTTTCATTTAAAACAACTTTATAAACGCGACCATAAGTAGTTCCTTTGCCAACTAAGTCTGGCTTTTGTCTTCCTGTTACACAGAAGTAGATTTCTCTGTTGTTTGAAGCAGAACCTCTTCTCCAATCGATGTCTTCTAATCTAGAGAAGCCCATTACTCCTTTAGTTTTAGCTTCCGCATCTAATAAATCGATGTTTGTTTCGTTTAAAGCAACAAAATCAATTGGGTAAGATTGACCTTCTTGCATATCCATTTCAAAGTTAATACCAGCTTGTGTAACTCTTAATCCGTATAGCTGACCACCGTTTAAGTCAGCAAAATCACCAACATACATACCTAACTGTCCAGAAGGTACTGTATTGTCTGAGTGATCATCTCCAATAAAAGCAACGGTTTTGTTTGGATAAGCATCTTTACCGATAACAACAGCATTTTCTGTAGACCATTGTCCTCAAGCTGGTAGCATTAATGCAGAAGATGCAGAGTTTGGAGATTTGAAAGGGTCTGTTGCAAATACACCTTTAGAAGCTCCTCCCCATTCACCACCAGAAAGGTATAGAGGTCCAAAGCCGTGCTCTTCCATAGTGATTAAAGAACCTGAGCATTGTGCAGTAGAAGCAGTAGCTGCAGCATTTAAAATGTATTCACCAGCAACGGGTTTAAAAGTTTCGTCTAATGTAATTCTAGCAATTGAATAATCTGCTTCAATGTTGTTTATAAGCGTGTAAGTGTTGTCTGAATTTTTTAATAAACCAGCACCATCTGCCATAGAGCCGTAAACAAAGTTTGGTGTGTCTTCTAATTGGTCTTCTGAAGATAAAAAATTGTAAATGTTTACGTCAGAGAATTCAGGTTCTAATTTAAGTAAAACAGGTGTTTGAGAGTGAGACGAAAGCTCAACTGAATTTTGTGGTTGACTGTTGTTGTCATCATCGCTTTTGCATGATACTATGCAACAAAAAGTAAATAATAATGTAATGTGTTTTAATGTTTTCATGGTAGTTATGTTAATTAATTGAAGCAAAACTACTCGGACAGTATTAACACATTTTGAATGCATTATTAAGAAAAAGTATTTCTATCGTAAACTTTGTTATTTAATTATTAATAAATAGAATGATAATAAATAAGGTATATGTTAAAGTATGCGCCTTGCCTGAACAAAGGCAAAATACCAGTATTTTTCTGCTAAAGAAGAAATCATAACACCTCTGCTTGTAGAGGCATGTATAAACTCTACATTACCTGTGCGTACATTGGTTACAATACCTACATGATTAACTTTTCTGCTATTCTTTTTAGTGGCAAAGAATACTAAGTCACCCACATTTACCTCTTTAAGGTCTATCCAATCTCCATGAGATGATAAGCTGCCAGTAGTTCTTGGAACAGAGATGTCATTATCTTTAAATGTGGTGTAGACTAATCCAGAACAATCCATGCCACGTTTTGTAGTGCCACCATACTTGTAACGTGTACCGTTAAATTTTTTGGCATATCTAGCGATAGCTTCTCCTTCTTGTGTAGGTTTAATGGTTGGGTTTACTTTTACAGTATGGGTTTGTCGCTTCTTTGAAGAAGAATATGTTTTCTTAGCTTTACAACTAGTTGTTAATGTTATAACACAAAAAAGTAATAAAATTTTTTTCATAAGATTTTTTATACTGTCTACTGTCTACTGCTTACAGATTCAACAATAAGTTTAGCGGCCTTTTCACTTGCTCCTTTACCGCCTAGCTTCTTTTCAAGTTCAAAATAGTCTAAAAATAATTGGTCTCTTTTATCCGAATTTAAAATAGTGTTAAGTTCCTGCTTTAAACGCTTTTTGTTGAGGTCGCCTTGTATTAATTCGGTAACCACTTCGCGGTCCATTATAAGGTTGACCAACGAGATAAACTTTAAGGTTATAATTCGTTTTGCAATATGATACGATATGGCATTCGCTTTATAACATACAACTTGCGGAACTTTATATAATGCGGTTTCTAAGGTCGCAGTGCCAGAAGTTACCAAAGCAGCATAAGAAATACTCAGTAGATCATAGGTTTTATTAGAAATAAAACTAACGTTGTTCTTTTTAATAAAGGTCTTGTAAAACTCGAAATCCTGACTCGGAGCACCTGCGATTACAAATTGATAATCTTTAAAATCATCAACCAGACTAAGCATTACACCAAGCATTTTGGTAATCTCTTGTTTTCTACTGCCTGGCAATAATGCAATAATGGGCTGATTACTCAGTTGATGTGTTTTTCTAAATTCAGTTTCATCAACTTGTGGTCGGTCTGCAATGGCATCAATTAATGGATGACCAACAAAATGAACATCATAGCCATAGGTTTTGTAAAAGTCTTTTTCAAAAGGAAGGATGCAATACATGGCATCAACATCGCGCTTTATTTTTTCAACACGACTTGCTCTCGAAGCCCAAACCTGAGGAGAAATATAATAGTGAGTTCTAAAGTTTTGTTCTTTTGCCCATTTGGCAATTCTTAAGTTAAAACCAGAGTTGTCTATAAATATGATAACATCTGGTTGAAACTGTGCAATATCTTTTTTGCAGAATTTTATATGACCAGAAATTTTTCTAAGATTCATAATCACCTCCGCAAAACCCATAAACTGACGCTCCTTGTAGTGCATTACCAATTCACCACCTACAGCTTGCATTAAATCTCCACCCCAAAAACGAATATCAGCTTTATCATCTTCTTTTAACAAAGCTTTCATGAGGTTAGATCCGTGTAAATCGCCAGAGGCTTCGCCTGCAATTATGTAATACTTCATTATTAATTAAAAAATTTAATAATCATCGTTATTATAAAAACTAACATAGTGGCTATGAGAACACCTTGAGCTCTATTGTCTTTTTTCTTCCTTAGAAAGAAAAAGAAAATTGCCAGATTAGGTAAAGCTCCAAGACTTATCATTTTGGTTAAAATACTGCGTTGTGCACTTTGTTTTAAAACCAGCAGCCAATTATCTCCATTCCCAAAAATTAATGTAGTTATCAGAAGTCCTATGAATGTAGCAATAATACCAACTAAAAATCCAATAATTATATCTTTATTCATGTTTGTATTTTTAGTTGATGTTAGTGTCACTCTATTCAGATAATTAATTCAACTTCCAAGTGTTCAACGATTGAATGGTGTGATGAGCCGTTAAATCAAACTGAACAGGAACTATTGAGACATAACCATGTTCTAAAGCCCATTCGTCAGTGTCTTCGCCATTGTCCATATTTACAAATTTACCGGCTAACCAATAATATTCTCTACCCATAGGGTTTACGCGTTTGTCAAATTCTTCAACCCAATTGGCACGTGCTTGTCTACAAACTTTAATGCCTTTTATGTCTTTTTTGTTAAGGTTGGGTAAGTTAACATTCAATACCACACCATCTGGTAAACCATGTTCTAAAACCTGTCTGGTAATGGTTTCAATAAAGGTTTTACAATGTTCAAAATTGGCATTCCAGTTATAGTCTAAAAGCGAAAAACCAATAGCAGGAATCCCTTCTATGCCAGCCTCTAAAGCAGCGCTCATTGTTCCAGAATAAATCACGTTGATAGAAGAGTTAGAGCCGTGGTTAATGCCAGAGACACAAATATCGGGTTTGCGATCCAAAATCTCTCTAACGGCTAATTTTACACAGTCGGCAGGTGTGCCAGAGCAACTGTATTCGGGTTGTTTGCCATCAATAGTTATCTTTTCTATGTAAAGTGTTGAGTTTACAGTAATAGCGTGTCCCATTGCGCTTTGAGGGCTATCAGGTGCAACAACTACGACATCTCCAATTGTGCTCATTATACTGATTAGCGTACGTATTCCAGGTGCAGTTATGCCATCATCATTAGTTACTAAAATTAAAGGACGCTTTGCCATATCGTAATTGAGATTTTAAGTAGGGTAAAAATACTAAAAACCTTAAGAAGTAGAAGTATTTGTACCTTTAACAAAAAATTAGTGCCGTGATTTTTTATGGCACGGTTTTTTCTTCTATTTTAGTGAAAATAATCATTACCTACTTGTGTAATTAGAAAAATTAGAAAGATGAGAGGGAATTATAAGTTTTTATTGTTAGCATTCTTAATTGCTTTTGCTTCATGTAGCTTTACTAGTAAGAAGTTTGACGATAATCCAGATAAAGATAAATTACTTATTCAATTAATTACTTATGTTTTAGATAACGGACATTTTAATCCTCAGGATTTAAATGATAGCTTTTCTGAAAATGTTTTTGAAGATTATTTAAATCAGTTAGATCCGTTCAAACGTTATTTTTATGAATCGGACATAAAGGAATTTGAAGCCTTTAAAACGCAATTAGATGATCAGATTAAAGATTACGATGTGGCGTTTTTCAATTTAACTCACGAGCGTTTATTAAAACGAATTGAAGAATCTAAAGCTATTTATGCTGAAATATTAGAAAAACCTTTCGATTTCACAAAAGATGAAAGCTATACTGCTGACTACGAAAAGTTAGATTATGTAAAGAATAAGCGTGAAATGAAAGAGCGTTGGAGACAACAACTTAAGTTTTCAACTATTGCTAATTATGACGATTTGGTAGGTGAAAGAAATTTTTCTGTCGGTAGTATTCAGGATACACCTGAATTGGATGATTTAGAAAATAGATCTGAGGTTTCTGATAAAAAAAATAAAAGTGAGATAAGAAATAAATCTGATAAAGAATTGGAAGAGGAGGCCAGAGAAGCGACTAAGCGTTCTCTAGATGAGCTTTACGATTTTATTGATGATAGACAACGTAAAGACTGGTTTGCGGTATACATTAATGCCATAGTTGAGGAATTTGACCCACACACATTCTATTTTGCACCAGAAGATAAAGACCGTTTTGATGTAGCTATGTCTGGTAATTTTGAAGGTATTGGAGCGAGATTGCAAAAGAAAATGGACGCTATCATGGTGAACGAAATTATCAGTGGAGGTCCTGCATGGAGAGCAAATGAATTAGAGGTTGGTGATCAGATTTTAAAAGTGCGCCAGTCAAATGAAGAAAAGCCTGTAAATATTGTTGGGATGCGTTTAGATGATGCCATTAAACTGATAAAAGGTCCAAAAGGAACAACAGTGGTTTTGACTTTAAAGAAAGTTGATGGCACAATAGAAGATATTTCAATCACCAGAGATATCGTTGAGTTAGAAGAAACCTATGCAAAATCATCAACTGTAATAAAAGATGATAAAAAGTTTGGTGTGATTAATCTTCCGAAGTTTTATGTAGATTTTGAAAATTATAACAAGCGAAATGCGGCTTCAGATATCAAACAAGAAATCATAAGATTAAAGCAAGAAGGTGTTGAAGGCCTGGTCTTAGATTTAAGAAATAATGGTGGTGGTTCTTTGCAAACCGTTGTGGATATAGCAGGTTTGTTTATAGAAGAAGGTCCTGTGGTGCAAGTAAAAGAGACAGGTCAACCAAAAGAGGTGTTGAAAGACAGAGACAAGTCTATTGTTTGGGATGGTCCTTTAGTAATACTGGTAAATGAATTATCGGCTTCGGCTTCTGAGATTTTAGCAGCTGCAATGCAAGATTACAAACGTGCCATTGTTATTGGTAGTAAGCAGACTTACGGAAAAGGAACGGTTCAGAATGTGTTGGATTTAAACCGCTTGGTTCGTAATAATTCTAATGGAGATTTAGGAGCCTTAAAGTTTACGACTCAGAAGTTTTATCGAGTAAATGGTGGTTCTACCCAGCTAGAAGGTGTTAAAAGTGATGTAGTAGTACCAGACAGATATAGCTATATTGACATAGGTGAAAAGGATCAGGAAAATCCATTGCCATGGGATAAGATTGATGCTGTAGATTATGATGTTTGGGCTAATTATTTTGATTATGATACTACTATAGAAAAAAGTAAAGCACGTATGGCGGCCAATGAGCAGCTAAAGTTAATTGATGCTAATGCTAGATGGGTGAAGAAAATAAGAGATCGAGAGATTTACTCTTTAAATTACGAAGATTACAAAAAAGATATGGAGCTCAATGAAGAAGAGGCAAAACGATTTGAAAAATTATCAGAGTATAAAACCAATTTAACGTTTAGTTCATTACCATATGAAGTTGAATTGATGGATGAAGATTCTATACTTAAAGAAAAGCGTGATCGTTGGCATCAAAGTTTAGCTAAAGATGTTTATATAGAGGAGGCATTAAATGTATTACATGATTTAAAAATGACTTACGCTATAAAAAACAAAGTAGCAGAAGTAAAGAATTAAATCTTTATCCATAGGATTGTCCCCTTGACGGGACTTTAGGGGTGTTTTTAGAAAATGAAAAATCAACGCAACTCATTAACAAGTTTAGCGCTTCAAAAGTTTAAAAAGAACTTTTGGGGCGTTTTCAGTTTAGGGATAATTGCTTGCATAGGTTTGGTCTCAGTTTTTGCCTATGTATTTGCTCCAGATGCTTCTAAGAATGCTAACCAGATGCATTTGTCTATTCACTCAAAACCTCCTGGATTTCAGGCTCAGATATTAACGCTTCCATCGAGTATTAAATCCGAACAGAGTTTCTTGTCTAAACTTTTTTTTGGAGCTCAGAATACAGATACGGAAATTCCTGTTCAGTCTTATGAGGTAAAAGATAATATGCTGACTTATGTTGAATATGCTTCAGATGGTCTCCAAGGCATAGAAAAGCAAATAAATTTAGATCGTTTTCAGAATTCAGATTATAAATCTTACATCGAAAACCGAAGTTTCATTTTTGGTACGGATAAATATGGAAGAGACTATCTAAGCCGTATTTTAATTGGGTCGCGTATTTCGTTTTTTATTGGTTTTATTGCGGTTTTTATTTCTTTGGTAGTTGGGCTTTTAATGGGAAGTCTAGCGGGTTACTATGGTGGTAAGGTAGATGCAATAATCATGTGGATTATTAATGTAACATGGTCTATACCAACACTGCTATTGGTTATAGCAATTACCTTGGCTTTAGGAAAGGGCTTTTGGCAGGTGTTTATAGCTGTAGGATTAACAATGTGGGTAGAAGTGGCAAGAGTGGTGCGAGGACAAATTATAAGTGCTAAAGAGATGCAATATGTTACTGCTGCCAGGGCTTTAGGCTATACAGATTACAGAATTATAACAAAACATATTTTACCTAATATTTTTGGGCCTTTAATTGTGATTTCAGCAGCTAATTTTGCAGCTGCAATACTTATTGAAAGTGGACTTAGTTTTTTAGGAATAGGAGCACAACCACCAATGGCAAGTTGGGGAGCAATGATCAAAGACCACTACAATTATATAATTCTAGGTAAACCATATTTAGCATTAATTCCGGGAATTTGCATTATGCTTTTGGTGATGGCATTTATGTTGGTTGGTAATGCTCTGCGTGATGCTTTAGATGTGAAGGCTTAGAAACTTATTCGTTTTTCAAAGCTTCAATTTCTTCGTTTGTCGCTTCAATGAAGTCTAAAACATCATCTTGACCTATTTTTTTAGAAGACGAAGTAATAAAATAAGGAGGTACTTCTTCCCAGGTTTTTAGCAATTCTTTGCAATAGTCTTCAACATGATTGTCTATAGCGTTAGGTTTAAGCTTATCTGCTTTGGTGAAAATAATTCCGAACGGAATACCATTTTCGCCCAAATATTGCATAAACTCTAAATCTATAGTTTGAGGTTTGTGTCTAATATCAACCAAAACAAAAGCAGAAACCAATTGTTGTCTTTGCTCAAAATAATTGGTGATAAATTTCTGAAACTTCTTTTTTGAAGTTTTTGAAACTCTGGCATAACCATAGCCAGGTAAGTCCACTAAATACCAATTGTCATTAATAATAAAATGATTAATAAGCTGTGTTTTTCCTGGTCGTCCCGACGTTTTTGCTAAGCTCTTTCTGTCGGTAAGCATGTTGATTAAAGATGACTTGCCAACATTACTTCTTCCTATAAATGCATATTCAGGAATACGATTCTTAGGGCATTTTGCCACATCAGAATTGCTCATTACAAATTCAGCTGATTTTATCTTCATGATAATTTCTGTGAGAGTAGAAGCCTCTTTTTATAGACCTCTTGATTCTAACCAATCATTCAATATTTTATTGAATTCTTCAGGATGTTCCATCATAGCTGCGTGTCCACACTTATCAATCCAAAATAAATCAGAATCTGGTAAAAGCTCGTGAAATTCTTCTGCAACTTCAGGTGGAGTTACGGTATCATTTTTTCCCCAAATAATACAAGTTGGTGTTTGCATTTTTGGAAGGTCTTTAGCCATATTGTGTCTTATAGCACTTTTGGCAATGGCTAAGGTTTTTATTAGCTTATTTCTATCATTTACGGTTTCGTAAACTTCATCCACAATTTCTTTTGTTGCTACGGCAGGATCGTAAAAAACGTCTTGGGCTTTTTTCTTTATGACCTCATAGTCGCTACGTTTTGTATAACCACTACCCATAGCACTTTCGTATAGGCCAGAACTACCTGTAATAACAAGTGCTTTTATTTTTTTGGGATATAATTTAGTATGGTATAGTCCAATGTGTCCACCTAATGAATTTCCTAGTAGGATAACATTGTCAAGACCTTTAAATTCTATGAAGTCTTTTAGGTAATTGGCAAAACTTTTAACATTGGTTTTTAACAGAGACATAGTGTATATTGGGAGTTCTGGAATAATAATTTTGTAGCCATTATTGCCAAAAAAACGGGTCACAGCATCAAAATTACTCAATCCTCCCATTAAACCGTGAAGCACTATAATTGGTGTGCCTTCACCTACTTCAATATATCTATAATCCTTTTCTTTTTTTAAAAGGTGTGTCATCTATAACATTAGTGCTTAGTGTTAAAAACAAAAGTACATGATTTTTTTTATTTATAAATCACTTAAACAGAAATGAAAAAAAATATACATACACTAATCAAGTGATTCTTGAATTGAATCTAAATTTTGGTACCTCTAAAACAAAATTTGTGTTTCTAATCTGTTGATAAACACCACTTCAAAAATTTCTTCTGGTGTATTGATTTTATTGGGCTTTTTGATTTTAAAAAATATCAAAATTCAAAACTTATCAACAAAAGTGGGAGTCTGTGGTAAATTGTGGTAAATTTTTCAATATATTTGATTCTTAAACGTTAAAGTGGAAAATCAAGGGTATTGAATTCATTTATTGGAACATACGAGTGTAAGGCAGATGCAAAAGGGAGGCTAATGGTCCCTGCTGCGCTAAAAAAGCAATTGTCTGCTGCTTTACAGGATGGTTTTGTGCTTAAGCGTGCGGTGTTTCAGCCGTGTTTGGAGTTGTATCCTATGTCTGAATGGAATGCGTTGATGACTAAGGTGAATAAACTCAATCGTTTTAAGAAAAAGAACAACGACTTTATAAGACGCTTTACAGCAGGTGTAAAGGTGGTGGAGGTTGATAGTGCAGGTCGTTTGTTGATCCCAAAAGATTTAATCGGTTTTTCAGGGATTTCAAAAGAAGTGGTGTTGGCTTCTGCTGTAAATATCATTGAGATTTGGGATAAGAATAAATACGAGCAAGCTATTGATGATGCAGCATCAGATTTTGCGGATTTAGCTGAGGAAGTAATGGGACAAGATGATGATGACCATGGAGTATCATAATGCAGTTTTACTCAAAGAAACAGTTGATGGTTTAGATATAAAACCAGATGGCGTTTATGTGGATGTCACATTTGGTGGTGGTGGCCACAGTCGAGAAATCTTGTCTAGGTTAGGTGATGAAGGAAAATTGTATGCCTTCGATCAGGATAAAGATGCTTTAGCTAATAAAATTGATGATGGTCGTTTTGTGCTTATCAATGAAAATTTTAGATACATCAAACGGTTTTTGAGGTTTTATGGTGTAAAGGAGGTTGATGGCGTGTTGGCGGATTTTGGAGTGTCGTCTCATCAGTTTGATGTTGCTGAACGTGGTTTTTCAACACGATTTGAAGCGAAGCTTGATATGCGAATGAATCAGGACAGCAAATTATCTGCATATGAGGTCATCAATGAATACGAGGAAGAACAACTAAGAGATGTTCTTTTACAATATGGTGAGTTAAGACAAGCGCCAGCTATGGCAAGAGTTATAGTTTCAGAGCGTAAAGTTGAGCCGATTGAAACAAGTGAGCAGTTAAAGTTGGTGTTGAAGAAGTTTCTTAACCATAGAAAAGAGAATAAGGTTTTAGCCCAAATCTATCAAGCTATTAGAATAGAGGTCAATCAAGAAATCCAAGTGTTGAAAGAATTGCTTTTGCAAATGCCAGAGATTCTAAAAAAAGGTGGAAGGTTAAGTTTTATTTCCTATCACTCATTAGAAGATAGATTGGTAAAACGCTTTATAAGAAGTGGAATGTTTGAGGGAGAGCCTGAGCGCGATGTCTTTGGGAATTTTGAAGTGCCATTAAAAAAAGTAGGTGGTTTAATTGTGTCATCAGAATCAGAAATAAAAATGAACAATAGAGCGCGAAGTGCAAAACTTCGAATTGCTGAAAAAATATGAAGAAAAGTATCTACAGCATATTAAGAGGTAAGTTTCTAATCAGTGATGATTCGTTTAAAAATTGGCGCATCATCATTTTTATTTCATTTCTAGCCATCATAATGATTGCCAGTTCTCATAGTGCTGATAAAAAGGTGTATGAAATTGCGAAGCTCAATAACGAGGTAAAAGAATTAAGATCTGCATTTGTTGATGGTCGTTCAAAACTAATGCGATTAAAAATGGAATCGACCATCATAAATAAAGTGGCAGATAAAGGAATTCATATTTCTGAGATTCCACCAACAAAAATTAAGGTACTTAGTTCGGAAGAGTAGAGTTAATAAAAATAAACAAGGTAATAATAAACTTTGGCAACAACAGAAACTAACATATTAAACAGATTATACTTTGTGGCAGGCATCATGTTTGTGTTTGCGCTTGCTGTGGTATTTAAGCTGGTTAGTATTCAGTTTATCCAAGGTGAAGAATACCGTCAGTTAGCAGAAAAAAGAACGGTTAAGGATTTTGATATAGAGCCTAATCGAGGTAATGTGTACTCTGCAGACGGAAGTTTATTAGCGACATCTATACCTAAATACGATATAAGGCTTGATGCGGTGCAAGCGCAGCAAGCGGTGTTCGATGAGCATATTGGTGCTTTAGCAGATTCACTTTCTGTGTATAAAGGAAAATCGGCTTCTTACTATAAAGACATTATTAGAAAAGCACGAAGAAACAAAAACAGATATTTTTTACTTGCTAGAAATATTAGCTACTCAGATTATATCAGGTTGAGAAACTTCCCTTTACTCAATAAAGGTGCTATTGGTGGTGGATTAATTGTGGAGCAAACAACGCGTCGAGAGCATCCAATGGGTGAAATTGCGGCAAGATCTATAGGTTATGAGCGTGTTGATGAAAACCAATATGCGACAAGGGTTGGGATTGATGGAGCTTTTGGTGAAAAATATTTACGTGGAGTAAAAGGAAAACGTTTAAAACAAAAGATAGGTAACGGACAGTGGAAACCAATTGCAGATTTTGATCAGGTAGAACCACAAGATGGTTACGATGTGTATACGACTATAGATGTTAATATTCAAGATATAGCACATCATTCGCTTTTAGGTCAACTTGAAAAGTATGAGGCAGAGCATGGTTGTGTTGTGGTGATGGAAGTGAAAACGGGTGAGATTAGAGCAATTTCTAATTTGGCAAGAACTTCTAAAGGAACCTATTACGAGAAGCTGAACTATGCGGTGGGAGAAAGCCATGAGCCAGGTTCTACCTTTAAGACTATGGCAATGATTGCTGCGTTAGAGGATAAGGTAATTGACACCTCTACAATTGTTGATACTAAAAGCGGGACGAAATATTTTTACGGAAGAACTATTAGCGATTCGCATCGTGGTGGTTATGGTAAGATTTCGGCTGCAAAAGCCTTGGAGGTATCTTCAAACATTGGTTTGGCAACAATAGTTGATGATCACTATTCGAAGAATCCAGAAAAGTTTTTAGATCGTCTAAGTAAATGGAAATTAGATCAACCACTTGGTGTGTCAATTATAGGAGAAGGGAAACCAGATATTCCAAGACCTGGTGCGTCTAATTGGAGTAGAAATGCATTGCCATCCATGGCTTACGGTTATAACTTAACAATGACTCCGTTGCAAACGCTTGCGTTTTATAATGCTATTGCAAATAATGGAGAAATGATAAAGCCACGATTCATCCGTTCGGTAAAGTCATTCGATAAACATGTTGAAGTATTCAAAAAGCAAGTTTTGGTAGATAAGATTTGTTCAGATAAAACCTTGGCAGAGATTAAAGATATTTTAAAAAACATTGTTATTCGTGGCACGGGAAAAAACATGTACTCAGAAACTTTTTCTATGGCAGGTAAAACAGGTACAGCGCGTACAGACTATGCTAATTACGAAGAATGGAGAAAGGATAAAAAGTATATTTCTTCTTTTGCAGGATATTTTCCGGCGGATAACCCAAAATACTCATGCATTGTCGTGATTCATAAGCCAAGTACAAAAGTGGGTTATTATGGTGCAGATGTTTCTGGTCCTGTTTTCAAACGCATTGCTCAAAAAATATATACAGATACACCATTAATTGACGATGTAAAGACACTAGATTTTAATGATAAGCTAGTTAATGAGGATTATGAGAATTACTTCGATAATGTAAACAAGTACAAAGCATTGATGCCAAGTGTTGTTGGGATGCCAGCAATGGATGCTATTGCCTTATTGGAAAATCTTCAGGTTAATGTTAAGGTGAAATTAAGAGGTAGTGGTACTGTGAAATCCCAATCTGTAGATAAGCATCAGAAATTAAAACCTAATCAAACAATTGTTCTAGAGGCATCATGAAGATTTTAAAAGACATATTGTATAAGGTTACTATAAATGCTGTTGTGGGTAGTACAAGTACTACTGTAAACAAAATAGAATTTGATTCTCGCAAGGTTGAAACTGATGATGTGTTTATTGCAATTAGAGGAACACTAGCAGATGGTCATAACTATATAGAAAAAGCAATAAAAGATGGTGCGACCTCTATTGTTTGTGAGGTGTTACCAGAGACGTTGCAAGACGGAATTACGTATGTTGAAGTTGAAAATTCTAATCAAGCTTTGGCTTTTATGGCTGCCAACTATTTTAAGCATCCTTCTGAAAACTTAAAACTAGTAGGTGTTACGGGTACTAACGGTAAAACAACAGTAACGAGTTTGTTGTATCAGTTGTTTAAAAAAGCAGGTTATAAGGTGGGATTGTTGTCAACCGTAAAAATTATGGTAGATAATACCGAATATAAAGCAACCCATACAACACCAGATTCATTAGCCATCAATAAGTATCTAAAACTTATGAATGATGAAGGTGTAGAATTCTGTTTTATGGAAGCGAGTTCACATGGTATTCATCAAAGCAGAACAGAAGGTTTAAAGTTTGCTGGTGGAATTTTCACCAACCTATCACACGATCATTTAGATTACCACGAGTCATTTGCGGAATACAGAGATGTAAAAAAGGCATTTTTCGATCACTTACCAAAAGATGCATTTGCATTGTCTAACATGGATGATAAAAATGGTTTGGTGATGTTACAAAATACTGAGGCTAAGAAATACACTTATGCCTTAAAGAATTATGCCGATTACAGAGCACAGATTTTAGAAAACGAATTTAGCGGTTTATTGCTGAAAGTGAATGATAGTGAGCTTTGGACAAAACTCATCGGAAGTTTTAATGCGTACAATATCCTTGCTATTTACGGTGCAGCAGAATTATTGGGTTTAGAAAAAGATGAAATTTTAAGATTGATAAGCGAATTAGATAATGTATCTGGTCGTTTTCAGTATTTCATTTCAGAAGAAAAGATAACAGCAATTGTTGATTATGCCCACACGCCAGATGCTCTAAAAAATGTACTTGAAACTATAAATAGTATTCGTACTAAAAATGAAGAGTTAATTACAGTTGTAGGTTGTGGTGGTGATAGAGACAAAACTAAGCGACCAAAGATGGCGCATATTGCTTCAGCATTAAGCACTAAAGTGATTTTTACAAGCGATAACCCACGAAGCGAAGTTCCGGAAGCGATTATTGAGGATATGGAAAAAGGAGTAGAACCTCAAAATTTCAAAAAAACATTATCAATAACAGATAGAAAACAAGCCATAAAAACAGCATGTCAAATGGCAGAAGCTAAAGACATCATCTTAATTGCAGGTAAAGGGCACGAAACCTATCAGGAAATAAAAGGCGAGCGCTTCGATTTTGATGACTATAAAACAGTACAAGAATTTTTAAAACAATTACAAAAGTAGATGCTATATTATTTATTTGAATATTTAGAAAAACAATTCCAATTTCCAGGAGCATCACTGTTTGGGTTCTTAACCTTTAGAGCTGCAATGGCAGTTATTTTATCCTTGTTAATTTCTACTATTTATGGTAAGCGTATTATAGAGTTTTTGCGCAAGAAACAAGTAGGAGAAACCATTCGAGATTTAGGTTTAGAAGGTCAGGTAGAAAAGGCTGGTACACCTACTATGGGTGGACTTATAATTATACTGGCCACGTTACTTCCTGTACTGTTGATAGCAAAATTGGAAAACATCTACATAATCTTATTGGTTATCACCACTTTGTGGATGGGAACCATTGGGTTTATAGATGATTATATCAAAAAATTCAAAAATGATAAGGAGGGCTTAAAAGGGAAGTTTAAAGTTTTGGGTCAGGTAGGCTTAGGGCTTATTGTTGGTTTAACCTTGTATTTTCATGACGATGTAACCATAAAAGAAGAGCTACCGCTTCAGCAACAGCAAGAATTGTTGGCTGAAAATCCAAATATACCAGAAGCGCAATTATTTGATGTTGCTAAAAAATCTACCAAAACAACAATTCCGTTTGTAAAGAATAATGAGTTCGATTATTCAGATTTAATTACCTGGATAAGTCCGGATTTGGAAAGCTATGCTTGGATCATTTTTGTTTTAGTGAGTATCATCATTGTAACTGCAGTTTCTAATGGTGCAAATCTTACAGATGGTATAGATGGTTTAGCGGCAGGAACTTCGGCAATCGTTGTATTGACCTTAGGAATTTTTGCTTGGGTGTCTGGTAATATTATTTTCTCTAAATATCTAGATATAATGTATATCCCTCAGGTAGAGGAGATAACAATTTATATAGCTGCATTCGTGGGAGCGCTCGTTGGGTTTTTGTGGTATAACGCGTATCCAGCGCAAGTGTTTATGGGAGATACAGGGAGCTTAACCATTGGAGGAATCATTGCGGTAATAGCAATAGCGGTAAGAAAAGAATGGCTAATACCAGTACTCTGCGGAATTTTCTTAGCAGAGAATCTATCAGTAATGATGCAGGTGAGTTATTTCAAATACACCAAGAAAAAATATGGTGAAGGCAGGCGGATTTTCAAGATGTCTCCATTGCACCATCATTATCAAAAATCAGGATATCACGAAAGTAAAATAGTCACGCGTTTTTGGATTGTAGGAATCCTATTAGCCATAATATCTATAGTGACATTGAAGATCAGGTAATGAAAAGATTAGTGATTCTTGGAGGTGGAGAAAGTGGTGTGGGTACAGCACTTTTGGCGAAGGCAAAAGGATATGACGTGTTTGTGTCCGACAAAGGGAAAATTAAAGAAAAATATAGAGACGTTCTTTTAAATAATGAGATTGAATTTGAAGATGAACAGCATACAGAATCTAAAATTCTGAATGCAGACATCGTCATGAAAAGTCCTGGTATACCAGATAAAGTGGCTTTGGTAAAACAGATTCGAGGCGCTGGTATTAAGGTGGTGTCCGAGATTGAATTTGCTTCAAACTATACAAATGCAACATTGGTTGCGATAACTGGTAGTAATGGCAAAACAACAACAGCAACTTTAACACATCATTTGTTAAAACAAGAGCTAGATGTAGGTTTAGCAGGAAATATTGGTGACAGTTTTGCAAAGCAAATTTTGGAAAAAGACCATGACAACTATGTGTTGGAAGTAAGTAGTTTTCAGTTGGATGATATCCTTGATTTTAAACCAAAAATTGCAGTATTAACCAATATAACACCAGATCATTTAGATCGCTACGATTATAAGTTTGAAAACTATATCGCTTCAAAATTTAGAATTGTAGAAAACCAAACCGAAGATGATTATTTCATTTACGATGCAGATGACGAGGTTATAACAGACTGGTTACAAAGTCATCAAATTCAATCTAAAAAGTTGCCTTTTTCATTGACGAGAGAAATTGAAGAAGGGGCTTATTACAAAGACAAAAACATAATAATAACAATAGATAACAACAAGATAATTATGCCAACAGAAAACATAGCATTAGAGGGTAAACATAACGTTAAAAACGCTATGGCTGCTTCTACAGTAGCACATTTGCTTAAAATAAGAAAACAAACTATAAGAGAGAGTTTAGAAAACTTTCAAGGGGTTGAACATCGTTTGGAGCAAGTGCTTAAGATTAATAAGGTGCAGTATATCAATGATTCTAAAGCGACCAATGTTAATGCAACTTACTTTGCCTTAGAGAGTATGGATGCGCCAACGGTTTGGATTGTTGGTGGTGTTGATAAAGGCAATGATTATAAAGAATTGTTTCAATTCGTAAATGAAAAAGTAAAAGCGATTATTTGTCTTGGTGTAGATAACAAAAAGCTAATCGAAGCTTTTGGAAACATGGTCGATGTTATTGTAGAAACGCAATACATGAGCGAGGCTGTTAAGATTGCATACAAAGTAGCTGAAGCTGGCGATAATGTGTTATTGTCTCCAGCATGTGCTAGTTTCGATTTGTTTGAAAACTATGAAGACCGTGGACGTCAATTTAAAGATGCGGTAAGAAACTTATAAAAATTTAAAACGTTGAATTAGGGACTCAACGATAAAAAGGTTAAGCGTGCAAAATATTTTTTCACAAATAAAAGGAGATAGAGCCATATGGGCAATAGTAACGCTATTGGCCATATTCTCATTTTTGCCAGTTTATAGTGCTGCCAGCAACTTGGCATATGTTGGCGGTACAGGTAACACTTTTTCTTTTTTTGTGAAGCACTTTATGCACTTGTCGCTAGGTTTTGCGATTATGTATGCGGTTCATAAAATTCCGTACAGGTATTTTAAAGGGCTTTCTATGGTGCTGATTCCTGTGGTATTAGTACTTCTTTTGATTACAATTTTACAGGGTTCAACCAATTCTCAAGGTACAAATACAAGTCGCTGGATACAAATCCCAATCGTAAATATGTCCTTTCAAACATCTACACTGGCAGCGGTTATTTTAATGGTGTATGTGGCGCGTTATCTTTCAAAAATAAGAGAGAAAAGTGTAAGTTTTAAAGAAACTATTTTACCACTTTGGGGACCAGTATTTTTTGTTCTAATTCTTATTCTTCCTGCCAATTTTTCTACAACAGCTATCATCTTTACTATGGTTATGATGTTGGCATTTATAGGTGGTTATCCAATAAAATATCTCGCAGTAATAATTGGTTCAGGATTGTTGGCTTTGGTACTATTTGTCTTGGTGGCGAAAGCATTTCCAGATGCCATGCCAAATCGTGTAGACACTTGGATGAGCAGAATTGAAAATTTTGCAAATGGAGAAGATACAGAAGAAGATTATCAAATTGAAAAAGCAAAAATTGCAATCGCAACAGGTATAAAACCATTAGGCCCAGGAAAGAGTGTTCAGAAAAACTTTTTGCCACAATCATCATCAGATTTCATATTCGCAATCATCATTGAAGAGTATGGTTTGTTCGGTGGTATATTTTTATTGGTGATGTATTCTTGGCTGTTGTTTAGAATTGTTGTGGTGTCGCAAAAAGCAGATACCGTATTCGGAATGTTGCTGGTGCTCGGTGTCGGTCTGCCAATTGTGTTTCAGGCACTAATTAACATGGCTGTTGCAGTTGAGTTATTTCCGGTAACAGGGCAAACCTTACCATTAATAAGTAGTGGAGGTACGTCTATTTGGATGACCTGTATGGCTATAGGAATAATATTAAGTGTAAGTGCTAAGCGCCAAGAGATAAAAGAAAATGAAGTTCTAGAGGGTGATAACCCTTTGGATATTTTAAGTGAAACAATTTAATGAGTAACTATAAATTCATATTGTCAGGTGGTGGTACAGGAGGTCATATATATCCTGCTATAGCTATTGCTAACGAACTGAAATCGCGCCATCCGGATGCTGAATTTTTATTTGTTGGAGCATCAGACCGTATGGAAATGGATAAAGTGCCACAGGCTGGTTATGAGATTGAAGGCTTGTGGATTTCTGGTATTCAAAGAAAATTGACACTGAAGAATTTAATGTTTCCTTTTAAGTTGATGACAAGCTTATTAAGATCTAGAAAAATCATAAAAACCTTTAAGCCAGATGTGGTAATAGGTACTGGTGGATTCGCAAGCGGACCATTATTACAAATGGCAACATCTAAAGGTATACCATCATTAATACAAGAACAGAATTCGTATCCAGGAATCACTAATAAATTGTTAGGTAAGAAAGTTGACACCATTTGTGTGGCTTATGATGGTTTGGAAAAATTCTTCCCAAAAGAAAAATTAAAGTTGACAGGCAACCCAATAAGAAAAGATTTGTTGGCTGTAAAAGGAAAGCATATTGAAGGTAAAGATGTATTTAAGCTTATTCATAGTAAGCATACATTGTTGGTGCTTGGAGGAAGTTTGGGAGCGAGACGCATCAATGAACTTATTGAAACAAATCTTAGTTTTTTTGAAGAACAAAACGTGCAGCTCATTTGGCAATGCGGTAAGTTGTATTACGATAGGTATAAGCAGCATAATGATTTAAAACATGTTCAGGTGCATGCCTTTTTAAATAACATGGATATGGCCTATGCAGCTGCAGATGTCATTATTTCAAGAGCTGGTGCGATTTCGGTCTCGGAATTATGTATTGTTGGTAAGCCAACCATTTTTATACCATCTCCTAATGTGGCAGAAGACCATCAAACAAAGAATGCACAGGCTGTAGCAGATAAAAATGCAGCGATTTTAATTAAGGAAAGTGATTTAGATAGTGACTTTCAAAATCATTTTTCAGAATTAATTTCAAACGAAGAAAAGCAGTCAGAACTAAGTAAAAATATTGAGGCCTTAGCATTGGTGAATGCAACAAATGATATTGTTGATGAGGTGGAAAAATTATTAAAAAAATAAATGAACCTAAAAGCTATAAATAACATCTATTTTATCGGTATTGGTGGTATCGGTATGAGTGCATTGGCACGTTATTTTGTAGCTAATGGCAAAGATGTTGCTGGTTATGATAAAACGCCTTCGGATATTACTGAGAGTTTACAGGAATTAGGTGTTGAGGTTCATTTTAATGATAGTATTTCAGAGGTTAAACCAGAGTTTTTAGATAAAGAAACGACGCTGGTTGTGTATACTCCAGCAATTCCAAAAAACCATTCAGAGTTAAACTACTTTAAGGATAACGGTTTTAAGGTATATAAACGTTCTCAGGTACTTGGTGAAGTTACTAAGCAAACGACCTGTCTTGCTGTTGCAGGAACACATGGTAAAACAACAACAACAAGCATTTTAGGACATTTATTGAATGAATGCGATGTGCCAGTTACAGCCTTCTTGGGTGGAATTAGTGAAAACTACAACTCTAACTTAATCCTAAATGGTACTGAAGTTACAGTAGTGGAGGCCGATGAATTTGATCGTTCTTTTTTAACCTTATCGCCAGATTTGGCGTGTATCACTTCTATGGATGCGGATCATCTCGATATTTATGGTGATGCTACTGAACTTACAAAAACATTCAAAGCGTTTTCAGAGTGTATAAAGCCTAAAGGTAAGCTGTTTGTAAAAAGTGGATTACCATTAAAAGGTATCACCTATGGTGTTGATGACAACGCTGATTACAGTGCGAAAAATATTAGAATAATTAATGGTAGTTACGTGTTTGATGTGAAAACACCTAACGGAATACATAAAGATTTTCAATTTAACCTACCTGGTAGACATAATTTGTCGAATGCAATAATCGCCTTGGCGATGGCTGCTGATTACGGTTGCCCTTACCACCAGCTCGCCAAGGGTTTAGCATCTTACAAAGGGGTTAAAAGACGATTTACGTACCAGATCAAAACTAACGATTTTGTGTTTATTGATGATTACGCACATCATCCCGAAGAAATAAACGCAGTGCACCAGGCTGTTAGAGAAATGTATCCAGATAAAAAAGTCCTAGCCATTTTTCAACCGCATTTGTACAGTCGTACCCGAGATTTTGTTGATGGTTTTGCACAGAGTCTTTCAAAATTCGATGAAATACTGCTGTTAGATATTTATCCAGCAAGAGAATTGCCGATTGAAGGAGTAACGTCGGAATGGCTGTTAGATAAAATTGAAAACCCAAATAAGAAGTTGATTTCTAAGTCAGCTATTATAGATGAAATTAAAGTTTCTGATGCACATGTTGTTTTAACAATAGGAGCAGGAGATATTGGAGTAGAAGTAAAACATATAAAAGAGGCCTTTAGTGTTGCGAGTTAATCTTAACTACATAAAAGTTGTTGTGTTGCTGATTTTGGTTGGCTTCCTTTTTGCGTTTTCTAATTACAGAAATGATAGGCGAATTATACCGAAAGAAAATATAGAATTTATAGGTAGAAGTAAGCTTTTTATGACCGAGTCAACTGTTAGTAAATTGTTAATACAAAATCAAGCCGCAGTTGCGGGACAACCTAAAGAAATTATAGATTTGAACGATTTAGAAGCTGCCCTAAATTCTAATCCAATGATAAAGAAAGCAGAGGTGTTTATGTCAGTAAACGGTGAGCTTTCAGCAGAAATTGAACAAAAACGACCTATCGCTAGAGTGCATACTAATGCATCGTATTACATAGATGATGAAGGCTCGTATATGCCCTTGTCTTCAAATTTTGCAGCTAGAGTGCCATTAGTTACTGGTAATATTAAGAAAAATAACCTCAATACAGTGTTTCAATTTGCAAAGGCGGTAGATGAGGACGAATTCTTAAAAAAGCATGTCATTGAAATTCATCAAAACGATGATGGAACCATTGATTTTAGAGTTAGAAAAAGCAATTTTAAAGTTCATTTAGGAACCTTAAAGCAGCTTCAGAAAAAGATAAATAATTTCAAAGCCTTTTATCAGAAGGCTTTAAAAGATAAGATTTTAGATAATTATAAGCTTGTAAATCTCAAATTTGACGAACAAGTGATTTGCACCAAAATTTAGACTATGGACAAGCATCAAATTTCGGTAGGTTTAGATATAGGAACCACAAAAATTGTGGCCATGATTGGTCGCAAAAACGAGTATGGTAAAGTTGAGATACTTGGTGTAGGTAAATCCAAAAGTTTGGGTGTGCATCGTGGTGTTGTAAACAATATTACGCAGACGATACAATCTATTCAGCAAGCAGTGCAAGAAGCAGAAGCTGCAGCATCAGAAAAGATAGAAGATGTGACTGTTGGTATTGCAGGTCAGCACATTCGTAGTTTACAGCATAGTGATTACATCACCAGACCAAATTCTGAATTGGTTATCGATGAAACAGATATAGATCGTTTAATAAACCAAGTTCATAAACTGGTAATGCTTCCAGGAGAGGAAATCATTCACGTGTTACCACAAGAGTTTAAGGTTGATGGTCAGGCAGAAATAAAAGAACCAATTGGTATGTATGGAGGAAGGCTAGAGGCTAACTTTCATGTGGTTGTTGGTCAGGTGTCATCAATTAGAAATATAGGTCGCTGTGTTAAAAGTGCAGGATTAGAATTAGATGGTATCACCTTAGAACCTTTAGCGTCAGCAAATGCCGTATTGAGTCAGGAAGAGAAAGAAGCTGGTGTAGCGCTAATTGATATCGGTGGAGGTACAACAGATTTAGCTGTATTTAAAGATGGAATTATTCGTCATACAGCGGTAATTCCATTTGGAGGAAATGTCATTACAGAAGACATTAAAGAAGGCTGCTCAATTATAGAAAAGCAAGCCGAATTATTAAAAATAAAATTTGGCTCTGCGTGGCCAGGTGAAAATAAGGATAACGAAATTGTGTCTATTCCAGGATTACGAGGAAGAGAACCAAAAGAAATTACCCTAAAAAACTTGTCAAAGATTATACATGCCAGAGTGGTGGAAATCATAGAGCAAGTTTATGTAGAAATTAAAAACTACGGACACGAAGAGCAAAAGAAAAAACTAATTGCAGGTATTGTTTTAACAGGTGGTGGAAGTCAGTTAAAACATTTAAAGCAATTGGTAGAATATATAACCGGAATGGATACCAGAATAGGATATCCTAATGAGCATTTAGCAGGAGATAGTGATGAAGATATTGCTAGCCCTTTATTTGCTACAGCAGTTGGTTTAGTAATGGATGGTCTTAAACGTCAAGACCGAAAAAAAGCTGAGCAAGTAGAAGAAGCGGTTCTTGAAACTGAAGGAGAAGAAACAATTGCCGAAACGCAAGAAAACATCGTCACTGAAGCACCTAAAAAAGAACGCCGTTCATTTTTAGATAAGTTAACAGAGCGTGTAAAAGAGTTTTTAGACAACGCAGAGTAGGGCTGAGTGTAAAGAAATTGTCCAGTGGACAATTTTAACGAAGAGCCAGCGCTGAGGCGAGGGCAACAAGAAATGTAATATGACGATTTAAATAATCATTATATAACAAAAAAATGAAATTAATTAAGACATATATAAAATCCCATAATCTCAAAAAATATGAGTAGTAGCAACGAATTTGGAAACATCGCATTCGATTTACCAAAACATCAATCTAACGTTATAAAGGTTATTGGTGTTGGTGGAGGTGGTAGCAATGCCATTAATCACATGTTTCAACAAGGTATTAAAGGAGTAGATTTTGTAATCTGTAATACAGATGCGCAAGCGCTTCAAAGTAGTGGTGTTCCAAATAAAATACAATTAGGAGTTAACTTAACCGAAGGATTAGGTGCTGGTGCTAACCCAGATGTTGGTGAACAAGCAGCAGTAGAAAGCTTAGAAGACATTCGTAGAATGTTAGATACCAATACCAAAATGATATTTATCACTGCCGGAATGGGAGGTGGTACAGGTACTGGTGCTGCACCAATCATCGCAAAAATGGCTAAGGAATTAGACATTCTTACCGTTGGTATTGTTACGATGCCGTTTCAGTTTGAAGGTAAGATGCGTAACGAGCAAGCGCAACGTGGTGTAGAAAACCTTAGAGAGCATGTAGATTCTTTAGTTGTAATCAATAACAATAAGCTACGCGAGGTTTATGGTAACCTTGGATTTAAAGCAGGTTTCTCTAAAGCAGATGAAGTCTTATCAACGGCATCTAGAGGTATAGCAGAAGTTATAACACATCACTATACGCAAAACATCGATTTACGCGATGCTAAAACAGTATTAAGCAATAGCGGAACAGCCATTATGGGATCGGCTACAGCTTCTGGTCAGACCAGAGCGCAAGAAGCTATTATGAAAGCTCTAGATTCACCACTGTTAAACGATAATAAAATTACTGGTGCCAAAAACGTATTGTTGCTTATCGTTTCGGGTTCTCAGGAAATTACAATCGACGAGATTGGTGAGATTAACGACCATATTCAAAATGAAGCAGGTCATGGAGCTAACATTATTATGGGTGTTGGTGAAGATGAGTCATTACAAGAATCTATTGCGGTAACAATTATTGCAACAGGTTTTGATATCGATCAGCAAAACGAAATTTCTAATACCGAAACTAAAAAAGTAATTCATGCTTTAGAGGAAGAGGTCATTGAAGAAGTAAGTACGCAAGAAAAAGAACCAGCAATCATTACTCCAGATATCTTTTTAGAAGAAAAGAAGGAAGATCCAATAGTGCGTCATACGCTTATAGATGAAAACGACACAGAAACATCAGCAAAGCATGATATGGATTTAATTCCTACGACAGATTTATTGAGAAACATGGATGTGGTATATGATGAAGTCTTAGACACTAAGGCAGAATTAAATGTAGAGCCAGAGGAATTTATCATTACACCAATTGAAAATAAAGCGGAAACTATCATTGAAGAGAAAGAAGAGCAGATTACATTAACGTTTGATTTGCCTTTATCTAACAATGAACCAGAAACCGTAGAGGAACCAGAATCTGGAGAAGAAATGATGTTCTTCAGTTTAGATGAAGATGTAAAAGATATTGATGTTAATGAGCCTGTTGAAATAATTTCGGTAACAGAAGTTAATGAAAAAGGGGAGAAGCGCTATGCATTAGACGATGTAGAAACGTATGAGTCATCGATGAACACTAAAGTAGAAACTGAGGTAAAAGAAGAGATTGTTTTTGAAAAGAAAGTACTTCCTGTTGAAGAAGCCGATGAGATTTCAGAGGATGATATCGACCCAATGAACAGTCCGATTTCAGATTTAATTAAAGCACGTGCAGATGAGCGCAGAAAGCACATGAAAGAGTTTAATTATAAGTTCAATACGGCTAAAATTGACGAAATAGAAAAAGAGCCTGCTTACAAAAGACAAGGTGTTAACTTAGAAGATGCACAGCATTCTTCAGAAACCAATGCTTCAAGACTATCTGTAGGTACAGATGATAATGACGATATTCAGTTAAGAAGCAATAATTCATTCTTACACGATAACGTAGATTAATAGCAATTCAGTTTAGTGTTATCACACCAGCGTCGAGCCCAAAAAGTACCCTCAAACTTTTTGGGCTTTTTGTTTTTTCAAAGTTTCCATATCATAAAGAAACCTAACTTTTTTAGTATCTTCGCACTTCTAATAGATTAAGGATATTATGAGTTTACAAGATAACGTAATGACTGCGATGAAGGCAGCTATGAAAGAAAAGAATCAAACAGCTTTAGCAGCTTTAAGAGCTGTAAAATCTGAAATTTTATTAGCCAAAACAGCATCGGCCGGAACTGATGAGTTAACCGAAGAACAAGAGATTAAAATCTTGTCTAAAATGGTGAAGCAACGTAAAGATAGTGCTGCCATTTTTCATGAACAAGGAAGAGATGATTTGGCGCAACCAGAGTTAGACCAGGCAGAAGTGATAAGTCAATTTTTACCAGAAGCTTTAAGCGAAGAAGAAATTGAAAAAGTAGTGGTGTCGACTATAGAAAGTATAGGAGCAGAAGGCATGAAAGATATGGGAAAGGTTATGGGTATTGTCAGTAAAGAATTAGCAGGTAAAGCAGACGGCAAAACAATTTCTACGATTGTAAAAGCTAAGCTGTCTTAATTTATAATATGTGTTGTGTTGTCACCTTGAGCGCAGTCGAAAGGTCTCATTCATCACAAGGCCTCGTAGTTCAACTGGATAGAATATCAGATTTCGGCTCTGAGGGTTGGAGGTTCGAATCCTCTCGAGGTCACGAATACATACTTCAATAAGAAAAAACGCCAAGCTTGCTTGAGCGTTTTTTCGTTTGAAGTATGTTCAAAGCGGAGCGCAAAAGGATGCGCAGCAATCCGTTGAGAACCGCTTTGTTGAGTATGTTCAAAGCGGAGCGCAAAGGATGCGATAGCAATCAGTTGAGAACCGCTTTGTTAAAGGGGTTAGACTATCTAGTCAAGTTCGCTTGAGCGGATACCTTCACCAAATAACCACAGGATATTTGATTTTGATAGGCAAAATAATGTTCAGGTAGTGTTTTCTGTAAATGTTTAGAGCTCCGCTTGCGTATTTCTTTCTATATTTAGGCAATGATCTTAATCTACGTTCAAGACACCCAAAACCCTGAGATAAGCCCAACGTTTAAGCTGGTGATGTTAATCATTTTTTTTGTCGGTATGGCCACTATAGTGCTGTCCAAGTTTTATGCGTTTTTTGAATCTATCTATGCTTCAAAATATCACAAACCCTTCTTTTTAAATACAATGTTGTTTAAAAAAGAACTATCAAACCGTCAGCAATCTATACTAGAGCAGCAGTTTAGTTTTTATAACAAACTAAAAAAAGAAGAACAAGCTATTTTTAGACATCGATTAGCAATATTTATTAATAGCAAGGAATTTATCGGTAGAGAAGGTTTAAAGGTAGATGATGAGATGAGAACATTAATTTCTGCTACTGCTGTAATGTTAACATTTGGGTTTAGAAATTATCGTATTGAATTGCTAGATAAAGTCATAATTTACCCAAAATCGTATTACTCAAAACTCAATGAAACCTACCACAAAGGGGAAACGAATCCGCAGTTAAAGGCGATTGTTTTTTCTTGGGAAGATTTTAAAAAAGGCTATGATATCGGTGATGATAATTTAAACTTAGGGATTCATGAGTTTGGCCACGCCATACATTTAAATGCTTTTAAAGAAAACGATGTTAGTAGTGAAATTTTTAAAAATGGCTTCAATACATTGGCTGCGTATTTGCAAGAGCATAAAATGGTTAGAGATGATTTAACGGCATCAAAATATTTTAGAGCCTATGCTTATACCAATAAGTTTGAATTTTTTGCTGTACTGCTAGAAAATTTTATGGAAACACCAGAGGAGTTTAAAACCAAATTCCCAGACTTATATAGATACATAAGGCAAATGTTGAACTTTAATTTTGCAGGATACTAAAGACTAAGAAATAAGCATTATTTTTGAAGTATAAGTAACGATAAATTACACATGAAAAGAATATTAGTAACAGGTGGAGCGGGATTTGTGGGCTCACATCTATGTGAGCGTCTTTTAAATGAAGGAAATGAGGTAATCTGCCTAGATAATTATTTTACAGGGTCTAAGCGTAATATAGAGCATTTAATGGACCATCATTACTTTGAATTGGTAAGACACGATATTACCAATCCCTTTATGGCAGAGGTAGATGAAATATACAATTTTGCTTGTCCGGCATCTCCTGTACACTATCAGTATAATCCTATAAAAACAACCAAGACTTCTGTAATGGGAGCGATTAACATGTTAGGATTGGCCAAACGCGTTAAGGCTAAAATATTGCAGGCGTCTACAAGTGAGGTCTACGGTGATCCTACGGTACACCCACAACCAGAAAGTTATTGGGGAAATGTCAACCCTATAGGTCTACGTTCATGTTATGATGAGGGTAAGCGCTGTGCAGAAACGTTATTTATGGATTACCATAAAGAGAATAAAGTAAAGATTAAGATCATACGTATTTTTAATACCTACGGCCCAAGAATGCATCCACAAGATGGTAGAGTGGTATCTAATTTTATTGTACAAGCTTTAAAGGGTGATGATATCACAATTTTTGGTGATGGTACCCAAACCAGAAGTTTTCAATATGTAGATGATTTAATTGAAGGAACTTTTAGGATGATGAATACTCCCGATAGTTTTATAGGGCCAGTAAATATTGGTAACCCAAAAGAGTTTACCATGCTCCAGTTAGCGGATGAAATTATTGACCTCACAGGTTCAAAATCTAAGATAACATACTTGCCACTTCCAGAGGATGATCCAATGCAACGTCAGCCAGATATAAGTTTAGCTAAAAAAGAGCTAGGTGGTTGGGAGCCGAAAATAAACTTAAGAAAAGGACTAGAAAGTACTATTAAGTACTTTGATGAATTATTAAAGATAGAGAGCTAATATCTCAATATGGGTACAAAAAAAAGTCTCTTTCAATAAAGAGACTTTTTTATTTCTATTTGTATTTGAAAATTACCATAAAGCAAATACAGCTTGTATATGTGTTTGGTAATGGTTGTTGTCTAATCCACTTTTAGCATGATCCATTGCAAATTTACCAATAACTTGTGCTCTTATCCCAAATGTTTGTCTTCTGTTTAACCAAAATAATACACCACCACCAAGGTTTAGAGAAATGTTTGTTTCATCTACAGAAAAGAAACCAACACCTGCGTTACCATAAAAGTCAATCCAATCAGCAGATGGGAAAATATGTTTACCAAAATAGTACTTAGCGTGTGTATCAAATGAGTAATAGGTATAGTCATCTTGAAGTTCTACACCGTCTATCTTATCACCTTTAGCAAATGAATTTAAGGTAAAGGCCTGCTCAATTGATAAGCCTGAAGTCCATCCCACTTCTATACCTAAAGAAATAGGTAGATTAGTGGCCCAATCTGTCATTCCATTTACAGGAGATTGTGTTCCGGCACTGTTAACAGCATTAAGACCAACACTTCCAAACCATTCAGCAGAATCAGACTGGCTATAGGAATTGAATGTTAAAGTTAAAAGGGTTGTTAGTAAAAGTAATTTTCTCATAAAAAATTTTTATTTAAAATTCAAAGTTAAACTTTATGGCTTATAAAACAAATAAAGACACAAAGTAATTTATTTTTTGATATAAATATATAATTAAGTGTTTTTCAAAACAGACCTAATATACTTAATAATTCGACTTCTGTCTTTTAATAAAGCAGTTCTGTAATCTTTATTTTTTATAAAATATGGGATTCTTCCCATAATTGTCCATAAAAAATCAGTAAGTTTTAAAATCTTATTCCATATTCTATAAAAACTGAGATGCTTCAATTTATAGCTATAAAACCAGGTTGTAAAATTTGCAGTCTTATAGGTTTTAGGAAAATCTTCAAAAAACAGACCTAGTATGCTAAAGTACTTTCTTATGACTTTAGTAGTTGTACCCAGAATCACATGATCTTTATTGTTCAGAACCACACTGTCATAAGCAGATCTAAAATTTATGCTATTGTATAGGCTGCCTTTATCATTAACCTGATAGTTAAGGATATTGTGAAGCATCAAGTGTTTTGGAGACGGCAAAGCAATATGATTAATAGTCTGTTTAGAAGCCAGTATATTCGTGTTGCTCAAGGTATCTTCTTTGTATGATACGAAGAGTTTTCTATGCAATTCAACAGCACATATATAGCTGTCGGTTTTTAATCTTGGTAAATGCTTATGCTCAAAAAAATCATTACCTAAGGTCTGTTCAATAGGATAGTAGCTGTTATCTTTTAATAACTGAAAAGCTAAATCAAGCTGGTCATTAGATATTAAGATATCAATATCACCCAGCATGCGTTCTGCTATGTCATCATAATAGTCACCAGAAATTAAAGCAGCCCCTTTTAAAAATACATGATCTATTTCATGAGTCTTCAATAACGCGGAGAGCGTGTTTACTTGATGTAATATTTGGAGATTTCTATGCTCATTGAGCGCAGTAATTTCTTTTAGATAAGTATCTAGCTCTTCGGGTAAAAGATGGGTAAGCTGTTTAGACTTTAAACGACAATAAATTGCCGGAAGCACAAGGTGTTTGCTGCCTTCAATCACAATGTTATCCCAATTAAATGCTTTGCCGCTAAGCGTTTTTTCTAATGTGTCTTTAGAAGACGTGTAGCTCAGGATGTCTGCTATATTTTGATATGTCGTGGCAAGGTTACCCATTAGGAAGCATATGTCTGCACTAAATATAATTAATGGTTCTTAAACCGATTAAAGCATTTAGTTATTTCTTCAGTAACACTCTCTGTATCACTATAGGTTAATTGATAAAGAGGTGTTTTAGATAACCAATCTAAAAACGACTTAGCATGCAGAGGATCTGGTGAAAGCCAAGACTCAGGGATTAGGGTTTCTAATGCCTCCTTTATAGAACGCAATTCAAGTGTGGTGTCGCTATCTTTAGTATAGTTTACCATAATAATTGCGCGGCAAGGGTAATGATTTTTATTAGGAGTTTTGCAAGGTAGGTATTTAATCACTCCTTTCGTCTTGTTAAAAACCGTATCTGGAAGCTCATCAAAACCATTAACCAGTGGTCTCAATAAACTAAATGCACCTTTTTTTATGGATATTGCCGAAGGGTTATGGTAAATATGAGAATCTGCAGCAAGCATGGGAGAGACATCATCAGCAACTAATTCAAAACCTTTAGCGGTCAATAAGGCGCATAAGGTACTTTTTCCTTTACCAGATGCACCAACGAATAAAATTGAGTTTTCGCCATCCGATATGGTTGAACCATGAAAAGTGCCCAGCCAATCCGATTCTTCGTTATCGTGAATAAAAGAAAGAAGTTCCATGGCAAACTTACCTTGTATGAAGTGGTAATTTTGCTTAGGTACTATTCTTACCAGTACTTCATTTTTAAATAAGCAAAGTTGATCGCTTTCTATATAAATGTCGAAAATAACACTTGGAGAAACGTTGTTTTCTGTTTCTAAATGTGCAATACTGGGATGAATGGTTTTTTTTATTAAATCAGAGTCGAAATTAACTTGAAATGCTTTATCCTTAAAGACGTACTGCTTTGAAATCTTACGTTTAGAAACTATAAAGTCTGTACTAAGTAATTCATCAGAACCATGCTCTGCATTACATTGTTCTAAATAGGATTGTAAGTTTTTAGCAATTGTATCAGCATCTAAACTTGAATCAACACGCGCTATTTTAGATTTGAATGCATCAAACGAAACACATTCTAAGTAGTCGTATAGAAGATGTTTAAAATCATCATCTACAACACTATAACTATTAGATGTTTCATACCAAAGTACCCAATAAGAACCAAACAACCGTTGGTATGTCGGTGCTAAGTTGTTATTCAAAGCGATTTGAGATTAACCTTATATAAGAGGATTTCCTCCTGGATCTGGAGGAGAAGATGTTTGTGCTTTAAGGGGATTTAAAATCACAAAAGTTCCTACAGCGGTTAATGCCGCATACTTACCCATTTTTTTTATGGCGTCTTTACGAGTGATTTTGTCTGTATGGTTGTCTTTCTTCATGACGAGGGTTTAATTCAAAATAATGTATTTAACAATGGATAAAATAAAAATTGATTTTTTATTTAAACTACATAAGTAAGGCTTTTTAACCAATTATTTGTCTAATATATAAAATAAAGTTAAAAAACCTTACAAATTCCATATACTTACGTTAATATTTTTAAGGTTATTTTATTTCAGAATAATTTTCTGAGTCTTAACCGTATTGCCATTAGCAAGTTTTACAATATATACACCTGTATTTAAATTGCTAACATCAATGGTCTGTAATGTTGTGTTAGAGGCAAGTGCTTTAGAAGCAACTACACGTCCTTGTATATCATAAACATTAGCAGAAGTACCTTCGGTTAACTGACCTGCAATAGTAACAGTTTTGTTAGACTGATGTGTATAAATAGAAACACCTTCAAAAACAGTATTTGTAATTGACAGCGCACTATTTGAAAATCTTAAATAAAAACGTCCGGTTCCATTTAAATCCTCAGATGGTGTTAATACATAATCCGAGGCATTTAATAATGTAGATGTGCTAGTTAATGTATCATCTAAATACACTTCAATAGAAGCTGGTAAAGTATTTTCAACAATACTGAATGTTAACTGCTCACTCATATTTGCATTTACGCCAAGTGGAATAATAACATTATTATAGTCTGTATCACTTAATGCTTGTAAAGCAATAGGAAGTCCTGTATTATCTTGAACTAGGTGTGAGTAAAGTGCAAAACTTGGTGCAGAACCACCCCAAATTACAGCATCGTAACCTGGATCAAGGCCTTGGCTAGCATCAGCATCAAAATAGAATTCTGTACTGTAATCATTGTTAGCTGTATAGGCTTTTAACTCAATAAAAGTTAAAGGGTTATTATTTCTTCCGGCAATAAAATCATCAGAAGTACCTGTCGTTCTCATAGCAGCCGTAAACTCTATATCATGGTCAGCAATTAAAGTACCGTTACCACTTGCGGCTACAAAGAATCCTTGTCCAGGTGCTAAGTAACGCCCAGCATCGTTTGCTAATGTAATAATGTCCCAGCCGTCAGATGCATCACCATCATAACCATAAATACCAGATAAAGCGTCTAATAAATCAATATTTCTTTCTCCAGAAGTTTGAGTGCTTACAACATGGGTTAAGAATGCTTCTACATCAATGTAAGAAGGATAAGGATTTCCTATCAAGTTCCATTCAGCATACGAAGCACCTGTACCTATAGTTATATTCTTAAGTACATCACCAGTGTTTACGGTTCCGGTAAAGGTTAAAGTTGCTCCATCAGTAGTAGCAGCTCTGTACCCTGTAGCGGCATCTAATGTTGTTGCTGCATTTGTTGTGGCATCATAATTTTCATAAACATCAGTATTGTTATTAAAAGGAGCAAAAGCTCTTACAGAACCAGATGCAAGTAAATTAGTATTTGCACTGTCAAAACTTCCAAAAGCTTGGCCTGTAACAGGTGCAGATATTAAGTCGTTATCGTTGTTGGTTGCGTCATTGGTATACGAATTAACAGCTCTTGCATAACTTACACTACCTGTAAGACTACCAGTACCCTCAATAATCAAACTTGAGTATGAGTTTGATACAGATTCTAGAGTAGTAGAGTTCGCTGTTAAGGTTACACCAGTATTTATAGTTAGACTTGCTCCAGGGTTTACTGTAACCATACTTATATCGGTATTAGTAGAAATAACAGCATCGCCAGAGTCTACAACAATATTGTCATTAACAGTAGCACTGCCATTAGGATCGCTCGGTGACCAACTACCATTATAAGTAAATACAGTAGGTGTTGTAGTTACGGTGACATCTGCATCTTCAAAACCACCTGAACCATTGAAACTAAATGTAAAGCCTACTATAATCTCGTTAACACCTGTTACATCTATAGTTGTCGGACCTACTGCTAGAGAACCTTGATAACTACTGTCAAATACAGAGCCTAAGTTAGTTGCTGAACCTCCGTCTAATTTATACCACCATTGGAATTGTTCACCACCAGCATTAAATGGGTCTCCAACTGTACTTCCAAAAGTTTCGATATCTATAGAAGTTTCTCCAGAGACATCAATAGCAAAAGTTTCAAAATTTCCTTCTCCACCCCAATCAGAACTCTCAATTAAGCCGTCAACAGCGTTAGATCTCAAGTAATTTCCACTACCATCTGTGCTAGGTGCGCTATTGTAATAAATTAAATAATTAGTTCCACAAGCTTCACCACTATTTCCTGGAGGGTTACCACTATCGTGTTCTAAGTTGGTGTTGCCACTTACACCATTAAAAGGAAAAGCTGTTGAAGTTCCTGCACAAGAAACAAAAGTGACGTCACCGCTTAAACTAATGTCTTGCTGTGTTGCACCTGTACTAGTTGCAGATAGAGTACCACTGTATGTGTTAACAGACAAGCCAGAAGCTAAACGCACATAGATCGTAGTTGTTGTTACGGTTCCGGCAGTTTCTGTAAGTGTTACAGATGAACCAAAACCAGAACCAGATGTTGTAGAAACTTCAAAATCTGCAGGTGCTGTTATAGTAATGTCTGTGGTTAAACTACTACCTTCGGCTGTAAATGTTTGTTCTGCTGAAGGACCACTACCATCAGCATAGTCAAAACCTGAAAGTGTACTTTCTGAAAGTGTAATGCTTGGTGTAGATGCTGTTGTAATATCAAAATCTTCGATTCTCCAAGCTTCTGTAGTTCCGCCACCAGTACCTGTTGAGGTATAGCGGAATGCAAAGTGTACCGCAGTACCAGAAATACCAGATATGTCAATATTACCAGAGTTTCCGCTAGAGTCATTAGCTGGCCAAGTAGGACTTAGTGTATCAACCCAAGTGGTTGTAGAAGGGTCTCCGGTATAGTTTGTGGTATACAATAACTCAATTTGTGGACTTGTAACATCTGCAAACGACGTGGAGCTATTAAAACTCAAAATCTCTCCAGTTTGAGCATCCATATCAAATGATGGACTTATAAGGTAATCATCAGCAGGGCCAGTAGAGCCAAAAGCATTAGCCTCAAAATAGCCACTGCCGCATGTCCA